>JBDIBD010000032.1:0-20167 GCA_039812725.1 Vicinamibacteria bacterium | reverse complement strand
CCGCCGCCCACCGGCAGGCCGCAGTGGGCGCACAGCGCCAGCGGGGCGGGGCGCAGGCCGGCGGCCGCCAGGGCCTCCACGGGCGCCGCCGCCTGGCTCACAGCGCGGGGCGCTGCTTCACGGGCCGGCCGGTCTCGAGGTCCAGCATCACCGGCGCGGCGCGCTCCGCGGCGATCCAGGTCGCCAGCATGATCGCCAGGAAGACCGCCGCCGTGACCCACAGGAGCACCTGCAGCAGGCGCCCCTCGGCGGCGAAGAAGGAGTGCTTCGGGATCGGGATCATGACACCTTGCCCTGGCGCGCGAAGAAGGTGGCCGGGATGCGCTGCTGCCGGCCGGAGGGGCCGACCACCCAGGTGAAGGGCGTCACGCTGCCCGCCACCCGGTCGCGGGGGACGCGCACCACCAGCTCGTAGTCGCGCTCCTGTCCCGGCGGCAGCAGCGGGTCGGTCAGGCCCTCGACCGTGGCCCCCGCCAGCCCCTCGGCGCGCAGGTCGAGCCTGACCGGCGCGCGGCCGCGGTTGGAGGCCCGCAGCAGGTAGCGCCCGGTGACCTCGGGCGCGGCGGCCGCCTCGGCCTGGGCCGAGTAGACCGGCGAGAGCTGGAAGGACAGCGGCTCGCGGCGGAGCACCGCCACCACCAGGGCCAGGCCGAAGCCCACCGTCGAGACCGCCACCAGCGTGCGCTTGAGGTCCCAGCCCCGGGCGGCCCCGCCCAGGTCGAAGACCAGCACGCTGGGCCGGGCCGGCTTGAGCCGCTGCAGCACCGCCTCGCAGGCGTCGACACAGCTGCCGCAGCGCGTGCACTCGATCTGGAACGAGCCGTCGCGGATGTCGATCTCCATGGGGCAGGCCCGCGCGCAGGCGGCGCAGTCGATGCACTGCCCTCTCTCGGGGGCCAGCCGCACGTGCAGCGAGCGGCCGTCCTCGATCACGCCCTGCAACAGGCCGTAGGGGCAGGCCGTGTGGCAGAAGCGCTCGCGCACGAAGGCCAGGTTGGCGAAGGCCAGGGCCGTGCTGATCGCCCCGATGGCCCCCACCCAGGGCCCCACGTCGAGCGCCGCCAGCCGCCGCAGCACGTCGCGCAGCGGGGCGAAGTAGGCCATCATCAGCGCCGTGGCGGCCACAGAGAGGACCGCCACCAGGGCGTACGAGACGGACCGCGAGGCGCGCTCGCGCCAGGGCGGGGCCAGCCGGCGGGCGGCCCGCCGGCCCAGCTCGTCGATGTCGTGGGCCAGCTCCGAGAAGACCGTCTGGGGGCAGGCGTAGGCGCAGTAGACCCGGCCGAAGACCAGCGAGACCGCCCCCACCAGCCACATGGCGAACATCAGGGCCAGCCACAGCAGGGCCCACTCGTCCAGCCAGATCTCGCCGCCGAAGAAGTGCAGGCGCGACTGCACGAAGTCGAAGCGCAGCAGGTCGAAGACCGGCAGCAGCGCGAAGACCGCCAGGAAGGCCACCTGGATCAGGCGCCGCTGCCGGGTGAAGCGCCCCGACCAGTTCGGCAGGGCCTTGGCCATGGCGGCTCAGTACCTCAGGCGCGGGTTGGGCACGGGCTCCGTCACCAGCTCCCTGTGGAAGCTGAAGCGCTGCATGGTGAAGGCCGCCGTGGGGCAGCGCGTGGCGCACATCGAGCAGCGGATGCAGGCGGTCTCGTCCTTGAGCATCACCCCGCCCAGGGCGTCCAGCTCGCGCGGCTCGAAGGCCGCCAGCTGCTCCTGGGTCAGGCCCAGCTGCGACTGCGCCAGGGTCATGAGCTTGGGGTCCTGGGCCACCTGCGACAGGCCCACCAGGTGCAGGCAGTCGTCGGGGCAGACGTCCACGCAGCCGTTGCAGGCCACGCAGCGCTCGCCCTCGAACCAGGTCTGCACGTCGCAGCGCAGGCAGCGCTCGGCCTGGAAGCGGGCCTCGTGCTCGGGGTAGTTCTCCTCGACCTGGCGGTCGGCCGCCGCGGGCAGCTCCTGCTGCTGCGGCGCCCGCGAGGGCGGCAGCTGCCGGGCGCGGATCTCCCAGTCCTGGGCCATCGTGTAGGCGGCCGGCGCCCACGACGAGCGCAGCACCACCTCGCTGGTGGTGCGCCGCAGGTAGTCGTGGATGCCGCGCGCGGCCACCTGGCCGGAGGCGATGGCGTCGATGAACAGGCGCGGCCCGAGCACCACGTCGCCGCCGGCGAAGACGTCGGGGCGGCTGGTCTGCAGCGTCTCCTGGTCGACCTTGACCAGGCCGCGCTCGGTCAGCTCGACGCCGTCCTCGGGCCGCAGGAAGCCGAAGTCGGCGCGCTGGCCCACGGCGAAGATGACGGTGTCGGCCTCGATGGTCTCGCGCACGGTCTCGTCGAACTGCGGGCTGAAGCGCCGCTCGGAGTCGAAGACCGAGACGCAGCGCGCGAACTCGATGCCCCTGACGCGGCCGTCCTCGCCCTTCAGCACGGCCCGCGGGCCGAGCGAGGTGTGGAGGCGCAGGCCCTCGTGCTGGCCCTCCTCGATCTCGACGGCGTCGGCCGGCATCTCCTCGCGGGACTCGAGGCAGGCCACGTGCACCTCGCTGACGCCGGCCCGGCGGGCGGCGGTGCGGGCCACGTCGGCCGTCACGCGGAAGTCCTCGGCCTCCTCGTCGCTGGTGCGCAGCGCCGTGCGGGCCACGTCGAAGGCCACGTTGCCGCCGCCGATGACCACCACGCGCGGGCCGGCCTGGACCGGCTGGCCGAGGTTGACCAGCTTGAGGAACTCGATGCCGTGCACCACGCCGGGCAGGTCGGCCCCGGGGATGTCGAGCTTGCGGCTGGCCTGCAGCCCGGCCCCCAGGAAGAAGGCCGCGAAGCCCTCGCGCTTCAGGTCGGAGAGCGTGCGGCCGGGAACGCCCACGGGGCTGTCGAGCCGCAGCTCCACGCCCAGCGAGAGGATCGCGTCGATCTCGGCCTTCACCAGCTCGCGCGGCAGGCGGTAGAGCGGCACGCCCATGGTCAGCATGCCGCCCGGCACCGGGCCGGCCTCGAAGACGGTGACCTCGTACCCGGCCCGGGCCAGGTCGTGGGCCACGGTCAGGCCGGCCACCCCCGCGCCCACCACGGCCACGCGCTCGGGGTAGTCGCCCCGGGGCGGCAGCAGGCGCTGGTCGGCGTGGCGGTGGTAGTGCTCCGACGTGCCGGTCTCGTTGCCGTAGAGCTCGCAGGCCCAGCGCTTGACGGCCCGGATCGAGACGGGCTGGTCGACGCTGCCGCGCCGGCAGGCGCGCTCGCAGGGGGCGCCGCAGATGCGCCCGCAGATCGAGACGAAGGGGTTGGTGGCGCGGGCGATGGCGTAGGCCTCGCGGTCGCGCCCCTCGGCCACGGCCGTGACGTAGCCGCAGGCGTCGGTGAAGACCGGGCAGCCCACCCGGCACTTGACCTGCTCGACCCAGTAGCGCTCGGCGTCGGGAAGGCGCAGGCGGCGGTAGGCCGACGAGACCGGGGTCGGCACGCGGCTACTCCTCCTCCTTCCGCACCAGCGCGTACCAGAGCAGCAGGGCGGTGTAGGCCGCGATCAGGGTCCCCAGCAGCGCGAACCAGGGCGTGCCCGGCTGGTCCATCACGGCGTTGAGCTGCTTGACCAGCGGGCCGCGCGTGGCGTGGTCCACCTCGCCGGCCATGTACCGGAACAGGTAGACCAGGCCGAAGGCGCAGAAGCCGACGTAGGTCAGCTTGAGGAACCCGGGCACCGGGGTGCCCTTGCGCTCGGTGATCCAGCCGCCGGCCAGCTCGTGGATGTCGCCCTTCTCGGTCGTCTCGCTCATGACTGCCTCCGTGGGTCCCTGGCGCCCGCCAGGGGCTCCTCGTCTTCGAGCATCCGGTACTTGGGGGCCTCGTCGCCGCTCACGGCGCCGCTGCGCAGCGCCTGCCTCAGGAAGAAGGCGGCGCCGGCCACGAACAGCGCCATGAGCGAGTACATCCAGTAGACCGAGGCCCAGGCGTAGTCGGCCACCGCCTCACTCCTCGTAGTCGTGGGCCGGCCGCCAGTCCTTCACGCGGCCCAGGCTCTGGATGTAGGCCACCAGCGCGTCCAGCTTCTGCGGGTCGCCCGCGATCCAGGGGAAGGGCGGCATGACCGAGCCGGGCACCAGGCTGCGCGGGTCGCGGAAGTGGGTGGCGTGCCACTGGCGGTCGTACTTGCCGCCCACGCGCGAGAGGTCGGGACCGGTGCGGCGCGTGCCGAACAGGTGCGGCTGGTCGTAGACGAACTCGTCGGGGGTCGAGACCGGGCTGCGCTCGCCGCGCCAGCCGGAGCGCACCGTGTCGGCCTCGATGGTGCGGGTCTGCTGGGTGTGGCAGTACCAGCAGCCCTCGCTGACGTAGATCTGGCGGCCTGCCATGACCAGCTTGGCCTGCGCGTCGCCCTGGGCGGCCAGCGTGGCGTAGTCCTTGAGGCCCGGCAGGGGCTTGACCCAGCTCTTGTCCAGCAGCGGCGGGGCGGCGGTGGTCAGGATGCCGCCGATCCAGAAGAACACCACGGCGGCCAGCACGAAGACCGCGCTCGACTTGTCGATCTTGCTCAGCATGACCGTGCTCCTAGGCGGCCTCGGCCGGCCGTTCCTTGCGGTGGGTGAAGGTCATCACCATGTTCCAGAAGAAGAGCAGGATGCCCGCGAACATCAGCGTCCCGCCCAGCAGGCGCACGGCCCAGAAGGGCTGCATGAACTTGACCGTGTCGATGAAGGGGATGCCCACGTCGTTCCACTGCAGCCCCTGCAGGAACCCGCCGATCCAGAGCGAGACGAAGAAGGACAGGCCGCCCACCAGCCACAGCCAGAAGGAGGCGTTCGACAGGGCGTGGGAGTGCAGGCGCGTCTTCAGCATGCGCGGCACCGAGTAGTAGGCCCCGCCGATGGCGAAGAAGGAGAAGGCCCCCAGCACGGCCATGTGGGCGTGGCCCACGATCCAGTCGGTCTTGGAGACGATGGCGTTGACCGTGCGCAGCGAGTGCATCGGCCCCTGGAAGCAGGTCAGCAGGTAGAAGATCGTGCCGGTCATCAGGAACTTGATCGGCACGTTGTCCTTGAGCTGCTGCCACTGGCCCTTCATGGTGGCCAGGAAGTTCCAGACCAGGGTCCAGACCGGGATCATCAGCATGACCGAGAACAGGATCGCCACGGTCTGCAGCCACTGGCTGATCGGTCCGTGCAGCATGTGGTGGGCGCCGGTCCAGACGTAGACGAAGGCCAGCGACCAGAAGCCGATCATCGACAGGCGGTGCGAGTAGAGCGGCGTCTCGGCCGACTTGGGGATGTAGTAGTAGCCGATGCCCAGGCCCAGCGGCGTGAAGATCAGGCCCACCGCGTTGTGCACGTAGAACCAGTTGAGGTTGGCCTGGTTGACGCCGGCCGTGAACATCGTGGCGAAGTTGCCCACGATGTAGACGAAGGCGGTCCACAGGATCGAGGCCATGATGTACCAGAGCGAGACGTACATCTGCTGGTACTTGCGGTTGGCCACCGTGGCGAAGACGTTCCACCCGAACATGACCCAGGCCACCACCACCAGGACGTCGAGCCAGAGCGGCAGCTCGGCGTACTCGAGGCCCTGGTTCTGGCCCATGGCCAGCGTCACCACCGCGCCCAGGATGATCACGATCCACAGGTACAGCGTGGCCATCCCCAGCTTCTCGCTCCACAGCCTGACGCCGCACAGCCGCGGCACCAGGTAGAAGCACAGGCCCATGTCGGCCGCCAGCAACCAGCCGAAGAGCATGCCGTTGGTGTGGATCGGGCGCAGCCGGCCGTAGGTCAGCCAGGAGACGTCGCCCAGCAGGGTCGGCAGGTGGAACTTCGCCGCGATGATCAGGGCCACCAGCCCCGACACCACGAAGAACAGCGAGGCCACCAGCAGGAAGGAGAAGGCGCTGCGGTCCTCGTGCTCGGCTGCCGGATGGGGAGGCGCTGCGACGCTCATGCGTTCACCTCGGGGTCGTGGAGTTGTCGGCGCTCTTCGTGGCGCCGGGCGCGCCCAGCCCGTTCAGGGACAGGACGAAGTTGATCAGGTCGCCGATGGACTCGTCG
The DNA here is from genome assembly GCA_039812725.1 of Vicinamibacteria bacterium. Classification (GTDB taxonomy): domain Bacteria; phylum Acidobacteriota; class Vicinamibacteria; order Fen-336; family Fen-336; genus JBDIBD01. The sequence continues at coordinate 14,139 of JBDIBD010000032.1, read as the reverse complement.
TCCAGGGCGAAGTCGAAGCCGGCCGCCGGCATGGCCGTGCCCTGCACGCCGTACTTGATGCTCTCGTGCAGGCGGGCGTAGGAGAGCGAGCTGACGAAGGGCTTGTTGCGCAGGTTGCGGGGGCGCGGCACGATGTCCGCCGCGTTGGGCCCCTGCCCGTCGGCCTTCTTGCCGTGGCAGCCCCAGCAGCGGTTCATGAAGACGGCCTCGCCACGCGCCACGCTCTCGGGCGAGTACGCCACCGGGTTGGCCTCCGGCACCCGGCGGTCGGCCGGGGGCTTGGAGGCGCCCGCCCGGGTCAGGTCGGCCAGCACCCAGTCGACCAGCGCCCCGGAGCGCTCCGGGCCCAGCACGCGGCCCCAGGGGGCCATGCTCGTGCCGGGGACGCCTTCCATGACGCTCTTGACCAGGCGCTCGCGCGTCTTGCTGCGCATGAAGGCCAGCTTGGTCAGGTCGCGCGGACGCGGGTCGAGGTAGCGGCTGATGACGCCGTCGCCTTGGCCCTTCTCGCCGTGGCAGCGGGCGCACAGCTGCCGGAACTGCTCGGCGGGCGCGCCGACCACCTCCGGCACGGGCCGCGCCAGCAGGTACTTCGTCAGGGAGTCGAAGCTCTCGGTGGGCAGGGGATAAGGCGGCATCAGCGAACCGGGGACCACGCTCTTGGGGTCCTTGAAGTGGGTCATGACCCAGTCCGGGTCGCGTTGGGCGGCGGTGTAGCTCAGCTCGGGGCCGACCTTGCCGTCGCGCTCGCCGAGCTTGTGGCAGGAGAGGCAGCCCACCCGCGGCAGCAGCGACTCGCCGCGCTGGACGGGGTCCAGGGACTCGACGGCGGTGGCCTCCTCGGGGCCGACGATCACCGAGAGCGGCAGCCACTCGGGCCGGGCCTGCTGGCTGGCCTGGTACTGGGCCAGCGGCGCGCGCGAGATGCGGGAGCCCTGCTGGGACTTGAGGAAGGTGGCCAGGGCCAGCACCTGCTCGCCGGTCAGGTCCTGTCTCGGCATGGTCGAGACCGGGTTGGTGGCGCGCGGGTCCTGGATCTTGCCGGTGATGAAGTCGGCGCGGCGGCGACGCCCTTCCTCGGTCAGCTCGGGGCCGATCGAGCCGTAGGACAGGCCGCCGATGGTGTGGCAGGTGTAGCAGGCCCGCTCGTAGAACAGGCGCCGGCCGGCGTTCACCAGCGGCGCGCCCTGCCAGCCGGGCTCGACGTGGCACTGCACGCAGTTGGCCTGGATCATCTGCTTGGGCAAGAGCGGCCAGGGCCAGTCCTCGCCGCCCTCGTGGGCGCCCTTGGCGTCGACGGCCCGGCCCTGCCCGTCGTGGCAGACCGTGCAGCCGAAGGCCTCGAAGCGGTGCCCGGGGATGGGCGGGTGGGTGCGCAGCGGCTGGTCGGCCTTCTCGAAGCGCGGGTCGTCGACGGCGATGTGGCAGGTCTGGCAGCGGTCGACGTGCTCGGGCGGGAAGCTGCGCACGATGACCTGCTCGATGGCGGGCCGGCGGGCCTTGAGGGTGGCCCGCACGGCCTCGCTCTCGGCCAGCTTGGCGGCCTGCTCGAAGTACTGGGCCTGGTGCTCCTGCCAGCGGGCGAAGAACTGGTTGTAGAAGACCACGCCGTGCACGGCCAGCACGATGACGGAGATGATCGCGAGGGCTGGACGCATATTCACCCCTACCGGTGGGTCACCACGGGACGACCAGGCTCCAGTTGGGGCCTCGGAAGAAGGTCCCGATCACGATCAGGACCAGGTTCACGATCAGGAACAGCGCGAAGAGGGTGTTGGCCAGTAGGCGGTGGCGCGAGAACCAGACGCCGGTGCCGAGCCGGCCCCGGTCCAGGTACGGCACCGCCAGCAGCCCGAGCACGAACAGGGTCGGGATGCCGACGCCGCCCCAGAAGGCCGAGTAGGAGACCATCTCCTGCAGGCCCAGGAAGTACCAGGGGGCCTTGGAGGGGTTGGGCGGGTGGGTCGGGTCGGCCGGGGCCTCGAGCGGCGCCGCGAACAGGAGCGCCACCAAGAGCACCACCAGCACGGTCACCGAGAAGCAGAACAGCTCGGCCACGAACAGGTTCGGCCACGAGTAGACCGTGTTGTCGGGGGTGTTGCCGACCTTGCTGAACGGGCCGCGCACGATGCCCATGACGCCGAAGGTCTTGGTGCGCTGCAGCTTGGCCGCGGGCGCCAGGCCAAGGGCCTTGCCCTCGAGGGCCTCCGGGAAGGCCGGCTGGGCCTCGGGCAGGTCGAGCCCCTCGGGGCGCGACAGGCCGCCGTCCTTGCGGATGCGCCAGAAGTGGACGCCCACCAAGAGCGCGATGGCCAGCGGCAGCACGGCCACGTGCAGCACGTAGAAGCGGATCAGGGCCTCCTGGCCCACCACCCGGTCGCCCAGCAGGAGGAAGCGCACCTGCTCGCCCATCACGGGGGCGTAGCCGGCGATCGAGGTGCCCACCGTGATGGCCCAGAAGGCCAGCTGGTCCCAGGGCAGCAGGTAGCCGGTGAAGGAGGCGAAGAAGGTCATCAGCATCAGCAGGATGCCGACCACCCAGTTGAACTCGCGCGGGGCCCGGTAGCTGCCGGTGAAGAAGACCCGCACCATGTGCAGGATCACGACGGCCACCATGCCGTGGGCGGCCCAGCGGTGCATGTTGCGCAGCAGCGGTCCGAAGGCCACGGTGCCGGCCAGGTCGAGCATGCGGTTGTGGGCCTGGTCCACCGAGGGGACGTAGTAGAACATCAGCAGCACGCCCGTGGTGGTCAGGATCAGGAACAGGCTGAAGGCGATCACGCCCAGGCCCAGCGTGTACCAGGGCTTGAGCGAGTGCGCGTGGGTCTTGACCGGGTGGATGTGCAGGAACAGGTTGCTGAAGGTGGTCTGCGAGCGCGCCAGGTCGGAGGAGGGCAGCGGGTTGCGGAAGATCGAGCCCCAGACGTTGCGCGGCAGGGCCTTCAGGTTCTCGAGCAGGCCGGGGTCCTTGTCCATGGTTCCCTCTGCCTAGACCTTGAGGAAGGTGCCGGCGGGCACCGCCTCGGCCGTGTCGACCTCGACCTCGCCGTTGGGCGCCAGCGAGAGCCGGTACCAGGGCAGCGGCCGCGGCGCGGGGCCGCCCAGCACCGTCCCCTCGGCGTCGAAGCGGCTGCCGTGGCAGGGACAGTCGAAGCCGATCTCGGTGGTGGTGACGACGCAGCCCAGGTGGGTGCAGGTGTTCGAGATGGCGCACAGGCCCGCGGCCGTGCGCACGATCGTGACCCGCTGGCGGGACAGCGGCAGGCGCGTGCCCATCGGCAGGCTCTCGGGCCGGCCGACCCGGAAGCGCGAGGGCTCGCCGTAGGTCACGCGCGGCCGGAAGAACAGCAGGTTCGAGAGGCCGGCCACGAGGCTCGCGCCGGCCAGGCCGATCAGGCTCGTGAGCGTCAGGGCGCGGCGTCGGCCAATGGCGCCGCCCGCGCCGGTGTCCTTGGGGCTCGCGACGTTCATACGCTCTCCGGGGAATCGCTGGCGTGGTTCTGCTCGACGGGACGGGGGGCGGGGGCGTCGGGGGGCGCGGCCAGGTCGGGCCAGAACAGCTGGGCCTTGGTGGCCTCGAGGTCGCGGAACTGGCCGGCGTGCACGGCCCAGGCCCACATGCAGGCCCCGGCCAGCCCCATGGCAATGCCAGCAGCGAAGAGCGCCATCGCGACGGCCAAGTCTCACTCCCCCAGTGCAGCAGCTCTGGGCTTCCATTTGCACACCGTGTGCCAGGCTGGAAGGCCGCAAAGTGGGCCCCGTGGCGCCCTCCCGCGCGCAGGAGTTGCGGTAGGCTCCGGAGGCGTCCGAAAGGTGTGCGCCAAGGTAATCTTTCAAGGCCGCGTGGCCGGCGTGTCCAGGAGGAGCCGTGGATTTCTCGGAGTCCGACAAGGTTCGTGAGGTCCGGACGCTCGTGCGCGAGTTCGTGGAGCGCGAGGCGCTGCCGCTCGAGGGCGCGCTGCTGCGCGACGGCTTCCCCGCCCTGCTGCCGGTCCTGAAGCTGAAGCGCGAGCGCGCCCGCCAGACGGGGCTGTGGGCCGCGCACGTCCCCGAGCGCTTCGGCGGCGCGGGGCTGTCGCTGCTCGAGTTCGCCCACATGAGCGAGGAGCTGGGACGCAGCCCGGTCGGGCACTACCTCTTCAACGTGCAGGCCCCGGACGTGGGCAACATGGAGCTGCTCATCGAGCACGGCACGCCGGAGCAGCAGGAGCGCTTCCTGCTGCCGCTCGTGCGCGGCGACGTGCGCAGCTGCTTCACCATGACCGAGCCCGAGTTCGCCGGCTCGAACCCGGTCTTCCTGGGGACCACCGCGCGCCGCGACGGCGACGGCTGGGTGCTGCGGGGCCACAAGTGGTTCGCCTCCTCGGCCGACGGCGCGGCCTTCGCCGTCTGCATGGCGGTGACCGACGCCGGGGCTTCCGACCCCTACCACCGCGCCAGCCTGTTCCTGGTGCCCACCGACACGCCCGGCTTCGAGCTGATCGGCAACCTCTCGGTCATGGGCCACCGCGGCGGCGACTGGGCCAGCCACGGCGAGGTGGCCTACCACGACGCGCGCGTGCCGCTGCGCTACCTTCTGGGCCCCGAGGGCCACGGCTTCGCGCTGGCCCAGATCCGCCTCGGACCCGGGCGCATCCACCACTGCATGCGCTGGATCGGCATCTGCGAGCGGGCCCTCGAGATCCTCTGCCGCCACGCCGCCACGCGCGAGCTGGCCCCGGGCCGGCCGCTGGGGGCCAAGCAGATGGTGCAGCAGTGGATCGCCCTGAGCCGGGCCGAGATCCACGCCGCGCGGCTGATGGTGCTGCACGCGGCCTGGCGCATCGAGAACGAGGGCGCCGCGGCGGCCCGCGAGGAGATCTCGCTGATCAAGTTCAGCGTGGCGCGCACGCTGCAGCGCGTGCTCGACCGGGCCCTGCAGGCCCTGGGCGGCCTGGGGATGACCGACGACACCCCGCTGGCCTACTGGTACTCGCACGAGCGCGCGGCCCGCATCTACGACGGGGCCGACGAGGTGCACGTCGAGTCGGTGGCCCGGCGCATCCTGCGCCGCTACGGGATGAAGGACCGTTGAGCGAACACGCCCGCCTGGCGCGCCCGGGCGAGGAGCTGGACGCCGCCGCGGTCGACGCCTTCCTGAAGGCGCGCCTGCCCGGCCTGCGGGGCACGCCGCGCGTCACCCAGTACTCGGGCGGCGCATCGAACTGGACCTACCGTCTCGAGTACGAGAGCCACGACCTCGTCCTGCGTCGCCCCCCGGCCGGCACCAAGGCCGCCTCGGCCCACGACATGGGGCGCGAGTTCAGGGTCCAGCAGGCCCTGCGGCCGGCCTTCCCGTGCGTGCCGGAGATGATCGCGTTCTGCGACGACCCGGCCGTGCTGGGCTGCGAGTTCTACGTCATGCGGCGCGTCCCCGGCCTGATCCTGCGCGGCAACCTGCCGCGCGGGATGCAGCTCGACGCCCCGGCCGCGCGCCGCCTGTGCCTGGCCATGCTCGACCGCCTGGTGGAGCTGCACCGGGTGGACCCGCGCGCGGTCGGGCTCGAGGCGCTGGGCAAGGGGGCGGGCTACGCCCGCCGCCAGGTCGAGGGCTGGAGCGAGCGCTACCGGAAGGCCCGCACCTGGAACGTACCGAGCTTCGAGCGCGTCATGGCCTGGCTGCGCGAGCGCACCCCCGAGGACGTGCGCACCTGCGTGGTCCACAACGACTACCGCTTCGACAACCTGGTGCTCGACGAGCGCGACCCGGCGCGCATCGTGGGGGTCCTCGACTGGGAGATGGCCACGCTGGGCGACCCGCTCATGGACCTGGGCAACAGCCTGGCCTACTGGGTGCAGGCCGACGACGACTTCTTCATGCGCTCGGTGCGCCGCCAGCCCACGCACCTGCCGGGGATGCTGACGCGGCGCGAGGTCGTCGACTACTACTGCGAGCGCAGCGGTCTGCGGCCGGCTGGATGGGCCTTCTACGAGGTCTACGGGCTGTTCCGGCTGGCGGTCATCGCCCAGCAGATCTACTACCGCTACTTCCACCGGCAGACCCGCAACCCGGCCTTCCGGCGCTTCTGGCTGGTCGAGCACTACCTCGACTGGCGCTGCCGGCGGGTCATCGGGCGGGCGAGCTCGCGGGGCCGGTGAGGAGGATCACCAACTCCTTGACTCCGTGCCACGTCTAGGGTCCAGAATCGCGAATGTCGCAGCGGCGCACCGGTCCCGGCCGGTGCGCCGCCCGTCATCGGGGGGTTCCCTCCGGAACTGCCCCCTGGAGTCCGACTGTGGCGACGAGGCAGAGGAGAGGCAGGGAGCGCCGCAGGCCGGCGGTCCCCATGACGGTGCAGTTCCTGCTGGACGGTTACGTGGCTGCCCAGGCCGAGGTGGTGGACATCTCCACGTCCGGCATCGGGGTCCTCGCAGCCGAAGACCTCGGCCCACCGGGCGCCTACGAGATCAGACTGACCTGCGAAGCCGGGCCCGTCTCGCGGCTGGAGCTCAACGCGGCCCGCGTGGTCTGGTGGCGGTCCCGAGGGTCCAACGAGGGCTGGCGCCTGGGCTTGCGGCTGAACAACCGCCACGAGGGGACACGCGCGGCGCTGGAGCGCCTGATCCAGGCCACCTGCCCTCCGGCCTGACCGCCTGGCCATCCGTCCGTGAGGCTCCCGGCGCCCGGGTGCCCGGTCGGCGGGAGCGCCAGTGATAACCTTGGGGCACGCGAGGCCTGCGTACTGGAGGTAGCCATGTCGCGCCAACCCTGGTGGCGTGGGTCGATCGCGCTGACGCTGGGTCTGTCGTGCCCCGGATTCGCGCTTCTGGCCGGCCCGTCGGCCGGCGCCGGCGACACCCGCCTCGCGGCGGCCTCCGTCCAGATGCCGCTGTCCTTCGAAGCCAACGCCGGGCAGACGGACCCGCGGGTCGCCTTCCTGGCCCGCGGCGCGGGCCAGGCCCTCTTCCTCACGCCCGCAGAGGCCGTCCTCAGCCTGCGCGCCGCCTCGCCCGACGCAGCCACATCCCCGGCCACCGTGCGCCTGAAGCTGCGGGGGGCGAGCAGGACGCCGCGCGTGACCGGTCTCGAGCCCCTGGCCGCGCGCAGCCACTACCTCGTGGGCAACGACCCGGCGCGCTGGCGCACCGACGTCCCGCACTTCGGCAAGGTGCGCTACGAGGCCGTCTACCCGGGCATCGACCTGGTCTACTACGGGCGGCAGGGCCAGCTCGAATACGACTTCGTGGTGCAGCCCGGGGCCGACCCGCGGCAGATCCGCCTGGACTTCGCCGGGGCCGACCGGGTCGAGCTGGATGCCCAGGGCGACCTGCTCGTGCACGTCGGGCCGGAGACCCTGCGCCAGCACAAGCCGATCGTCTACCAGGAGCGCGACGGGGCGCGCGAGACGGTGGCGGGATCCTACGTCGTCGACGGCCGCCGCGCGGCCTTCCGCCTGGGAGGCTACGACCGGTCGCGACCGCTCGTGATCGACCCCGTACTGACCTTCTCCACCTACCTCGGAGGGGGCGACGACGCCGGCCAGGGCATCGCCGTGGACGGATCCGGCTTCGTCTACGTCACGGGTCGTGCGTCCTACGGCTTCCCGCTGGCCAACCCGTTGCAGGGCACGCTCGCGGGGGCCTGGGACGTCTTCGTGGCGAAGCTGGACCCGACGGGCTCGAGCCTGGTCTACTCCACCTATCTCGGGGGCAGCGGCAACGACGAGGGCCTGGGCGTCGCCGTGGACGCTTCCGGCAACGCGTACGTGACGGGCTACACCCAGTCTTCCAACTTCCCCACGGCGAGCCCGCTCCAGGGCGCGAACGCCGGCGGGAGCGACGTCTTCGTGGCCAAGCTGAACGCGGCTGGCTCGGCCCTGGTCTACTCGACGTATCTCGGGGGCAGCGGCGACGACACCGGGCGCCGCATTGCGCTGGACGGCTCGGGCAACGCCTATCTGGTGGGCGACACGTCCTCGCTCAACTTCCCCACGGCGGCGCCGTTCCAGCCCCTCAACCAGGGCGGGCCCTTCGATGCCTTCGTGGTGAAGCTGAATCCCACCGGCTCGACCCTGGTCTACTCGACCTACCTCGGGGGCGGCTACAACGACGTGGGCCGCGGGCTGGCCGTCGACGGGTCGGGCAACGCGTACGTCACGGGCGAGACCGCCTCGCTCAATTTCCCGACGGCCAACGCCTTCCAGCCCACGAACGGGGGCGGCGCCAACGGCTACGACGCCTTCGTCACGAAGCTCAATCCCAGCGGCTCGGCCCTGGTCTACTCCACCTATCTCGGGGGTAGCCAGGACGCGAACGGCGTCGGCGACGATCACGGCCGCGGCATCGCGGTGGACAGCCTCGGCCAGGCCTACGTGACGGGCGACACGGACTCGGCGAACTTCCCCACGGCCAACGCAATCCAGCCTGCGTACGCCAGCTACATCGACGCCTTCGTGACGAAGCTGAGCGCGGCCGGCTCGACGCTCGTCTACTCCACGTACCTCGGCGGCCACGGGGGCTACAGGATCAACGGCGACGAGATCGGCCACGACATCGCCGTCGACCGCACCGGTTGTGCCCACGTCACGGGTCGGACGGGCTCCCTGGACTTCCCGACCGTGAGGCCCGTCGACCCCGCGAGCACGACGACCGCGAAGGCCTTCGTGACCAAGCTGAATGCGGCCGGGTCGGCCTTCGACTACTCGACGTACCTCGGGGGGGGCACCGGCCCCTTCGACAACCTCGAGCTTGCCACCGGAATCGCCGTGGACGCCGCCCGCAACACCTACGTGGTGGGAAGAACGTCCTCGAACTACTTTCCGACCGTGAACCCGATCCAGGGCACGTTCCATGGAAACGGGCAATTCGGCTCCAACGCCTTCGTCTCGCGGATCCTGGACCGTCCCAAGGGCGACTTCGACGGCGACGGCCGGACGGACCTCGTCTTCCGCAACAACTTCGACGGGGCCGAGAACCTGGTCTGGTTCATGGACGGTGTCACGCGCACGGCCCAGGCCAGAATCACGCCCTACGCCGCCAGCGCCGACTGGCGCATCCGCGGGGTCGACAAGTTCGATTTCGGCGATACCAACGACCTCGTCTTCTGGAACCAGGTCACGGGCCAGGTCGAGTTCTGGCTGATGAACGGCACCGACCGTGTGGGCGCGCCGGTGCCGCTCAGCGGTGGCCCGGTCCTGCCGCCCAACTGGGACCTGTCGGCCACGGCCGACTTCAACCGCGACGGCTGGCCCGACATCGTCTGGCGCGACTTCACGACGCAGAAGATCGCGATCTGGACCATGAACGGCACGGCCAAGCTGGGCGAAGTCGTCCCGACGCCCGACCAGGCCGTGAACTCGAACTGGGCCGTCGTGGCGGCCGCAGACTACAACGACGACGGCAACACCGACTTCCTCTGGTACAACTCCACCTCCGGCAAGATCGTGACCTGGTACATGGATGCCTCGGTGGCGCGCACCACCGGCCAGTTCACCACGCCCGACGCGGCCGGCGACAACAACTGGAAGGTGCTGGCCAGCGCCGACTACAGCGCGGCCTACGTGCCCGGCACGCCGCCCTACGGCTCGCCCGACGTCGTCTGGCGCAACGAGACCAGCGGCAACCAGGTGGTCTGGCACCTCGACTTCAACAGCACCCGAATCCACGGCGAGTTCACGAGCCCCACGGCCAACAACCCGGCCCTCGACTGGACCATCGTCGGACCTCGCTGAGACGGAGGAACCGGAGGCCCCCCATGCACTCCCCCGAAGCCGTCCAGGCGCGGCGCGCGCTGCTGCGCTTCCTGTCCGCCAGCCCGCTGCTGGCCGGCCTCGGCCCACGGGCCCTGGCCGAAGGCCAGGACGTCGTCTCCAGCGCGGCCGAGGCGCTCGACGTCTTCGACCTCGAGGCGGTGGCCCGCCTGCGCCTGCCGCCGGCCCACTGGGCCTACCTCGCCACGGGCGTCGACGGCGACGCCACCCTGCGCGCCAACAGCGCGGGTTACGCGCGCCTGGCCCTACGGGTGCGGCGGCTGGCCGGCGTGCGCACCCCCGACACCTCGGTCACGCTGTTCGGCACCCGGTGGGACACGCCGATCGTGCTCTGCCCGGTCTCGAGCCAGCGCGCCTTCCACGACGAGGGCGAGGCCGCCACGGCCCGCGCCGCCCGAGCCAAGGGCCACCTGCAGGTGCTCTCGACCCTGACCTCCACGCCCATCGAGGAGGTCGTGGCGGCGCGCGGCGGGCCGGTCTGGTTCCAGCTCTACCCCACCGACCAGCTGAGCCTGGCCCAGACCCTGATGAAGCGCGCGGAGGCGGCCGGCTCGCCCGCCCTCGTGCTGACCGTGGACCTGCAAGCGGGCTCCAATCGCGAGACCCTCGCCCGCGGGCGGCGCGCCGACACGCGCGACTGCTCCGCCTGCCACCGGGCCGAGCCGGCGGACTTCGTGGGCAACCTGCCGTACCGGGCCATGTTCCAGGGCCTCGACGTCTCGAAGGTGCGGGCCCTGTTCCCACCCGACGCCACCTGGACCTACCTGGCGAGGGTGCGCGAGGCCTGGCCGCGCAAGCTGGTGGTGAAGGGCATCGTCACGCGCGAGGACGCGGAGCAGTGCCTGCGCCACGGCGTCGACGGGATCGTGGTCTCCAACCACGGGGGGCGCGCCGAGGAGAGCCTGCGGCCGACGATCGAGAGCCTGGGCGAGGTGGCCGAGGCCGTCCGGGGCCGCGTGCCGGTGCTCCTGGACGGGGGCATCCGCCGCGGCACCGACGTGTTCAAGGCGCTGGCCCTGGGCGCGACCGCCGTGGCCATCGGCCGGCCGCAGGTCTGGGGCCTGGCGGCCTTCGGACAGGAGGGCGTCGAGGCCGTGCTCGAGATCCTGCGCCGCGAGCTGCAGCTCGTCATGCGCCAGGCCGGGACGGCCAGCCTCGCGCAGATCGACCGCTCGTACGTCGTCGAGCGCGAGGCCGACTGAGCCGCGTGGCGCGGCCGACGGGGCGTCCAGCGCAGGTCGGCGTTTGAGCGGCTCGCTCGACCTGCTGGCCGGGCCCGAGGCCCTGCGCCTCCTGCGTGAGCGCGGGCTGCGCCCGGAGGACGTGGACGTGGTCCCCGGCGCCTCGGGCGGCCCGAAGTGGCTGGTGCTGGCCGGGCTCGACCGCTACCTGTTCGGTGACTTCCTCCAGGCGCCGCGGGCGCGGCCCCTGCACGCCGTCGGCTCGTCGATCGGCAGCTGGCGGCTGGCCTGCCTGGCCCAGCCCGACCCCGTGGCCGCGCTGGAGCGCGGCCACGAGGCCTACGTCGAGCAGCGCTACCCGCCGCGGCCGCCGGCGCCGCTCGTGAGCGCCACCACGGCCGGCATCATCGCGGCCCTGTTCGGTCCCACCGGCGCGGCGGACGCGCTGGCGCACCCGTTCGTGCGGCTGCACGTGATCACCGTGGCCTGCCGCGGACTGGCCGCCAGCGAGCGGCGCCTGCCCCAGTCCCTCGCGCTGCTGCTGGCCATGGCCGGCAACCTGGCCAGCCGCAGCACGCTGGCCTGGCAGATGACGCGCGTGGTCTGGCACGCGGGCGGCGACCCCGGCCCCTTCGCGGACTTGCGCGACTTCCCCACCCGCCACGCGGCCCTCACCGCGGCCAACCTGAAGGACGCGCTGCTGGCCTCGGCCGCCATCCCGCTGGTGCTGTCGGGCGTGCCCATGGCCGGCGACGGCGGCCTCGTCCACCGCGACGGCGGCGCGGTCGACTACCACGTCGACCTCGACTTCGGCCCCGGCGACGGCCTCGTGCTCTACCCGCACTTCTACCCGCACGTTGTCCCGGGCTGGCTCGACAAGCCGCTGCGCTGGCGCAAGGCCCGGCCCCGCAACTTCCGGCGCGCGCTGATCGTGGCCCCTTCGGCGGAGTTCGTCGAGACGCTGCCCGGGCGCAAGATCCCCGACCGCGACGACTTCTACTCGCTGAGCGACGCCGAGCGCATCCGGGCCTGGCGCGCCACGCTCGTGGCCACGCGGCGGATGGCCGAGGAGCTGCACGAGCTGATCGCCACGGGCCGGGTGGCCGAGCGCGCCCGGCCGCTGTGACTCGCGCGAGCTGCCTGAGGCCGCGTCGGCGCGCGGCTACACCGGCCGGCGCGCCAGGGTCTGCCAGCTCGACGTGAACAGCCCCAGCCGGTCGGCCTCGACGAAGGCCTCGCCGTCCTGGGTCAGCCGCGAGAACAGCACGCGCACGTGCCGCGGCAGCAGGCGCAGCGCGTCGAGGGCCTTCACCAGCCGCTCCACGCGCTTGTAGAAGACGTCGGCCTTCTCGATCAGCGGCGCCTGGTGGCCGCCCGGGCTGGCGTCGGCGCTGGCCAGCACCTCGAAGCCGGCCCGCTCCAGCGCGCCCGCCAGGTCCTGCGGCGTGGGCGTCTCGACCGCGCCGATCAGGGGCTTGACCCGGCGCAGCAGCGCGGCGTGCCGCGGATCGCCCGGGTCGAAGGCCGGCAGCCGCACCCAGTCGAGGAACGACAGCCGGCCGCCGGGCTCGAGCACCCGGAAGAGCTCGCGGAAGAGGCGCTCCTTGTCGCGCGCGTAGGTCAGCACCTGGATCTGGTAGAGCGCGTCGAAGGAGCGCTCCTCGAACGGCAGCGGGTCGTTGAAGTTGGCCTCGCGGAACTGGCAGCTCCCGGCCAGGCCGCGCAGGGCCGCGTACGAGCGCGCGCTGGCGAGCTGCTCCCCGTCGACGTTCACGCCCGTCAGGCGGGCCCCGGTGAGCTCGGCCAGGTGCGCCATCACGCGCCCCCGCCCGCAGCCCAGGTCGAGCGCGCGCGCGCCGGCGCCCAGGGCCAGGTCCGCGGCCATCTTGCGCTCGAACAGGAGCTGGTTGCCGGTGATCCCGGCCGCCGGGTCGAGCAGCGGCGGGATGTACATCTTCTCCACCTCGCCCACGGCGCACAGGTGGTTGAGCACGCCGTAGTAGTCCCGGATCAGCCGCTCCGACTCGCGCACGTCGCCCACGTTCTCGCGCTCGAACAGCTCGTAGGAGCCGAGGAAGGCCTGCACCGTCTCGGGCGGCAGCGACCAGACGTGGCGCAGGGCCCGCCAGGACGTCCCCAGGCGATAGGCCAGGCGGGCCACCGGCCCGGCCCGGCGCGCGTCGGACTGCGGCTGCTGCACTCCGCCCCCTCCTTCGAGACGCGCGAGACTGCCCCGGCCGCGAGTCGCCGTCAAGGCGCGCGTGGCGGCGCGTTGCGCAGCGTCGGGGCCTTGGGCTATACAGGTGCATCCCATCCCTCCCGAGGTGTTGCGCACGATGACCGTGTCGACGGGTAAGCGTCCCCTGGCCCTCACGCTGCTGAACGGCGACAGCAGCTGGCTGATCGAGCTGGACGGCACGCGCCTGCTGCTCGACCCCTGGCTGACCGGCAAGGCCGTGGTGGTGGTGCCCGCCATCCACCAGGCCGAGCGCGCCACCGCGGCGTTGAGCCTGGAGGAGATCGGCCCGTTCGACGCGCTGGTGATCTCGCACCCCTTCCCCGACCACTGCAACCTGCCCACGCTGCGCCTGCTGCCGCCCGACCTGCCGACCTTCGCGCCGCGCGTGGTGATTCCCTTCCTGCGCCACGTGGCCGGCCTGCGCCGGGCCCGGCCGATCCCCAACGCGACGCTGGGGCGGGCCCCCCTGCGCTTCGGCAGCGTGGCCCTGTCCTGGTGCCGGGCCACGCCGCCCTTCGACACCACCCACAACGCCCTGATCCTGCGCGGCGAGGAGAGCGGCGCGACGGTCATGTACTGCCCGCACGGGCTGCCGACCGCGGGGCGCACCTTCCGGGCGGTCGAGCGGGTCCTGAACGGCCGCCTCGACGCGCTCTTGTGCTCCTTCACGCTGCTCGACCTGCCCTTCTACCTGGGGGGCATCGCCAACCTGGGGGCCGAGCCGGGAGTGGAGCTGGTGCGGGCCCTGGCGCCGCGCTACGTGATGCCGACCCACGACGGCGAGAAGCCCGACAGCGGCTTCATCGCGCGCCGGGCGACGATCGCGCGCTGCACCGACATCGTGGCGCTGCTGGCCGGCCGCTCCGGCTCCACGCGCGCCGTGGCGCCGCCGACCGGGCAGGCCTGGCTGCCCGACTAGTCGCGGCCCGCGGCCTGGGCCAGGCCCAGCAGCCGCTCGCCCGCCACGCGC
>JBDIBD010000031.1:0-20324 GCA_039812725.1 Vicinamibacteria bacterium | reverse complement strand
CGACCCGCGCGGCGCGAGGCTCGAGTGAGCGTCCGCCTGACGTGCCCGGCCTGCGGGCGCCGGCTCCACGCCACGGCGCCCGACGTGGAGTGCGCCTGCGGGGGCCTGCTGGACGTCGAGCAGGCCCCCGGCGCCGCCCGTGGCCCGCGCCTGCGCGCCCTCTTCGACGCGCGCCAGGGCCGTGACCCGGCGGCCCACGGCAGCGGCGTGTGGCGCTTCCGGGAGCTGGTGCTGCCGGGACGCGGTCGCCTCGTCAGCCACCCCGAGGGCAACACAGCGCTATACCGCAGGCCCGCCCTGTCGGCCTGGGTGGGTCTCGACGACTTGGCCCTGAAGCACGAAGGCGAGAACCCCACCGGCAGCTTCAAGGACCGCGGCATGACGGTGGCCGTGACCCAGGCAGCCCGCGCCGGGGCCAGCGCCGTGGCCTGCGCCTCGACCGGCAACACCTCGGCCTCGATGGCGGCCTACGCCTCGCAGGCCGGCCTGCCGGCCCTCGTCTTCGTCCCGGCCGGCAAGGTCGCCGCGGGCAAGCTGGCCCAGGCCCTGGCCTATGGCGCCCGCACGCTGCTCGTCAAGGGCGACTTCGACGCCTGCCTGCGGCTGGCGCGCGAGGCCGCCCGCGAGCTGGGCATCACGCTGCTGAACTCGGTCAACCCCTGGCGCATCGAGGGCCAGAAGACCATCGTCTTCGAGCTGCTGCAGCAGCGCGGCTGGAGCCCGCCCGACTGGATCGTGGTCCCGGCCGGCAACCTGGGCAACACGGCCGCCTTCGGCAAGGCCCTGCGCGAGGCGCGCGAGCTGGGCCTCATCCGGCGGCTGCCTCGCGTGGCGTCCGTCCAGGCCCGCGGCGCCAACCCCTTCTACCTGAGCTTCCGGACGGGCTTCAGGCGGCGCTTCCAGGTCCAGGCCGAGACCGTCGCCACGGCCATCCGCATCGGCGACCCGGCCAGCTTCGAACGGGCCGTGCGCACCATCCGCGAGACCGACGGCGTGGTGGCGCAGGTGAGCGACGCCGAGATCCTGGCCGCCAAGGCCGCCGTCGACCGGGCGGGGCTGGGCTGCGAGCCGGCCTCGGCGGCGGCGGTGGCTGGGGCCCGCCAGCTGGCGCGGCGCGGGACCATCCGGCCGGGGGAGTCCGTGGTGGCGGTGCTGACGGGCCACCTGCTGAAGGACCCGCAGGTGGTGATCGACTTCCACATGGGCGGTGGGCCGCGGGCCAACGCCCCGGTCGAGATCGAGCCGCGCGTCTCAGCCGTGGCGCGCCTGCTGCGCTGACGGCCGAGGGGCGCTAGCCGCGCACGGGCGGCCTTGCGGGCAGCCCCTGCGCGTCGGGCTCGTGGGGGCTCCGGGCCGCGGCCCGGGCGTCGATGGGAAGCACGAAGCCGAAGGTCGAGCCGCGGCCGACCTCCGACTCGACCCAGATCTGGCCGCCCATCCCCTCGATCAGCAGGCGGCAGATGTAGAGACCCAGGCCCGTGCCCTGGACTGCCATGTGCGGGTCCGAGCGCACGCGGCTGAACTTCTGGAACAGCCGTCCGACCTGGTCCTCGGGGATCCCCAGGCCGTGGTCGACCACCTCGATCACGACGTGCTCGCTGCCGCGCTGGCGGCAGCGGACCAGGATGGAGCCCCCCTCGGGCGAGTACTTGACGGCGTTGGTGGTGAGGTTGTTGAGGACCTGCCGCAGGCGATCGGGGTCGGCCACGAGGCGGGGGAAGTCCGCCGGCACGTCCATCAGCACGGAGTGGTCGGAGAGCCCCAGCGGAACCGAGTCGAGGATGAAGGGCCCCAGGTCGATCTCGGACCAGCGGAACTCGAACTCGCCGGTCTCCATGCGCGTGATCAGCAGCGTGTCGTTCGCCAGGTTGGCGAGCTGGTCGGTCTCGTTGATCACCGTGCGCATGAACTCCTGGCGCGCCTCGGGCGGCAGGTCGGGCTCCTCCAGCACCAGCTCCGCGAAGCCGCGGATGGCCATGAGCGGCTTGCGGAAGTCGTGGGCCACGATGGCCACGAACTCGCTCTTGAGGCGGTCGTACTCCTCCAGCAGCGCCTTCTGGCGCTTGAGGGCCTCGTGCAGCGCCAGGTTCTCGACCGCCACCGTGGCCTGCCCGGCCACGGCCAGCAGCAGGTTGAGGTCGTCCTCGGAGAAGGGCTCGCCACTCTCGCGGTCGGCCACCAGGAGCAGGCCGTCGAACTGGCCGGGGCGCATCAGCGGCACCATCAGCACCTGGTGCATGTCGGTCTTGGAGACCAGCTCCGGCAGCAGGCGCGAGTCGGCCTGGGCCTTGTTCGACATGAGCGGTCCGTTCTTGCGGAAGTTCCAGCGCTGCCGGGCCTCGCCGTCCACGGAGTAGCGCAGCGTCTCGACCCGCTCCTCGGGCAGGCCGAAGGCCGGCCACTGGGCCACGAGCTGGCGCCGCTCGGGCTGGAACAGCATGACCAGGCCCTTGCGAGCCCGCACCAGCTCGGCGCTCTGCCGCGAGAGGTGGCCGTAGAGGCCGCTGGCGCCGGCCGAGAGTGAGAAGGCCCACGACACCTTGTGCAGGCCCAGCAGGTCCTGGACCTTGCGCTGCAGGGCCCGCCTCTCGAAGCGGCCGCGCAGCAGGCACCCGAGCCGCAGGCCCAGCTCGCCGGGGTCGGCGGGCTCGCGCAGGACCTCGTCGGCCTCGACCAGCTGGTCGGGGTCGTCGGCCGCCACCACGACCAGCACGGGGACGTCGGATCCGAGGGCCTGGCGCACGGTGCGGACGACGCGGCCCGCCGGCGGCTCGGTCACGCCCAGCCCGATCACGAGCACGTCGGGGCTCCGGTCCACGACCTCCTGGGCCAGCCGCCGCCCGGGCTCCAGGATGCTGACCCGGTGGCCGGCGTTGCGGGCCAGCTGGGCCAGCTCCTCGGCCCGCCGGGGCGCGGAGTGCACCAGCACCACGTGGCCCGCCGGCGCGCCGGGTCCGAGGATCACGGCGCGGCCTTGGCCCGGGCCACGCTCGTGAAGAGGCTCACCACGGAGCGCAGCGACTGGCGGGCGATCGGCTTGACCAGGTAGGAGTCGCCGCCGGCGTCGCGGCCCTTCTTGAAGTCCCCGAGCTCGCCCTGGGCGGTGACGAAGACGATCGGCACCTGCTTGTCCACGTGCCGGAGCGCGCGGCAGACCTCGAAGCCGTCCATGTCGGGAAGCCGGATGTCGAGCAGGACGAGATCGAAGGGGCCCTTGGAGTCGGCCGCTACCAGGCACTCCGTGCCGTTCGCGGCCTCGACGACCTCGTACGCCTGGCCCTTCTCGGCCTCGAGGATCGAGCGGATCAGCTGGCGCGTGGGCGGATGATCGTCGACGACGAGGACTCGCTTGGCCATGCCTTGGATTCTCCGGCGGCTCCCGCTCGCAGTCTAGCGCAACCTGCGGCGGGAATGGGACTTCGGCGGGAAGAGGCGCGGATCGAGCGCCAGAGATTGATTCCGATAAGATATCTTATGATTAATAGTCTGCTCTACTCCCGGGTGGGCCGGAAATGAAAAAAGGGCCCTCGCGGACGAGGGCCCTTCGGGGTTGAGGTCTTCCGCCCTTACGGCTTCGCCTTGTGGTCGTGAACCTTGGCGAGCATGTCGTCCTTGATCTGCTCCGGCTTGTGGCACTTCGCCAGACAGCTGGCCTTGTCGGGTTTCGCGATCAGGCCGGCCTCCTTGGCCTTGACCGGGTCCTTCATGACGGCCATCTTCATGTAGTCGGCGCCGTTGCCGTGGCAGGCCTCGCACTCGGTCTTCGGAGTGGCCAGCGCGTGCTTGGACTTGCTCCAGGACTCGAACTGGACCTTGTGGCACATCTTGCACTTCTCGGCCCCGACCGCAGCGTGCTCCCCGGCCGAGACCTTCGGCAGCGCGAACAGCGCCAGGCACGCCACCCCGACCAGGACGATCAGCTTCTTCATGTGTGCTTGCTCCTCTCCATGCAGATTCGGATACGCCATGCGCCCCACAGTGGACTCCCGTACGGCCGAACCGTCAATGGATCGTTTGTTCTAGTCACGGAACGCGCCGACGATTTTGCTTGACTTGCACCCTCGCTGCGAATATAGGTAAATAGGATCCGATATTCCACTTTTATCCCATCTTTCCGCGGGGGGTGCCGCCGTGAAGCTCAGGTCCTGGGTCGTGCGCAGCGCCGGCCAGCCCCTGGCCCTCGAGGAACGCGACGAGAGCCCGGGCCCGCGCGAGGTGCTCCTGCGCGTGGCCGGCTGCGGCGTCTGCCACACGGACCTCGGCTTCTACTACGACGGCGTCCCCACCCGGCACCCCTTCCCGCTGACGCTCGGTCACGAGATCAGCGGGACCGTGGTCGCCACCGGCCCGGGCGCCGAAGCCTGGCAGGGGCGCGACGTGGTCGTGCCGGCCGTGCTGCCGTGCGGCGAGTGCCCCGCCTGCAGCGAGGGGCGCGGGCCGATCTGCCCCAGGCAGGTCTTCCCGGGCTGCGACGTGCACGGTGGCTTCGCCACCCACGTGCGCGTCCCGTCGCGCGGCCTGTGCCCGGTGCCCGATCTCTCCGGCGCTCCAGCCGGCCTCGACCTCGCCTGCCTGTCCGTCATCGCCGACGCGGTCTCGACACCCTACCAGGCCGTGCTGCGCAGCGGCCTCTCGGCCGGCGACCTGGCCGTCTTCGTGGGCGTGGGCGGCGTGGGCGGCTTCGGCGTGCAGATCGCCGCGGCCCTCGGGGCGCGGGTGGTGGCCATCGACGTGCAGGACCAGCGCCTCGAGCAGATCGCGCGGCACGGCGCCGGCCTGACCCTCAACGCGGCCAAGCTCGACGCCAAGGCCCTGCGCAGGCAGTTGCGCGAGTTCGCCGACGGCCACGGCGTGCCGACCTGGCACACGCGCATCTTCGAGACCTCCGGCACCCCTGCGGGCCAGGCCACCGCCTTTTCTCTGTTGGGCCACGGCGGCTACCTCGGGGTGGTCGGCTTCACCCCGCGCCCCGTGGAGGTGCGGCTCTCCAACCTGATGGCCTTCGACGCCACCGCCCAGGGGAACTGGGCTTGCCTGCCCGAGCACTACCCCGCGGTCCTGCAGCTGGTGCTCTCCGGCCAGGTGGCCCTGCTGCCTTTCGTCGAGAAGCGGCCGCTGGCCCAGATCAACGACGTCTTCGCACAGCTGCACGCCGGCGCAGCGGCCCGCCGCGTCGTGCTGGTCCCGGAGGCCTGAACCCCATGGAGCTCAAGAACCACGACCTCGTCCCCGCCGTGCCGGCCCCGGGCGTGATCTACGAGGAGCGTCCTCTGCGCGACCCGGCCGGGGCCGAGGTGCCGGGCCTGCACACCGTCTGGATCACCCTCGACAACCCCTCGCAGCTCAACTCCTACACCACCGAGATGGTCAAGGGCGTGATCCTCGGCATGCGGCGCGCCTCGAACGACCGGGCGGCCGTGGCGGTGGTCTTCACCGGCTCCGGCACGCGCGCCTTCTGCACCGGCGGCAACACGGCCGAGTACTCCGAGTACTACGCCGGCCGTCCCGAGGAGTACCGCCAGTACATGCGGCTCTTCAACGACATGGTCAGCGCGATCCTGATGTGCGACAAGCCGGTGCTGTGCCGGGTCAACGGCATGCGCATCGCCGGCGGCCAGGAGATCGGCATGGCCTGCGACTTCTCGCTGGCCCAGGACCTGGCGATCTTCGGCCAGGCCGGCCCGCGCCACGGCTCGGCCCCGGACGGGGGCAGCACCGACTTCCTGCCGCTGTTCGTGGGAGCCGAGGCGGCCATGGAGAGCTGCACGCTGTGCGAGCACTGGAGCGCGCACAAGGCCCAGCGCCTCGGCCTGCTGACGCGGGTCGTGCCGGGCCTCAAGCTGGACGGCCGCTTCGTCCCCAACCCGATGGTCGTGACCGACCGCTGGCTCGACGAGGGCCAGGTCGTGCACGGCGAGTTCAAGTCGGGCGCGGAGCGCGAGGCTGCCAAGCCACTCCTGGCGCGCGGCGAGGTGGACCTGAGCCTGCTCGACCGCGAGGTGCAGGCCCTGGTCTGGAAGCTGGCCAACACCTTCCCGGGCTGCCTGACCAAGACTCTCGAGAGCGTGCGCAAGCACAAGCTCGCGCACTGGGACCGCAACAAGGAGACCAACCGCTCCTGGCTCGGCCTCAACATGATGACCGAGGCGCGTACCGGCTTCCGGGCCTTCCACGAGGGCTCGAAGATCTGCCGCGAGGCCGACTTCCTGCTGCTGCGCCGGCGCCTGGCCGAGGGCGCCACCTGGGGCGAGCCCCTGGTGGACGAGGTCCTGGCCCGCGCCCACGGCAAGGCCTGAGCCGCCTTGAACGCCCCCAGGGTCCCCGCACCGGACGAGCTGCGCATCCGCCGTCTCTCGAAGCGCGACGTCGCGGCCGTGACGCGCATCGACGCCCACCACACCGGCCGGCGCAAGCCCGGCTACTGGCGCCGGACCCTGGCCGAGTTCCTGGGCCGGCGGCGCGACGGGCGCGCCCGCGTCGGGCTGGCCGCCCAGCGCGGCCGTCGGGTGGTGGGCTACCTGCTCGGCGAGGTGCGGGCCTTCGAGTTCGGCTCGGAGCCCTGCGGCTGGATCTTCGCCGTCGGCGTGGACCCCAGCGGGCTGCGTGCGGGCGTCGGGGCGGCGCTGCTCGACGAGTCCTGCCGGGCCTTTCGCCGGGCCGGGGTCGCGCGCGTGCGCACGATGGTGCGCCGCAGCGACGTACCCGTCCTGGCCTTCTTCCGCTCGAGCGGCTTCGCCGGGGGCTCCTACGTGCAGCTCGAGCTCGACGTCAGCCAGGTGTCCTGAACCGGAGGCCAGCGATGAGCCAGGAACGAGTCTCGGTCGAGCGCCTCGAGGGCGGGGCCGTCTGGCGCGTGGGCCTCGGAGGCAGCAAGGGCAACGTCATCGACGCGGCCTTGACCGCCTCCCTGACGGAGGTCTTCGCCGAGGCCGGCCGCACCCAGGAGCTGAAGGCCCTGCTGCTGGAGGGCCAGGGCCGGCACTTCTCCTTCGGCGCCAGCGTGCAGGAGCACCTGCCCGGCCAGGTGGCCGACATGCTGCGGCGCTTCCACTCGCTGCTGCTGGGGCTGGTGGACTGCGCCGTGCCCGTCCTGGGCGTGGTGCGCGGACAGTGCCTGGGCGGCGGGCTCGAGCTGGTCAGCCTGGCCCACCGCGTCTTCGCAGCCCCGGACGCACGGCTGGGGCAGCCCGAGATCCTGCTGGGGGTCTTCGCCCCCGCCGCCTCCCTGGTCCTGCCCGAACGCATCGGCCGCCGGCAGGCCGAGGACCTGTGCCTGAGCGGGCGCACGGTCGAGGCCCGCGAAGCCCTGGCCCTGGGGCTGGTGGAGGAGATCCACGAGGACCCCGGCGCGGCCGCCCTGGACTGGACCCGCCAGCACCTGCTGGAGCACTCGGCCAGCAGCCTGCGCTTCGCGACGCGCGCCGTCCGGGCCGGCCTGCGCGCGCGCCTGGCGGCCGAGATCCCGCTGGTCGAGCAGCTCTACCTCGACGGCCTGATGGGGACCCACGACGCGGTCGAGGGGCTGCAGGCCTTCCTGGACAAGCGGCCGGCCAACTGGAGGAACGCGTGACCGCCACGACCCTGCCGCTCCTGCTGGCCCGGGCGGAGGAGCTGTACCGGGACTACCGCCTGGGCGCCGTGCGGGAGTGGAAGGCCAGCACCGGCGGCCTGGCGGTGGGCTACATGCCGATCTACGTCCCCCGCGAGCTGCTGCACGCCCAGGGCGTGCTACCGGTCGGCTTGATGGGGGCGCGCGAGGACCTGGAGATCATCAAGGGCGACGCCTACTACCAGTCCTACATCTGCCACATCCCCCGCAGCACCGTCGAGCTGGGGCTGAACGGCAGCCTGGACTGCCTCGACGGCGTGCTCTTCCCCGCCATCTGCGACGTGATCCGCAACCTTTCGGGCATGTGGCAGATGCTCTTCCCCGACAAGCTCTCGCACTACCTCGACCTGCCCCAGGACTTCGACCCCGAGGTGGGCGGCGGCTTCTACCGGCAGGACCTCGAGCACCTGGCCGGGCGGCTGGCCGAGCGCGGGGCCCGCCCGCTCGAGCCCGAGGCCCTGCGGCGCTCGATCGCGCTCTTCAACGAGAACCGCCGGCTGGTGCGCGAGCTCTACGACCTGCGGCGCCGTGAGCCCTGGAAGGTGCCCACCCACGAGCTGTACGTCGTCCTGCGCGCCGCGCTCGTGATCGACGTCGAGGACTCCTCGCGCATGTTCCGCGACTACCTGGCCCTGGTGGCGCAGGACGCCAGCCGCAAGCTGCTCGACCAGGCCCGCGTGATGGTCACGGGTTCGTTCTGCGAGCAGCCGCCCCTGGGCCTGATCAAGACCCTCGAGCGGGCCGGCTGCTACATCGTCGACGACGACTTCGTGCAGGTGCACCGTTTCATCCGCTCCGACATCCCCACCGATGGCGACCCGTTGGGGCGGCTGGTGGAGGCCTTCCTGACCGACGCCATGGCCAGCCCGACGCGCTACGTCGAGCGCGGCGAGAAGGGCGCCGAGCTGGCCGAGCGGGCCCGCGCCAGCGGAGCCGAGGGGGTGCTCTTCTGCGCCCCCAGCTTCTGCGACCCGGCCCTGCTCGACCAACCCATGCAGGTGCGCGCCGTCGAGGCGCGCGGCCTGCCCTGGACGGCCTTCAAGTACGCCGAGAACGGCGGCCAGTTCCAGGTCATCCGCGAGCAGGCCGGCACCTTCGCCGACTCGATCAAGCTGTGGAGCAACGCATGAGCAGCAGGCCGCCGCAGGCCGCCCCCGAGGCCCTCAAGGACCGCAGCCAGCTGCGCCAGAAGGAGATGATCGCCCGGCACTTCGACCGCCTGGCGGCCATCCCCGACAGCGGCGAGAAGAGCGCCTACACCTTCGTCCCCGGCAACCTGAGCGAGCTGCTGCTCTCCTTCGACGTGCTGCCCGTGCTGCCCGAGATCAACTCGCTGCAGTCGGCCATGCGCGGCAAGTCGGCCGAGTACATCGCCGTGGCCGAGAAGCTGGGCCACTCCGAGGACGTCTGCACGTACGTGAAGAGCGACATCGGCATGCTGCGCTCGGGCAACGTCGGCCCCACCGGCCAGCGCCTGCCCAAGCCCGACCTGCTGCTGCTCTCGTACACCGGCTGCTTCACCTTCATGAAGTGGTTCGAGCTGCTGCGCGAGGAGTACCAGGCCCCGGTGGCCATGCTGCACGTCCCCTACCAGGCCGACGGGCGCGTCACCGACGCCATGCGGCAGTACGTGGTCGACCAGCTCCGGCGCAAGGTCATCCCCATGCTCGAGCAGGTCAGCGGCCGGGCCTACGACGAGGAGCGGCTCAGGGAGTGCCTGGCGCGCTCGGCGCAGGCCGAGGACGACCTGGTGGCGGTGTTGCAGTCGGCCCGCCAGGTGCCCTCCCCCATCGACGCCTACTTCGGCGCCGTCTACTACGTCGGCCCGATCTTCAGCTCCTTCCGCGGCACCCAGGACGCGATCGACTACTACCGCGAGCTGCGCCAGGAGATCGACGAGCGCGCGCGGCTGAAGCGCGGCCCGGTCACGCCCGAGGGCGAGATGGGCGCCGAGCGCTTCCGGGTGGTGGTCGAGGGGCCGCCCAACTGGACCAGCTTCCGCCAGTTCTGGAAGATGTTCGCCGACGAGGGCGCGGTGGCGGTGGCCTCCACCTACGCCAAGGTGGGAGGCATGTACGACACCGGCTTCCGCCACGATCCCAGCCGGCCCCTCGAGAGCCTGGCCGACTACTGCCTGGGCTGCTACACCAACCTGAGCCTGCCCAGCCGCATCGACCTGCTGGTCCGCTACCTGCGCGAGTACCGAGCCGACGGCTTCCTGATCAACTCGGTCAAGAGCTGCAACTCCTTCAGCGCCGGGCAGCTCCACATCCTGCGCGAGGTCGAGGCCCGCTCGGGCCGCCCGGGCGGCTTCGTCGAGAGCGACCTGGTCGACCCGCGCTACTTCTCGGCCGCCAACATCAAGAACCGGCTGGAGTCCTACTTCCAGATGCTGGAGCAGAAGCGGGCGGGGGCCACGGCATGAGGTACACGGTCGGCATCGACCTGGGGTCCACCACCACCAAGGCGGTGGTGCTGGGCGAGGACGGGCGCGTGATGGGGCGCGGCATCACCAACTCGCGCAGCAACTACGACGTGGCCTGCCAGGTGGCCCTCTCCGAGGCGCTCATCAACACGCGCTTCTCGCTCATCGCTGGCGAGCTGGGCGCCGCCGGCGTGACCGAGGAGGCCCGCAACCAGCAGGTGGCCGCCCTGGAGCGCGGCTTCCGGGCCGCCCAGTACCGCTCGCAGCTGCGCGAGCTGCGCAGCACGCTCGAGCGCCTGCTGCGGCGGCTCCTGACGCGCCCGCCGGCCCTGCCGGGCGCCCTCGAGCGCGTGCTCGAGGCCATGGAGGGCGAGGTCGACCAGCTCTACTCCGCGGGCGCCCGCCGCAAGAGCGACTTCTTCAGGGACCTGGCCGGCAGCCGCTACCTGGCCCTGGCCGAGCAGGAGGCCCGCGCCGCCGGGGTGGGCTTCGACGTGCTGGCCGGGCTCTTCGACAAGGGCATCCTGGACGTCGAGAACTCGGCCGAGGCGGCCGGGCGCTTCGAGGACCACGCCCGGGCCGCCGCCGCCCGCCTGGCCACCTCCCTGCCCGAGCTCTTGCCCGCGGTCGAGCGCGCGGCCCGGATCGAGCTCGAGCAGGTGGCCAGCGTGGGCACCGGCTACGGGCGCCAACGGCTGCCCTTCCCCGAGGCGCAGATCCGCTCGGAGATCCTGTGCCACGGGCTGGGGGCCCACGCCCTCTTCCCCGGCACGCGCACCGTGCTCGACATCGGCGGCCAGGACACCAAGGCCATCCAGGTCGACGACCAGGGCATCGTGACCTCGTTCCAGATGAACGACCGCTGCGCGGCCGGCTGCGGCCGCTACCTGGGCTACATCGCCGACGAGATGAGCCTGGGCCTGCACGAGCTGGGGCCGCTGGCCAGCGAGTCCAAGAGCCCGGTGCGCATCAACTCGACTTGCACGGTCTTCGCCGGGGCCGAGCTGCGCGAGCGCCTGTCGCTGGGCGAGAAGCGCGAGGACATCCTGGCCGGCCTGCACCGCGCCATCATCCTGCGGGCCATGTCGCTGCTGGCCCGTTCGGGCGGGGTGCGCGACCAGTTCACCTTCACCGGCGGCGTGGCCAAGAACCAGGCCGCGGTGGGGGCCCTGCGTCTCCTGCTCGACGAGAACTACGGCCAGCTGACGGTCAACATCTCCGACGACTCGATCTACACGGGCGCCCTGGGCGCGTCGCTGTTCGCGCTGCGCGACGCCCGCCGGAAGGCCTCGTGAGCGCCGGGACGCCGGGCGCGGGAGCGGCACGATGAGCGGGCAGGGACTCATGCTGACGGCGGGAGTCGACGTGGGCTCGGCGGCCGTCAAGGTGGCCGTGGTCGAGACCGACGCCGCGGGCGGAGAGCGCCTGCTGGCCGGGGGCAGCGAGCGCATCCGCCGCCGCGACCCCCTGGCGGTGGCCCAGGACCTCTTCGAGCAGCAGCTGGCCCTGGCGGGGGTGGCGCGCGCCGACCTCGGCTACGTGGCCACCACGGGCGAGGGCGAGGCGGTCCCCTTCCGCACCGGCCACTTCTACGGCATGACCACCCACGCCCGCGGCGGGCTGTTCCTGGAGCCGCGGGCCGGGGCCGTGATCGACATCGGGGCGCTGCACACCCGCGCCGTGCGCATGGACGCCCACGCCAAGGTCCTGAGCTACCGCATGACCAGCCAGTGCGCCTCCGGCTCGGGACAGTTCCTCGAGAACATCGCCCGCTACCTGGGCGTGACGCTGGAGGAGATCGGCGCCCTCTCGCAGCAGGGCCAGGCCCCGGAGTCGTGCTCGTCGATCTGCGCCGTGCTGGCGGAGACCGACGTCATCAACATGGTCTCGCGGGGCATCACCATCCCGAACATCCTCAAGGGCATCCACCAGTCGATGGCCGGCCGTTGCCTGCGCCTGCTGGTGGCCGCCGGCGTGCGCGACGTGGTCCTGGTGACGGGCGGCCTGGCGGCCGACTCCGGCCTGGTGAGCGCCCTGTGCGAGGCGGCGGTGGACCAGAAGGCCGGCCTCGAGGTGCGGGCCCACGATCAGTCGGCCCTGGCCGGCGCCCTCGGCGCGGCCCTTTGGGGCGCCTTCCGGGCGCGACGCCTGGCCGCCCGGGGCGTCCCGCTGGCGGCGGGGGCGGCGTGACCTCCTTGCCCGAGCTCGACCTGCACGGGCGCGTGGCCCTCGTCACGGGCGGGGGCGGCGGCATCGGTCGCGCGGTGGGGCTGCTGCTCTCCGCCTGCGGCGCGCGGCTGGCCTCGCTCGATCGCGAGGACCGCCCCGGCCCGGGGGCGGCGCTGTCGCTGCCCTGCGACGTCTCCCGCTCCGACGAGGTCCAGGCCGCCGCCGAGCGCGTGGCGGCCGAGCTGGGGCGCCTCGACCTCGTCGTGCACTGCGCCGGGTCCACCCGCGACGGCAGCCTGGCGCGCCTGAGCGACGAGGACTGGCGGGCGGTGCTGGCCACCAACCTCGACTCGGCCTTCTACCTGCTGCGTGCGGCCGCTCCCGTCCTGCGCGCGGCTGGCGGCGGCAGCGTGGTACTGGTCTCGTCGATCAACGGCGAGCGCGGCAAGGCCGGGCAGGCCAACTACGCCGCCAGCAAGGCTGGCCTCAACGCCCTGGCCCGCACGGCGGCGCGCGAGCTCGGCCGCCACGGCGTCCGCGTCAACGCCGTGGCCCCGGGCTGGGTCGAGACGCCGCTGACGGCCGGGCTGCCCGGCGAGCTGCGCCAGCGCGCCCTGGACGAGACCGTGCTGGGGCGCCTGGGGCAGCCGGAGGACGTGGCGGGCGCCGTGCTGTTCCTGTGCTCGGACCTGGCGCGCCACGTCACCGGCCAGGTCCTGCGGGTCGACGGCGGCCAGCTGATCGCATAGGCGCCGCGCGCGCCGGGAGGAAGAGTGATGGACAGCGAGAACCCCGCCCGCGACCAGGTGCTGGTGCGCAACCTGCGCCCCGAGGACCACGAGGCGGTGGTGGCCATCGACGCCCGCGCCGTGGGGCGCCGGCGCGAGGAGTTCTTCCGGCTGAAGCTGCGCCAGGCCCTCACCGACACGGGCATCGCGGTCTCCCTGGCCGCCGAGCTGGACGGGATCGTGGCGGGCTTCCTGCTGGCCCGCCTCTACTACGGCGAGTTCGGCGTGACCGAGCGCGTGGCCGTGCTCGACGTGCTGGGGGTCCACCCCGATTTCCGCGGCCGGCACGTGGGCGCGGCCCTGATCGACCAGCTGCGCACCAACCTGCTGGCGCTCGGCATCCGCACGCTCCAGACCGAGGTGGCCTGGGACAGCTTCGACCTGATGGCCTTCTTCCGGCACGAGGGCTTCCGGCCGGCCCCGCGGCTGTGCCTCGACCTGGACCTGGAGCTCACCAGGAGCTGAGCGCGTGACCATCGGCAAGTCCGCCCGCTACGCCCTGCACGCCCTGCTCGAGATGGCCCTGGCCGGGGAGGCCCCGGTCACGGTGGCGGGGGTGGCCGACCGCTATGGCCTGCCGCGCACGGCCCTGGCGAAGGTCTTCCAGCAGCTGGTGCGGGCCGGGCTGGCCCTGGGGACCCGGGGCGTGGGGGGCGGCTACCGTCTGGCCCGCCCGGCCTCGCAGGTGAGCGTGCTGGACGTGACCTCGGCCTTCGAACGCCCGCGGCCGGCCGGCCTGTGCCTGATTGCGGAGCGCCCCGGCGCGGGCTGCGAGCGCCTTCCCACCTGTGGGCTGCGGCAGCTGTTCGACGAGGCCGACGAGCTGGTGCGCTGCACCTTCGCCTCCGTCTCCCTCGCGACGCTGGCCCGCCGCACCGCCGCTCCCCTGCCCCCGCCCACCCCGGCCCCCACGGCCTGGCGGGGCCAGATCAAGCCGGCCCGCAAGCGCGCGCGCTGAGGCCCTTCCCAGCGCCAGCTGCGCCTGTCGCCCTGAGGCCTGCCGCCCGCGGGGCCCTCAGACCTTGCGCACCTCGGTCTTCCAGCTCTCGACCGTGTCGACCGGCACGGGGCGCCCGTCCTCGGCCTGCACGAACTTGACGATCTGCATGACCTCGTCGCGGGTCAGCACGCGGTCGCGCTCCTTGGCGGCGCGCAGGACCTCCTCGACCACCCGCTCGCCGGGCTCCACGCCGTGCTCGATCAGCCAGTGCACCACGTTCGAGACTCCGGACATGAAGCCGATCTCGATGCGCTGGCGCGTGCCCACCAGTCCCGCCGGCACGCCCGAGTAGACCCGGTCGGAGAGCCAGTCGTCGCCCTTCTTGCGGGCCTTGATGATGGCCGCCGCGTGCACGCCCGTGGCCGTGCGGAAGGCGTCGTCGCCGAAGACCGGGTAGTTGGCCGGAATCGGCACGCCCGTGGCCTCGGAGGCCAGCTCCACGTAGCGCCGCAGCACGGACAGGTCGGTCTGGATGTAGCCCATCAGCCGCAGGTTGACCAGCAGCTGGTCCATCGAGCAGTTGCCCACGCGTTCGCCGATGCCGAGGGCCGTGGCGTGCACGCGGTCGACGCCCGAGGTCATGGCCGTGATGGTGTTGATCACGCCCATGCCCCGGTCGTTGTGGCCGTGCCAGTCGATCTTGACGTCCTCGCCCAGCTCCTGGATCAGCTGGCGCACGTAGGGGATCAGGTTGCGCACGCCGCGCGGCGTGATGTGGCCGACCGTGTCGCAGACGCAGACGCGCTTGGCGCCGGCGTTGATGGCGGTCCTGAACAGCTGCCGGATCGTCTCGGGCGTGGCCCGGGTGGTGTCCTCGGTGACGTACATGACCGGCAGGCCGTGCTTGACCGCGAAGGAGATGGTCTCCTCGGTCAGTCGCAGCATGTAGTCGAGGGTCCACTCCTCCGCGAACTGCCGGATGGGCGAGCTGCCGATGAAGGCCGCCGCCTCGATCGGCATGCCGACCTTGTCCGAGATCTCGACCAGGGCCTGCATGTCGGCCATCACGGTGCGCACCGCGCAGTTGGGCCGGATGCGCAGGCAGGCCCGGTCGATCTCGCGGCAGAGCGCCTCGATGTCGGCCCGGGCTCGCGGGCCGGCCCCCGGCAGGCCCACGTCGACGCTGTGGATGCCGAGCTGCTCCATCAGGTGCAGCAGCTCGACCTTCTTCTCGATGGCAGGGTCGCGCACCGAGGGCGACTGGAGCCCGTCGCGCAGGGACTCGTCGTCGAACTCGACCTGCGTGGCGCGGTGCGGGTAGCCGTTGCCGGCGACGTTCCAGTCGTAGATCAGCTCGCTGGTGCGGGGCTGCTCGGCCATCACTGCCCTCCTCGACGCCCGCTCGCTGCGGGCCTAGACGTGGTGCACCGGGCCGGCACCCTCGGCCGCGGCGCGCAACGTGCGCCGCACGTAGACCGGAATCATCTCATTGCGCCACTCGTGGTCGCCGGGAATGCTGGGCAGCGCCCGGCACTGGCGCGCCGCCGCTCCGGCCGCCCGTTCGACCGCAGCCTCGAAGGACGGGCTGCCGGGCCGCGTCCCGGCCAGCAGCCCGTCCAGGCCGGTGACCCGTCGCGGCCGTGCCGCCAGGGCCGTCAGGACCAGGTCGGCGTGAAGCACGGTCCCCTCCGTCCCCAGGTCCACCCGCGCGGCCACACCGAGGAGCGGGAAGTCGATGGCCCCGCGCTCGCGCAGCTTGCCGTAGGCGCCCCGGTGCCCCGGAGGGGGGACGGGCACGCGCACGAGGGCCAGGATCTCTCCCGCTCCCAGGCGGAAGGGCCGCGCGCCGTCGTTGCCGAGGAGCTCCTCGACCAGAAGGCGGCGGCCGCCCGCCGGGCCTTCCACCACCGCTTCGGCGCCCAGGGTCATGAGGGCCGGCAGCGTGTCGGCCGAGGCTGCCGCCACGCAGCGCGAGCCGCCCGCCACCACGTGGCAGGCGCTGCCGTCCTTCTTCAGGCAGAAGCCGAGGGCCGAGCGCCAGAAGTGGCTCTGGTTGTAGTACTGGCAGCGCGTGTCGAGCAGCAGGTTGCCGCCCAGCGTGCCGCGCTCGCGCAGCTGCGGCCCGGCCACCAGCCCAGCCGCCTGCGAGAGCGCCGGCGCCCGGGCCGCCACGAGCGTGCTGGACGCCACGCGGGCCAGCGGGGTCATGGCCCCGATCACCAGGGCGCCGTCGTCCGCCATGGCGATCCCGCGCAGCTCGGCCACGCGAGCGAGCGACACCAGCACGGGCGGCGACAGCAGCTCGTGCTTCATGTTCGGCAGCAGGTCGGTGCCGCCGGCGATCACCCGCGCCGCGGGCCCGGCCTCGGCCAGCGCGCGAACCGCCTCGGCGACGGTGGTCGGCTGTCGCAGCGCGAAGCGCGGCAGGCGCAGCATCAGCCCCGCCCCGCGCCGGCCGCGAGGCCGGCCTCGTTCAGCGCCGGGCGCGCCCGCAGGGCCTTCAACACCTTGCCCGGCGTGAAGGGCAGGTGTCGCAGGCGGATGCCCACCGCGTCGAAGACCGCGTTGGAGAGGGCCGGGATCGAGGGGTGCAGCGGCCCCTCGCCGGCCTCCTTGGCCCCGTAGGGCCCCTCCGGGTCGAGGCTTTCCACGATCAGCGCCAGCAGCTCGGGCGTGTCCACGGAGGTCGGCAGCCGGTAGTCGAGCAGCGAGGGCCCCCGGTGCAGGCCGAAGCGGTTGACGTCGTGCTCCTCCAGAAGCGCCTCGGCCAGGCCCATGTAGGCGGAGCCCTCCATCTGTCCCGCCACGAGCAGCGGGTTGAGGGCACGCCCGCAGTCGTGGGCGATCCAGGCCCGCTCGCAGTTGATGCGGCCCGTCTCCACGTCCACGGACACCTCGACCACGTGCGCGGTGAAGGAGTAGGCCGGCGAGGCGCCGATGGTGCCGCCCCGGTAGTCCCCGCCCAGCGCGGGCGTGTTGTAGGAACCCGTGGCCCCCAGCGTGTCGAAGCGCTCCTCGGCCAGCTGGAAGGCCTCGGCCGAGCTCAGGCTGCGCGCCGGGTCGGCCAGGTCGATCACGCTCCCTTCCACGAAGCGCACCCGGCCCGGGTCCACCTGCCAGTGCTCGGCCACGGCCTGCACCAGCGGGCCGCGCAGCTTGCGGCAGGCGTCGAGCACGGCGTTGCCGATCATGAACGTGCCGCGGCTCGAGTAGGCCCCCAGGTCCACCGGGCACAGGTCGGTGTCGGCCGCCACCACGCGCACCTGGTCGAGTTGCAGCCCCAGCTCCTCGGCCACCAGCTCCTGCACGATCGAGTTGGTCCCCTGGCCGATGTCGTTGCCGCCGGAGAAGACCGTCACGAGCCCCGAGCGGTCGAGCTTGAGCTGGATCCCCGACTGGGGCAGCTTGTTCGGATAGATCGGGTAGTTGGTGCCGGAGATGTACATCGAGCCCGCCACCCCGAGCCCGCGCCCGAAGCCCAGCCGGCCGCGGCGCTCGCGCCAGCCGCTGGCCTCTTCGACCCTGGCCAGGCACTCCGCGAAGCCGTTCGAGGTCACCCGCTGGCCGTTCACGGTCTGCGCGCCCGGCGGCAGCAGGTTGCGCCGACGCAGCTCGATCGGGTCGAGGGCCAGCTTCTCGGCCAGCTGGTCCAGCTGCACCTCGAAGGCGAAGCGGGGCTGCACCGAGCCGTGCCCGCGCTTGGGGCCGCAAGGAGGTTTGTTGGTGAAGACGCGCGTGCTGTCGAAACGGTAGGCCGGAAAGTCGTACGGGCCCGTCAGGAGCTGGCCCGAGTAGTAGGTGGTCACCAGCCCGTAGGAGCTGTAGGCCCCGCCGTCGATCAGGATGCGCGCGTCCACGCCGGTCAGCCGCCCGTCCCGCGTGGCCCCGCTGCGGTAGCGCAGGTGCATCGGGTGCCGTCCGCGGTGGGCGTAGAAGACCTCCTCGCGGGTGTACAGCATCTTGACCGGACGGCCCGTGAGCATGGCCAGCTTCGCCACGCAGAACTCGAGGCTGAAGGGGTCGGACTTGCCGCCGAAGGCCCCGCCCAGGCAGGGCTGGACGACGCGGATGCGGTGCGCCGGCAGGCCCAGCACGCGCGCCAGGGCCCGGTGCAGGTAGTGCGTGATCTGGGTCGAGGACCACAGCGTGAGCAGGCCGTCGGCGCCGTAGCGCGCCAGCGCGCAGTGCGGCTCGATGGCCGCGTGGGTGGTGCCGTGGAAGAAGTAGTCGTCCTCCACCACCGCGTGCGCCGCCGCCAGGGCCCCTTCCACGTCGCCGAAGGCCAGCTCGACCCGCTTCGAGACGTTGCCCTCCCGGCGGTCCTCGTGGATGGCGGGGTCGTGGCGAGCCAGGCTCTCGAACGGGTCGAGGTAGGCGTGCAGCGGCTCGTACTCCGCGCGCAGGAGCTTCAGCGCGGCGTTGGCCGTGTCCTCGTCGACGGCCGCCACCGCCGCCACCGGGTCGCCGACGAAGCGCACCTTGCCGACCGCCAGGGCCGTCTCGTCCTGCGTCCAGGGCAGGATGCCGTAGCGCACGGGCAGGTCCTGCCCGGTGATCACCGCCAGGACGCCCGGCAGGCGGCGCGCCTCGGCCGTCTCGACCGAGAGCACGCGCGCGTGGGGGTGCGGGCTGCGCAGCGTCTTGGCGTGCAGCATGCCCGGCAGGCTGAGGTCGTCGGCGTAGACCGCCGCTCCGGTGGCCTTGGCCAGACCGTCGATCTTGCGCAGCGGCCGGCCGACGTGCCGGAACTGCCCCCACGGGGCCTCGAGGCCGTGCCGGTCGCGCGCGGCCACTCAGCGCTCCTCGCCCGCCGTCGGGCCGGGCTCCCACGCGCGGCGCGGCGCGGGCTGCCCGCAGGCCTCGGAGACCGCCAGGGCCACGGCCTGCAGCACCTGGGTGTAGCCGGTGCAGCGGCACAGGTTGCCCGAGAGGGCCCGGCGCACCTCGGCCTCGCTCGGGGACGGGTGGTGGGCCAGCAGCACGCAGGCCGAGAGGATCATGCCGCTCTGGCAGAAGCCGCACTGCAGCGCGCCGCTGCGGTCGAAGGCGGCCTGGAGCGCGTCGGCCCCCTGCCCCCCGGCTGCCACGTGGGCCGCGGCCAAGCCCTCGATGGTCAGGACCTCGTGCCCCTCGGCCTCGCGCGCCAGCGTCAGGCAGGAGAGCACCGGGCGGCCGTCGAGCAGCACCGTGCAGGCGCCGCAGTCGCCCTTGTCGCAGCCCTGCTTGGTCCCGGTCAGGCCGAGGCGATAGCGCAGGACCTCGAGCAGCGTCCAGTGGTCGGGCGCGTCCACCTCCTGCAGGTCGCCGTTCACGCGCAGCAGCACGGGGAGATTCTGCCGCCAGCGGGGCCGGCGCACAAGCGGAAAGCGGAGGTGGAGGCCCTATTTTGCCGGCGAGCGCCCGGCTTGGCACCGGAGCGCGTCGCCTGCTAGCGTGGTGGGATGCCGAGGAGCCCCCTGGCCCTGGCCGCCCTGGCGCTGGCCTCCAGTTGCGCCTGCGCCGCCCGGGCGCCTGCCCTTTCCGCGCCGCCGCACCGCCCGGGCGAGCGCGTGGTGGTCTTCGGTGACTCGCTGGTGCACCGCTCCGAGAAGGACCACGGCCTCGTCAGCGGGCTGCAGGCCGGCCTGGCGCGGCACCTGCCCCAGCGGCCGTTGCTGTTCCTCGAGCGCGGGCGCAACGGCAGCCGCATCGCCGACCTGGCCGAGCGCCTCCCGCAGGAGGTGCTGAGCGAGTCCCCGTCGGCGGTGGTGCTCTACTGGGACAGTGACTGCTCGGACGTCGACGAGTCCGGCCTGCGCCCGGACGAGGTGGCGGGCCTGCGGGCCGAGTACGTGCGCCAGCTCGACGCAGTGCTCGAGCGCCTGCGCCAGTCGGGCGCGGCGGTGCTCGTGACCGGGCCCACGCTGCTGGGCGAGCGGCCCCACGGGCAGAACCCGCGCGACGCGCAGCTCGACGCCTACGTGGCCCTCAACCGCGCCCGGGCGGCCGCCCACGGGGCCCGCTACCTCGACACCCGGCGGGCCTTCCTGCACTGGCTGGAGCTGCACCGCGGCCGGCCGGATCGCGGGGGCCTCCTGCTCACGGAGGACGGCGAGCACCTCAACGCGCGCGGGACCCGGCTCGTCACCCAGCTCCTGCTCCGCGAGGTCTTGCGCTGGGCTCACGAGTCCCGTCGGGCGCACCACGAGGACGCTCCGGGCGCGCCACGGCCCGTCGGCGATCAGGGACGCGCGGGCGGAGAGCCGTAGAGCAGGTAGCCCCGCCGCCGTGCCTCGCGGGCCAGCCCGTGCGGGTCCTCGGCGGCCAGCGCCACCAGGGCGCGCTCGGCCCGGAGCTCCACGTCCACCTGCCCGGAGCGCCGGGCGGCCTCGCGCACCTTGCGCAGGCGCTCCA
>JBDIBD010000030.1:0-21134 GCA_039812725.1 Vicinamibacteria bacterium | reverse complement strand
GGCGGCATCGGCGAGACGGCCGACCTGCCGTCCGGCTCGTCGCTGACCTACGTGCTCACCTGCGGCCTGCCCGCCTCGGCCACCGGCACGGTGAGCAACACGGCCACGATCGCGCCCAGCGCCTACGTCCTCGACGGCGTCCCGGCCAACAACAGCGCCACCGACAGCGACACGCTCGTGCCTGCCGCCGATCTCTCGATCACCAAGGACGACGGGTTGGGGACGGCCACGCCCGGCCAGGGCACGACCTACACCATCACGGCCACGAACGGCGGTCCCAGCAGCGCGCCGACCGCCACGGTGACCGACAGCTTCCCCGGCGCGTGCGCGTCGGTGAGCTGGACCTGCGCGGCCGCCGGCGGCGCCAGCTGCGCCCCGTCGGGCAGCGGCAACATCTCGGACGCGGTGTCGCTGCCGGTGGGCGGCAGCGCGACCTACACGGCGGTCTGCAACATCGCGGCCTCGGCCACCGGCACCCTCTCGAACACGGCCACGATCGGCTCGGCCGTGGGCGACCCCAGCCCGGCCAACAACGCCGCCACCGACAGCGACACGCTGACGCCCTCGGCCGACCTGTCGCTGACCCTGGCGGACGGCGCCGACCCGATCCCGGTCTTCGGCAGCGTGACGTACACGGCCGCCTACGCCAACGCGGGCCCCTCGGACGCCTCGGGCGCCACCCTGGGCCTGACGCTGCCGGCCGGCCTGAGCTTCGTCTCGTCGGCGCCCGGCGCGCCCACCTGCGCGCCGTCCGGCGGCGTGGTCACCTGCGCGCTGGGAGTCCTGTCCGCCGGAGCCAGCGGGACGGTCACCGTCACCGCCAGCGCCGACCCCGGCACGCTCGGCAGCGTGACGACGAGCGCCCAGGTGGCGGCGGCCCCGAGCGACCCCGCCGCGGGCAACAACGCGGACAGCGAGAGCACGCTGGTGAAGTTCGTCAAGGGCGACCTGCAGAACGACCTGGCCACGGACCTGTTCCTGGGCAACACGGTCACGCGGGAGAACCGGGTCTGGCTCATGAACGGGGTCGTGCAGGCCTCGGACCTGGGCCTCAATCCGGCCACGCCTTCGAGCGCCGCCCAGGAGATCGCGGGGGTGGACGACTTCGACGGCGACCACCGCAACGACCTGGCCTTCTGGAACACCGCCACGGGGGCGGTCGAGTTCTGGCTCATGAACGGCGTCACCCGCATCGGCTCGCCGGTGCCGCTGAGCGGCGCGCCGACGCTGTCCACGAACTGGAAGCTCTCCGCCACGGCCGACTTCAACGCCGACGGCAAGCCCGACGTCGTCTGGAGGAACTTCACCTCGCAGAAGATCGTGATCTGGACCATGAACGGCACGGCCAAGGCCGGGAACATCATCCCGACCCCCGACCAGGCCGTGGACTACAACTGGGAGATCGTGGGCGCCTTCGACCTGAACGGGGACGGGCACACGGACTTCCTCTGGTACAACTACTCGTCCGGCAAGATCGTGTACTGGTGGATGAACGCGGCCGTGCAGCGCATCGCCGGCAACTTCACCAGCCCGGCCAACGCCGGGGACAACAACTGGAAGGTGCTGGCCGGCGGCGACTACGGGGTCGGTCCGGGCGGGCTGCCGGGCACGGTCGACGTGGTCTGGCGCAACGCCGACTCGGGACGCTACGTGGTCTGGTACCTGGACCTGGCCGGCACCCGCACATCCGGCACCTTCACGACACCCAACCAGCCGGCCACGAACCCGACCGACTGGACCATCGTCGGGCCGCGCTGAGCGGTCGCGCCGGCGGCGCATCCGGCCGGCGCGGCCGGCGAGGCGGAGAGACGTCGTCATCCTGAGTCGCCGCCGTCCAGATTTGCGACGAAGGATCTCTCGGGCTGTACGACCCGGCAGATCCTTCGCTTCCGACCCGGACGGCGCCGTTCAGGACCACGGTGCCCTGCAGGACAATGCAGCTTGCCGCGGTCGCCGGGTGCGACGGTCGGTCGAAAGGGAGGACCCCCGTGAACCTGTCCCTGCTCGGTCTCGCGCTCTTCCTGGCGGGCGCCGTGGCCCCGTCCCTCCGCTTCGACGGCCCCGCCGAGCTGGTCGACCTCGGCCCCGTGGCCCAGCCCTCCTCCGAGGTGCGCCTCGCCTGGAGCCCCGACGGCACGCGACAGCTGTGGGGCTCGATCAGCCGCACGGGAGGTCCTGGCGGCTGGGAGATCTGGGAGCGCCGGCGCCAGGGCGGCGCCTGGAGCGAGGCGCGCCCCGTCAGCTTCAACTCCGCCCAGAACGACTTCGACCCCTTCTTCGCCCCCGACGGGAAGGCGGTCTACTTCTTCAGCAACCGCCCCGGCGGGCAGGGTGGCGACGACCTCTACGTCGTCCCCTTCGACTCGAAGAAGGGCGCGTACGGCGAGCCGCGCAACCTGGGCCCGGCCGTCAACACGGCCGGCGACGAGTGGGCACCGACGATCAGCTCCGACGGCCAGGCGCTGCTCTTCGCCAGCGACGGCCACGGCGGCCAGGGGCTGCACGACCTGTTCGTGAGCGAGCGCCACGGCGGCGGCTGGGGGAAGCCCGAGCCCCTGACCGCGCTCAACAGCCCCCTCGAGGACTTCGACGCCACCTTCGTGCCCGACGCCCGCGCCATCGTCTTCACGCGCCGGGCCAAGGACCAGGACGGGGCCGAGCTGTACGTCTCGTTCGAGCGCGACGGGAAGGACACGCCGCCGCAGCGCCTGCCGGTGGAAGTCAACGGGGAGGGCGCCTGGACGCTGGGCCCCGCCACCCGGCGCGACGAGCCCGGCGTGCTGTACTTCAGCTCGCAGCGGCCTGGCGTGGGCGGTGGCAAGGTCCAGGTGTTCCGGGTCCGCTACCGCGTGGTCGAAGGGCCCGCGGCGCCCTGAGCCGGATCGCCGCCTGCCGACGCATTCCCCCCGTGAGGCCGTCCTCGGATGCCCGGCTCCGGCCGGACGCGGCGGCCGTGGGAGGGGAGCATGTCGACGGGACCCTGGCGGACGTTGTGCGCGGGCGGCTGGCTGCTGCTGGGCGGCGCCGGCCTCGCGCAGGAGCAGGCGGAGCCGAGCCTGACGTACAACGAGGACGTCAAGATCGAGAAGTCGGTCCCGGCCCTGATCCTCTCCGACACCAACTCCCTGCCCGCTCGAGCCTTCCACCTCCGTTACTACAACGCCGACTTCGAGATCTGGGACCCCGTGAGGAGCACCGCCGCCCTGCGGGTCTACCACGGGGGCGGCAACCCAGGCATCGCCGGCAACGTCTATCTGCAGGGACCGCAGATCGGCCTGAGCGGCGACGTCAGCATCGACGGCGGCTACAGTCCCGGCACGGCCCTGGCCGTGAGCAACGCGCACAACCCGAGCAAGACCCCCGTGGTGCTGATCGAGGACGACAACACCTCCTCGGCCAGCCGCAACCTGCTGCGACTCAAGAACCACGGCGCCAGCACCTTCCGCTTCGACAACCTCGACACGGGCCAGAACTGGGGCTTCGGCTCGCTGGGCACGGGCAGCTTCTTCGTCGCCTCGAGCGGGGTGCCGGCCCTCAGCCTGGCGCTCACGCCGGGAGGCGACCTGACCATCGCGGGCACGCTCGTCCAGGGCTCGTCGCGCGACATCAAGGACGACGTCCAGCCGGTGCGTCCCTCCGACGTCCTCGACCGGCTCGCCGCCCTGCCGATCAGCACCTGGCGCTACAAGCACGCCCCCGAGTCCGTGCACATGGGTCCGATGGCGCAGGACTTCGCCGCGGCCTTCGGCCTCGGCCCCGACGACAGGCACGTGGCGCCGGGAGACCTGGCCGCGGTCGGCCTGGCTGCCGCCCAGGCGCTCCAGGCCGAGCTTTCGGAGCTGAGGGCCGAGATCCAGGCGTTGCGCGCGACGCGGTCCTGTGCTCCCCAATGAGCCATCGGCCACGCGCCCGCGAGTGACGCGCTTCTGAACCTGCGGCGCCGGCCTGTCGCACACCTCAACGCACCTCGCCTGGCGACGTTTCTGCTTGAATTCGGCGGAGCGCGAGCGTATGTATGGGGGCAGGTGGAGCGGCCCCGCTCCGCCCGACCAAGAGCCGGGCCCGCCTCCTCCGCCGATGCCGTTCCTGGCGCGCGGGAGTCGCAAGAATGCCAGCCGCGCGGAGCTCGCCAGTCAGAACGGGCGTGTTCCTCTGTGGGGTCGACGAGGCGCTGAGCGACGCCGACCTGCGCCTGCTCGCCTCCCACGCGAACGAGCTGCCGGGTGTCGTGCTGGTCCGCCGCGAAGGCGCCCACCCGGACCCGCAGGCGCTGGCCGGGGAGATTCGCGCCCAGGGCCTCGAGGCCGTCGTGCTCGCGGGCCAGACCCCGGGCTACCTCAAGCCGGCCTTCACACGCGCCATGGCCCTGGCCGAGCGCGACCCGGACCACGTGCGGCTGGCCCCCTTCCGCGAGCACGGCGCCCCGCACGAGCGCTTCCTCGAGCGGGCCCTGGCCGAGATCACCTGCGCCGTGCACGGCGTCCCCTACGGCCTGGTCGCCCGGCGCGCGGACGTGCCGGTCCACCCGACCACCCTGGTGATCGGCGGAGGCGTGGCCGGCATCCAGGCCGCGCTCGAGATCGCGGAAGGCGGCCAGCGCGTGGTCCTGGTCGAGCGCTCGCCCAGCCTGGGCGGCCACATGGCGATGTTCGACAAGACCTTCCCGACCCTGGACTGCGCGGCCTGCATCCTGACCCCCAAGATGGTGGCGGTCGGGCAGCACAAGCAGATCGAGCTGCTGACCTGCTCCGAGGTGGTCGAGGTCATGGGCGAGCCCGGGGCCTTCCAGGCGCGCATCCTGAAAAGGGCCCGCCGCGTCGACCTGCAGGCCTGCGTGGCCTGCGAGGCCTGCTCGGACTTCTGTCCGGTCTCGGTCCCGTCGGAGTTCGACGCGGGCATCACCACGCGCAAGGCCATCTACCGCTCCTTCCCGCAGGCGGTGCCCGCGGCCTTCCTGGTCGACGCCGAGGCCTGCACCTGGCTGCAGAGCGGCGGCAAGCGCTGCGGCGCCTGCCTGAAGAAGTGCTCCAAGAATGCGATCCACCTCGACGCCGTGGACGAGACGGTCGAGATCGAGGTCGGCAACATCATCGTGGCCACGGGCTACGGCGTGCTCGACGCCCGCCGCATCGCCCGCTACGGTTACGGGCGCTACCCGAACGTGCTCACGGCGCTCGAGTTCGAGCGGCTGACCAACGCCTCGGGGCCGACCGGCGGGCGCATCGTCCAGAAGACGCGCCGGACGAACAAGCGCACCAAGGCCGAGGAGTGGGTCTTCGAGGCCGACGGCCCCGCGCCCAAGCGCCTGGCGATCGTGCACTGCGTGG
Source organism: Vicinamibacteria bacterium (assembly GCA_039812725.1). GTDB lineage: Bacteria > Acidobacteriota > Vicinamibacteria > Fen-336 > Fen-336 > JBDIBD01. The sequence continues at coordinate 15,807 of JBDIBD010000030.1, read as the reverse complement.
GCTCGCGCGACGAGCACTTCAACCGCTACTGCTCGCGCGTCTGCTGCATGTACTCGCTCAAGTTCGCCCACCTGGTGCGCGAGAAGCTGCCGGGGGCCGAATGCTTCGAGTTCTACATCGACATGCGCGCCTTCGGGAAGGGTTACGAGGCCTTCTTCGAGCGCATCCGCGAGGAGGGCGTGCACGTGGTGCGCGGGCGCTCGGCGCAGGTGACCGAGCAGCACGGTCAGATGGTCGTCAAGGGCGAGGACATCGTCGGCGACCGCCTGCTCGAGTACCCGGTGGACATGGTGCTGCTGGCCGTGGGCCTGGAGCCGGCCCTGGGAGCGCAGCCCCTGGGCGAGCTGCTGGGCATCACGCGCGACCCGGACGGCTGGTTCCACGAGGCCGACTACAACGCCGACCCCACCGGCACGGACCGCCCGGGCATCTACGTGGCCGGCGCCTGCCAGGGCCCGAAGGACATCCCCGACACGGTCGCCCAGGCCTCGGCGGTGGCGGCGCGCGTGCTCAAGACCATCGCGAGCGGCGTGGGCGGCGAGGACCGGGCGCAGATCTCGCTGGACGAAGTGCGCGTGCGGGCGCGGCAGCTCGCCAGCCGGCTGGCGGACGGGAAGATGGCATGGCAGTCCGGGTCAATCCCCGCCTGATCGACGACCTGGCGCGCTACGGCGCGCAGGACGTGAGCAAGTGCTACCACTGCGGCAACTGCTCGGCGGTCTGCCCGTTCTCGCGTGCGCCGCACCTCTTCCCGCGGCGCTCGATGCGCTACCTGCAGCTGGGCCTGGAGGCGCGCCTGCGCGGCAGCCTCGAACCCTGGCTCTGCTACTACTGCGGTGAGTGCACCGAGCAGTGCCCGCGCGGAGCCGAGCCGGGCGAGACCATGATGAGCATGCGGCGCTGGCTGACGGCGCAGTACGACGCCACCGGCCTCTCGCGGCTGTTCTACCGCTCCTGGAGGGCCGAGCTGCTGGCGCTGGCGCTGGTGTCCGTCCTGACCGGAGCGGGCTTTCTCGCCTGGGGAGTGCTGAACGGCAGTCTGGCGGTCTACGACGGCCCCGGGGCCTTCCTCTCGAGCGCCGTGGTGCACCGCTTCGACTGGGCCCTGGCGGCGGCCTTGATCGTGCTGCTCTGCGCGAACTGCGCCCGCATGTGGTGGTTCTGCGTGGCGCGGGCGCCTGGCCCGCCCATCTCGCCGTGGTCGTACCTGAAGCAGGCCTGGCGCCTGCCGTTCCACTTCTTCACCCAGGCCCGCTACCGGGAGTGCGAGCGCAAGCGCCCCTGGGCCGTGCACCTGGTGCTGGTGCTCAGCTACGTGTCGCTCTTCACGCTGATCGTCTTCTTCGCGCAGGAGATGCAGGCCGGCCCCGCCATCGACTGGCGGGTCCACGGCCTCGGCTACGCGGCCACGCTGGGCCTGGTCGGGGCGACCCTGTGGGCCGTGCGGGCCCGCCGGGCCGCCCAGGAGGCCCAGTACCGCCGCTCGCACGAGAGCGACTGGATCTTCCTGCTGCTGCTGCTGGCTGTGGCGGCGTCGGGCGTGGTGCAGCACGCGCTGCACCGGGCGGGCTTCCTGCCGGCGGCCAACCTGGCCTACCTGCTGCACCTGATGCTGGCCGTGCCGATGCTGCTGGTGGAGGTGCCGTTCAGCAAGTGGGCCCACATGGTCTACCGGCCCCTGGCGATGTACTTCGAGGCGCTCCTGGCCGACGCCCACGCGTCGGCGGAGCGCCGGGAGGCGCCCGGCGTGGCCCGGGCGGCCTGAGGCGATGGCCTGCCGCGTCGGCGTCTACGTCTGCAACTGCGGCACGAACATCGCGCGCACGGTGAGCTGCGACGAGGTGGCCACGCGCCTCGCGCGCGTCGACCAGGTGGTGGTGGCCCGCTCCTACCAGTACATGTGCTCCAACCCCGGGCAGGAGATGATCGCGCACGACATCGAGGAGCTGGGCCTCGACCGGGTGGTGGTGGCGGCCTGCAGCCCGCGCATGCACGAGCCGACGTTCCGTGCGGCCCTGCAGGGCGCGGGGCTCAACCCCTACTTCCTGGAGATGGCCAACCTGCGGGAGCAGTGCAGCTGGGTGCACGACGACCCGCGGGCCGCCACCGAGAAGGCGGTCTCCCTGACCACCGCGGCCGTGAGGCGCGTGGCGCAGCACGAGGCGCTGGAGCGCCGCTTCGTCCAGATGTGCCCGGCCACGCTGGTGCTGGGCGGCGGCATCGCCGGCCTCACGGCCGCGCTGCAGCTGGCCGACGCCGGGCCGCAGGTCTACCTGGTCGAGCGCGAGGACCACCTGGGCGGCAACGTGGCGCGGGTCGACCTGACCGCCCCGTACCTCGACTCGGCGCGCAGCCTGCTGCAGGAGCGCATCGCGCGGGTGGCCGCGCACCCGCGCATCGAGGTCCTGCTGCGCAGCCGGCTCCACGAGCTCAGCGGCTACGTCGGCAACTTCACGGCCCGCGTGCGCGGCGCGGACGAGGGCCTGCGGGACCTGGACGTGGGCAGCGTCGTGGTCTGCACCGGCTACCGCGAGTTCGACGCCGCCCGGGCGGCGGAGTTCGGCTACGGCCGCCTGCCCGACGTGATCACCTCCTTCGAGCTGGAGCGCATGCTGCGCGCGGGCCGCATCGTCACCCGCGCCGGGGTCCCGCCGCGCAACGTGGCCGTGGTGCACTGCGTGGGCAGCCGCTCCGAGCGCCACCACGGCTACTGCTCGCGGGTCTGCTGCATGACGGCGCTCAAGTACGGGCACGAGGTCCGCTCGGCGCTGCCCGAGGCGCGCGTGATGGACCTCTACATCGACATGCACGCCTTCGGGAAGGGCTGCGAGGACTTCTACCGCCGCAGCTCCGAGCTCAAGACCATGTTCCTGATGTACGCCAAGGGCCACCCGCCGCGCGTGCGGGAGGCGGAACCGGGCGACGAGTGGAGCCTGGTGATCGAGGTCAGGGACGTGCTCTCGGGCGAGGAGCTGGAGGTCCCGGCCGACCTGGTGGTGCTGATGGTGGGCATGGAGGCGCGCGAGGACTCGCAGGAGGTGGCCCACCTGGTGAACATCAGCCGCGACAAGGACGGCTGGTTCATCGAGAGCCACCCCAAGCTCGACCCCGTGGCCACCACCACCGACGGGGTCTACATCGCCGGCGCCTGCCAGGCGCCCAAGGACATCCCGGACACGGTGGCCCAGGCCCGCGCCGCCGCGGCGCGGGTGCTGGCCCGCATCGCGCGCGGCCGCATCGAGGTCGACGCCATCACCGCCGAGGTCGACCAGGGCGCCTGCTCGGGCTGCCGCATCTGCTCTCAGATGTGCCCCTACGGGGCCATCGACTTCGACACAGGCGCGCGCCGCAGCCACGTCATCGGCGCGCTCTGCAAGGCCTGCGGCACCTGCGCCGCGGCCTGCCCGGCGGGCGCCATCCGGGCCAGGCACTTCACGGACGGTCAGATCCTGGCGCAGCTCGAGGGGGTGCTCGAGTGGCCTTCGAACCACGGCTCGTCGGCTTCCTCTGCAACTGGTGCTCCTACACGGGAGCCGACCTCGCCGGAACCAGCCGCATCCACTACCGTCCCAACCTGCGCGTCCTCCGCGTGATGTGCTCGGGCCGCGTCGACCCGAGCTTCGTGCTGAAGGCGCTGCGGGAGGGCGCGGACGGGGTGCTGATCTGCGGCTGCCACCCGGGCGACTGCCACTACCAGGAGGGCAACGTCAAGGCGCTGCGGCGCTTCGCGCTGCTGCAGCGGCTGCTCGAGGGGCTGGGCATCGAGCCCGGCCGCGTGCGCCTCGAGTGGGTCAGCGCCAGCGAGGGGCAGCGCTTCGCCGAGGTGGTCGACGACCTGACGGAAGAGGTGCGCCGGCTGGGGCCCTGCCACGTGCGGCCCGGGCTGGAGCTCGACCGGGTGGAGAGGTAGCCATGGGCCAGGCCGCCAAGCTGCAGATCGCCCTCTACTGGGGCGCGGCCTGCGGCGGCTGCGACGTGTCCGTGCTCGACACCGACGAGTTCGTGCTCGAGCTGGCCGGCCTGGCCGACATCCGCTTCTGGCCGATCGCCGTCGACGCCAAGTACGCCGACGTGGAGGCGCTCCAGGACGGCGCGCTCGACGCCACTCTCTACAACGGCGCCGTGCGCAACTCCGAGAACGAGCACCTGGCCCGGCTCCTGCGACAGAAGAGCCGGTTGCTGGTCGCGTTCGGGTCGTGCGCCTCGCTGGGCGGCATCCCGGCCCTCGCCAACCTGTCGAGCCGGGACGAGATCCTGCGGGCCGCCTACCTCGAGAGCCCCTCCCTCGAGCCCGGCAGCCGCACCCTGCCGCACCCGCGCAGCAGCGCGGCCGGCCACGCCCTGGAGCTGCCGCAGTTCTACCGGCGCGTCTACCGGCTCGCGGACGTCGTGCCCGTCGACTACACGGTGCCGGGCTGCCCGCCGGCGCCGGCGCGCGTGCACGAGGTGCTGGCGGCGCTCGCTACCGGGAACCTGCCGCCGCGCGGCTCGGTGCTGGGCGCCTGCGACCGGGCGCTGTGCGACGAGTGCCCGCGGCTCAAGGAGGAGAAGTCGGTCGAGCAGTTCCGGCGGCCGTGGGAGATCCGAGCCGACCCCACGCGCTGCCTGCTGGAGCAGGGCCTGGTGTGCGCCGGGCCCGCGACCCGCGGCGGCTGCGGGGCGCGCTGCACGCGCAGCGGCGTGCCGTGCCGCGGCTGCTACGGGCCGCTCCAGGCCGTGCCCGACCAGGGGGCCAAGCTCGTGTCCGCCCTGGGCTCGATCGTGGCGGCCAAGGACCAGGCCGGCATCGAGCGGGCCCTGGCCGAGGTGCCCGACGTGGCGGGCTACGCCTACCGGTTCTCCCTGGCGGGCTCGCTGCTCGAGAGGAAGGCGCGCTGATGGGCCACAGCATCACCATCGACCCCGTCACCCGGCTCGAGGGGCACGGGCGCATCGACATCTTCCTGGACGACCAGGGCGGCGTGGAGGACTGCTACTTCCGCATCCCCGAGCTGCGCGGATTCGAGCGTTTCGTGGTCGGCCGGCCGATCGAGGAGCTGCCCCGCATCGTGACGCGCATCTGCGGCGTCTGCCCGGCCAGTCACCACCTGGCCAGCGCCAAGGCGGTCGACGGCTGCTTCGGAGGCGCGGTGGCGCCCCTGGCCGTGAAGCTGCGCGAGATGTACTACCAGGCCCACTTCCTGCACAGCCACATCGCCCACTTCTACCTGCTGGCGGCGCCCGACTTCATCTGCGGCCCGGAGAGCGCGGCCACGGTGCGCAACGTGCTGGGACTGGTGGCCAAGGTCGGGGCCGAGACGGGCCGGGCGGTCATTCGTGCGCGCTCGAAGGCGCAGCACGTCCAGGAGTTGATCGGGGGGCGGGCGACCCACCCCGTGTGGTGCCTGCCGGGCGGCGTGGCCAAGGGCCTGTCGGCGGCGGAGCTCGAGGAGATCCGGCCGCTGGCCGCCGAGCTCCTCGACTTCAGCCGGTTCTCGCTCGAGCTGTTCCGGAAGGCCATCCGCGACGACGCCGACTACCACGAGCTGCTGCTGCACGGCCCCTACAGCCTGGACCTGCCGCACATGGGCCTGGTCGGGCCGCGCAACACGGTCAGCTTCTACGACGGCGAGGTGCGCGTGGTCGACCAGGCCGGGGTCGAGGTCTGCCGCTACCAGCCGGCGGACTACCACCGCCACGTGGCCGAGCACGTCGAGCCCTGGACCTACCTGAAGTTCCCGTACCTGCGGGAGCGCGGCTGGCGGGGCTTCGTCGACGGCCCGGGCGCCAGCGTCTACTGCGCGGGCCCCCTCAGCCGGCTCAACGTGGCCGAGCGGATGGCGACGCCCGAGGCCCAGGCCGCGCGCGAGGAGCTCTTTGCCACGCTCGGCGGCCCGCCCAGCCAGGCCCTGCTGGGCCAGCACTGGGCCCGCCTGGTCGAGATGGTGCAGGCGGCCGAGACGCTGCGCGACTTCTGCGCCGATCCCGGGATCACGGGCGACGACTTCCGGATCGTGCCCAGCGGGATCAGCGGCGAGGGGGTCGGCATCGTCGAGGCCATGCGCGGCACCCTGACGCACCACTACACCTGCGACCGGAACGGCCTGTGCACCAGCGCCAACCTGATCGTGGGGACCACCAACAACAACGCCGCCATCCAGATGCTGACCCGCAAGGTGGCGGCCACCTACATCCGCCCGGGCGCCGTTCCGGGCGAGGGGATCCTGAACCGGATCGAGATGGCCTTCCGCTCGTTCGACCCCTGCTTCAGCTGCGCGACCCACAGCCTTCCGGGCGGCCTGCCCCTGCGGGTGCGCCTGCACCGGGGCGGCAGCCTGGAGCGGGAGCTGGTGCGAGGCGCGGGAGCGCCGCCGCGTTCCACGTAGCTGACAGGGGGAAGACCATGGAAAAGTACCGGCTGAAGAGGGATGCGGCCGGCGGGCTGCGCGCCCTGACCCCCGTCAAGGGCGAGCGCCTGCTCCGCCACCCCATGTACAACAAGGGCAGCGCCTTCAGCCACGAGGAGCGCGAGCGCCTCGGGCTGGTCGGGTTGCTGCCCGAGGCGGTCAACACGATGGAGCAGCAGGCCCACCGCGTGATGTCCAGCTTCCTGCGCACGCAGGAGCCGTTGCAGCGCTACCTGGCCCTGGCCGGCCTGCAGGACCGCAACGAGCACCTCTTCTACCGGGTGCTGGTCGACAACCTGGAGCTGCTCCTGCCCGTCGTCTACACCCCGACGGTCGGCCAGGCCTGCCAGGAGTACAGCCACATCTTCCGCCGGGCCCGGGGCGTGTGGATCACGCCCGAGCACCGCGGCTACATCTCCCAGGTGCTCGGCAACGCGCCCTTCGAGGACGTGCGCCTGATCGTCGTGACCGACAACGAGCGCATCCTCGGCCTGGGCGACCAAGGCGCCGGGGGCATGGGCATCCCGATCGGCAAGCTGGCCCTGTACACGGCGGCCGCCGGCATCCACCCCAGCCAGACCCTGCCGATCAGCCTCGACGTCGGCACCGACAACGACAAGCTGATCCAGGACGAGCTGTACCTGGGCTGGCGGCACCCGCGGCTGCGCGGCCCCGAGTACGAGTCGCTGGTGGACGAGTTCGTCTACGCCGTGAAGAAGCGCTTCCCCCGGGCGATCCTGCAGTGGGAGGACTTCAAGAAGGGCAACGCCACCCGGCTGCTGGCGCGCTACCGCACGGTCCTGCCGTCGTTCAACGACGACATCCAGGGCACGGCGGCCGTGGTGGTGGCGGGCCTCACGGCGGCAGCGCGCAAGACGGGCACCCCGCTCGAACGGCAGCGCACGGTCATCCTCGGCGCCGGCGCGGCGGGCGTCGGCGTCGCCACGCTCCTCCGCTCGACGCTGCGGCGCAGCGGCGTGACGGGCGACGACCTCTTCCGGCAGATCGCCGTGCTCGACAGCCGGGGCCTCCTGGTCGACGACACCGAGATCGCCGACGCCTACAAGCGCGAGTTCGCCTGGCCGGGCGCCCTGGCCGCGCAGCAGGGCCTGGGTCAGGGGCAGCCGCGCGACCTCGAGGCCGTGGTGAGAGCGCTCGAGCCCACGGTGCTGATCGGCCTGTCGGGCGCGCCCGGGAGCTTCAGCGAGGCCGTCGTGCGGACCATGGCCGCCCACTGCGCGCAGCCCGTGCTGATGCCGATGTCGAACCCCACCGGCAGCCTGGAAGGGCACCCGGCCGACATCGCCCGCTGGAGCGACGGCCGGGCCCTGATCGCGACGGGCAGCAGCCCGGTCGAGGCCGTGCGGCTGGCGGACCGCAACCTGCGGGTGGCCGAGGGCAACAACGCCTTCGTCTTCCCCGGCCTGGCCCTCGGCGTGCTGGTGTCCGGAGCGCACGAGGTGAGCGACCAGCTGTTCGCCGCCGCCGCCGAAACCCTGGCCCGTTGCGTGTCGAGCAGCGACCTCGCGGCGGGCGGCCTCTTCCCCGAGGTGCGGGAGCTGCGCCGCGTGGCGGCCAAGGTGGCGGAGGCCGTGGTGCGGTGCGCCCGCGACACGGGCCTGGGCCGACGCCTCGCAGACCCGGACATCCCCGGAGCCGTGGCCGAGGCCATGTGGGAGCCGCGCTACCTGCACCTGGAATACGTGCCGGACGAGCGGGGCGTGCGCGAGGAGGAGGCGGCCCCGGCCTATGCGTAGCCTGGCGGGCCCCGACGGCCGAGGGGCGGGGGCTGCCGCGCTGCGTGGCGCGCCCGCCCGCCGCGGACGGCGCCGTGTCAGCTGCGCTCCACCAGGGTGAAGCAGAACGTGGCGCCGCGGCCGGGCCCGTCGGACTCGACCCAGACACGGCCCCCGTGCAGCTCGACGATGCGTCGCACCAGGGCGAGGCCCACGCCCGCGCCAGCCGTCTTCGGGTCCAGCTTGTCGAACAGCCCGAACAGCCGATCGAAGTGCGAGGCCTCGATGCCGATGCCGTTGTCGCGCACGTAGAAGACCGGGACGTCCCCGTCGCGGCGCGCGCCGACCTCCACGCGACGCGGCGGCTCGCCGGAGAACTTGACCGCGTTCTCGACGAGGTTCTGCAGGACCTGCAGCAGGCGCGTGCGGTCGCCCCACACCACCGGCAGGCCCTCCTGGATGGTGACCTCCACGCCGCGCTCGGCGATCGGGCCGGCGACGAGCGCCACGGCCTCGGCGGCCAGCTCGCCGAAGGGCACGTGCTCGGGCGGGTTCACGACGCGGCCCAGCCGCGAGAGCTGCAGCAACTCGTCGAGCAGGATCCCCATCTTGTCCGTGGCGGTCTGGACCCGGTCGAGGTCCAGCTCGAGCCGGTCGAGGTTGCCGGCGCGCGCGTCCTTCCTGACGAAGCTGAGGAAGCCGCGGATCGTCACGAGCGGGCTCTTGAGGTCGTGGGAGACGGTGTACGCGAAGCGCTCGAGCTCGGCGTTCTTGGCCTCGAGCTCCCGGATCAGCGCCTCCCGCTCGCCCTGTGCCTGCTTGGCCTCCGTGATGTCGCGCACGGCGCCGTAGATGCCGGCCAGCCGGTTCTCCGTCTCGTTCCACACCGGGCGCGCGTCGACGCGAACCCAGCGCACGTCGCGGCCGAGGGTCACCGTCCGCACCACGCTCACGACCGCCTGGTTGCGCTTCAGGGTCGCGATGGCGCGATCGTCCTCGGCCGTGTCGTCCGGGTGGAGCGCCGCCCGCCAGCCACCACGGGCCATGTACTCCTCGAACGTGTAGCCGGTCATGCGCTCGAAGGCGCCCGCCACCCAGTCCTGGCGCACGCGACCCTCGCGGTCCACCACGGACGAGAAGGTGTAGTCCGTGCTCACCTCGGAGATCAGCCGGTAGCGCTGCTCGCTGGCTCGCGTCCGGCGCAGGCTCGCGCGCAGGTCCTCGGCCACGGTGTGGACGATGGCGGCCGAAGCCGAGATCAGCAGCCAGGCGATCAGCAGGTAGGCGAGGGTCGCGGATCGGGTGGCCTCGTCGAACACGAAGACGGTGCCCCGCAGCTGGCCCCACGCTGCCAGGCCGAGCGAGGCCAGCGCCAGAGCGACCACCACCACGAACGGACGCCGCGGCATCAGCAGGCCGGCGATGAGGACCAGCACCGGGTAGGCGAGCATCGTGATGTCCTGGAGCCCGTTGCCCTCGTGGATCAGCCAGGTCACCAGCGCCAGCATCGACGGCAGGAGCACGAGGCTCGCGGCCTCGAGCCGGCCGCGCCGCGTCAGGTGCAGGGCGACGGCGACCGGTACGATCGCGGCGAAGACGCCCCAGGCGGTGCGGAAGCCCGCCAGCGCCGCGACCAGCCCGCCGGCGGCGAGCGCCGCGAAGACCATCCGCAGCGTGACGTCGAGCTGGCGGGCGAGGTACGTCGCCTCCTCGGGGGACGCGCGGGGCGCTTGCGCGGCGACGTCCAGCTGGTCTTCCATGCCCTCGAACGCGTGCACACTACGCTTCGGCGCGAGCCCCCGTCAAGGACGCGGGCCCGGGCGGGCGGCGGCCTTGACGGCCACGAACACGACGTGGCGCGTGCCGCGGCCGGGGCGCGCACGGGCGGTCCTGGAGGAGGCTTCGAAGCCGGCGCGGCCCAGCCGTCGCAGGTAACCCTCGTCGGGCCGCGCGGCCCACACCGTGAGCACGCCCCCGCTGCGCAGCGACGCGAAGGACGCGCGGGCGCCCGCGTCGGAGTAGAGCCACGCGTTGGCCGCGTACGCGAGCGCCCCGGGCCCGTTGTCGACGTCGAGCAGGATGGCGTCGTACGCACCCGCGCTGGCGCGAATGACGTCGCCCACGTCGCTCACGCGCAGCTCCACGCGCGCGTCGTCGAGCGGCCGGCCGGCCAGCGCCCCGACGTGGAGGCGGTTCCACCGAACGAGCGCGGGCGACAGCTCCGCCAGCACCACGCGCCCGCCCTGCGGCAGGCGGTCGAGCGTGGCGCGCAAGGTGTAGCCCAGGCCCAGGCCCCCGACCAGCACGCGCCGCGCGCGCGGCGAGCGCTCGAAGGCGATGGCGGCCAGCGCCTCCTCGGAAGCGTGCGTGCGGCTCGTCATCAGCGTCCAGCCGCCGGCGCGGACCTCCCACTCGTCGCCACGCCGCACCAGCGCCAGCTCCGTGCCGTCGGGCGTCGCGGCCTCGTCGACCACCTGCCAGGGGATCATGGGTGCGGCGTCCTCACGGCCGGGCGTCGGCGCTCGCCGGCGGGAGCTTGGCCCGATACTGCGCCGCCTTGTCCGCCCGGCCCCAGGCCTCGTAGAGGCGCACCGTGCGCCGCAAGGCCCAGCGGGCCTCCAGGCTGCGCGCTCCCATCTGGGCCTCGAGCACCGGGTAGCTTCCGAGCAGCAGCGGCTCGGCTTCCGCGTAGCGCCGCGAGAGGGTTAGGCACCCGCCCAGCACGCTCTCGGCCTCGGCCGTGTAGGGGTGCCCGGCCGGGAGGGTCTTCCTGAACACGGCGATGGCCTCGCGGGCGTGCGGCTCGGCCTCGGCGGACCGGCCCGTGCGGCAGAGCGTCTCGGCCAGGCCTGTGAGGGTCATGGCCACGTTCGGGCTCTCGTTCCCGAGCAGCTTGCGGCGCATGGCCAGGGCCTCGCGGTGCAGGGCCTCGGCCTCGGGGTAGTTGCCCTGCTCCATGAGCACGATCGCCAGGTTGGACAGGCTGAAGGCCACGCCCGGGTGCTCGTTCCCGTGCAGCTTGCGCCCCAGGGCCAGCGCCTCGCGCTGGACGGCCTCGGCCCCGGCCCAGTCGCCCTTCTGTGCGAGCACGTTGGCCAGGTTGTTGAGGCCCGTGGCCACGCTGGGGTGCTCGTTCCCGTGCAGCTTGCGGCGCAGGGCCAGCGCCTCCCGGTACAGCTGCTCGGCGCCGTCGTAGTCGCCGCGCTCCATGAGCACGACCCCCAGGTTGTTCAGGCTCTTGGCCACGTCCAGGTGCTCGTTGCCGTACAGCCTGCGGCGCAGGGCCAGGGCCTCCCGGCCGAGCTCCTCGGCTCCCTTGTAGTCGCCCTTCCTGTAGAGCACGTTCGCGAGGTTGCTCAGGCTGGTGGCCACGTCCGGGTGCTCGTTCCCGAGCAGCCTGCGGCGCAGGGCCAGGGCCTCGCGGAACAGGCCCTCCGCCGCGCCGTAGTCGCCCTTGTCGTAGAGCGCGTTCCCGAGGTTGTTCAGGCTGGTGGCCACGTCCACGTGCTGGGCGCCGAGGGTGGCCTGGCGCGTCGCGAGCGCCTCCCGCGTGAGGGCGATCGACTGGTCGTAGAGCCCGAGGTTGCGGTAAACCTCGCCCATCGTGTCCATCAGCGTGGCCCGCACCTCGGGCTGGTCCTTGAGCTCGGTGGCGATCTTGGACACGCCCTTGTCCAGCACCTCGCGCGCGGTGACCGAGCTGCCGCGCGCCTCGCTGGGGTCCGAGACCTTGAACAGTTCCACCAGGAAGGCCGAGACCCGCTGTGCGGTGGCGCGCTCCTTCCTCGCCAGGTCCCGCTCCCGGGCCACGCGCTGCGACTGCACCGCCATCGCCACCGCGAAGCCGGCCAGCAGCAGCAGGGTGGCCAGCGAGGCCGCCGCGCCCAGCACGTGCCGCCGCACGAACTTCCCGGTCCGGTAGCCCAGCGTGGGCTTGCGCGCCTTCACCGGCAGGCCCTCCAGGTAGCGCCTTACGTCGTCGGAGAAGGCCTCCACCGAGGCGTACCTGCGCTGCGGCTCCTTGCGCAGGGCCATCATCAGGATGTTGTCCAGGTCCCCCTTGAGCCGCCGCTGCAGCGTCTGGGGCGTCCCTTCGCGGTTCCGGGCGACCTGCTCGGGCGTCCGCGCCTCGCTCCGCCGGACGGCGACGCTGGCCCTCTCCGGCTCCTGCTCCGCCACGGCCTTGAGGACGTCGAGGGGCTGGCGGCTGGTCAGCCGGTAGGGGTGATGGCCCGTGAGCAGCTCGTAGAGCACCACGCCCAGCGAGTAGACGTCGGTGGCGGTGGTGATGCGCTCGCCGCGGGCCTGCTCGGGGCTGGCGTACTCGGGGGTCATGACCAGGCCCGTGGCCGTGGGCGCCTCGCCGGCCAGCTCGGGGTTGAGCAGCTTGGCGATGCCGAAGTCGAGCAGTTTGGGCGTGCCGTCCTCCGCCACCAGGACGTTGCCGGGCTTGATGTCGCGGTGCACGACCAGGTTGCGGTGAGCGTACTGGACCGCGGAGCAGACCGACTGGAAGAGCTTCAGACGATCCGGGACGGCCAGGCTCCGCGCGTCGCAGTACTCGAGCAGGGGCAGCCCCTCGATGTGCTCCATGACGAAGTAGGGCAGGCCCTCCTCGGTGGCGCCTCCGTCCAGGAGCTTGGCGATGTTGGGGTGGTCGAGACCGGCCAGGATCTGGCGCTCGCGCTTGAAGTGGCGGACGACCTCCTCGGTGTCGGCGCCCGAGCGGATGATCTTGAGGGCCACGCGCTTGTGGAACTGCTCGTCGGCCCGAGCGGCCAGATAGACGGTGCCCATGCCCCCGCGGCCCAGCTCGCGCAGGATGCGGTAGGGGCCGATCCGGCGCTCGGGGGCCGCGGCGCCCACGTGGACCGTGCGTGTCTCGGGGACCGGTCCGGCCGCGGGACCCGCGCCCCGCTCTGCGCCCGTCATCGGGGCTTCTCGCCGTGGGGGCTGGCGCGCTCCGGCGTCATGGCGACCTCCGAGGGAGCCGACACCGAGGCTCTCGGATGGGGTGGGCGAGGAAAGTCTAGCACGCGCCCCGGGCGCGGGGCTCCCGCGGCCGCGAGGGGCGTGTGCTAACTTACGCCCACGCGCCCGAGCCACGCTGGCCGCGCCCGGCCCGCTCCCGGGCCGGCCGTCGAGCCCCGGCCCCGGCCCCGGCGCGCCCACGAGATGCGAGTCACCATCGACCTGCGCTGGATGAGGCCGGGCCACGCCGGGGGCATCGAGAACCTGGCCCGCTCGTTCCTGGGCGAGCTGCTGGCCCTCGACCGCAGCAACGCCTATCGCGTCCTGCTGCCGACCGCCGCAGTCCACGACTTCGACACGCGCCACGCCGGGAACTTCGACCTCGTGGCGGTGGACGGGCCGCGCCAGTCGTGGCGCCGGGTGAGCTCGCGGCTGGGGCGCCGCCTGGGGCTGCGGGTGGCCTCGCCCGACGGCCCGCCCCCCGACGCCGTGCTGTCGCTCTCGGGCTACATCTACCCCGACCAGTTCCGCTTCCGGAACGTGCTGGTCTTCACGGACCTGCAGCACGAGTTCTACCCGGAGTTCTTCGGCCCCGAGCAGGCCGAGGAGCGCCGGCGGGTCTACGGCACCTCGCTGCGCCAGGCCGCGCGCGTGGTCGCCATCTCGGAGCACACCCGCCGGACGGTGCTCGACCTCTACGGCCTGCCGCCCGAGACCGTCAGCGTGGGCCACCTGGCGGCCGACCCGGCCTTCGCGCCTGCGGCCTGGCGGCCGGCTGAGCTGCCGCGCGTGATGGGCAAGTACGGCCTCGCGCCGGGCAGCTACCTGTACTTTCCCGCCAACACCTGGCCGCACAAGAACCATGCGCGGGCCTTCGAGGCCCTGGCGCTGCTGCGCGACCGGCACGGACGGCGCGAGACGCTGGTGCTGACCGGCGCGGCCAAGAACGCCCACGACGAGCTGGGGCAGGCCCTGGCGCGGCTGGGACTCGAGCAGCAGGTGCGCTTCCTGGGCTACTGCCCGCTGGAAGACCTGCCCGCCCTGTTCCGCGGCGCGCGCGCGCTGTTCTACCCGTCGCTGTTCGAGGGCTTCGGCATCCCGGTGGTGGAGGCCATGGCCTGCGGCTGCCCGGTGGTCTGCAGCAACGCCACCAGCCTGCCGGAGGTGGTGGGCGAGGCGGGCCTGCTGGTGGACCCGCTCTCCCCGGCCGACATGGCCGCGGCCCTGGCGCGGCTGCTGGGCGACGCCGGGCTGGAGCGCGACCTGCGCGAGCGCGCCGCGCGGCGAGCCGGGGAGTTCTCCTGGCGCCGCTTCACGCTGCACGTGCTGCGCACGCTGCACGAGGTGGGGGGCGCCGCGTGAGGATCGGCCTGGCCTGCTTCGGGCACGGCCTGGGCAGCACGGGCGGCGTGCAGGTCTACCTGCGCGGCCTGCTCGAGGCCCTGGCGCGCCACGACGGCGCGGGCCACCGCTACGTGCTGCTGCTGGGGCCAGACGAGGAGGCCCCCCCGGAGGCCGTGCTGCCGCGCTTCGAGGTTGCGCGCGTGGCCGACCGGGGCCTGGCCTCCGGACCGCGCTGGCGGCGCGCGGCCCACGCCCTGCTGGGCTCGGCCCCCGAGATCGAGCGGCTGGGCCTCGACTGCGTGCACTACCCGGCCACGCGCCTGATGCACCCCCTGCGGCGCACGCCGGCCGTGCTGACGTTCTTCGACATGCAGGAGGAGCTGCTGCCCGGCCTGTTCACGCTCCGCGAGCGGCTGGCGCGGCAGCTGTTCCACCGCTGGAGCGTGCGCCGGGCGCGCCTGGTGGTGGCGCCCTCCGCCTACACCGCCAGGTGCCTGCAGCGCGTCTACAGCACGCCGCCCGGCAAGATCGTGCTGCTGCCCGCCGGCATCCCGCAGCGGCTCTTCGCGCCGGCCGGCCCGCGCGAGGCCGACTGGCTGCGCGGCCTCGGGCTGGAGCCGGGGGAGTACGCGCTCTACCCGGCCAACCCCTGGCTGCACAAGAACCACGCCCGCCTGATGGCGGCCTGGGCCCAGCTCGAGCGCGAGAACGGCCCGGCGCCCACGCTGGTCTGCACCGGCCGGCTCGGGCGCGAGCCGCGCCGGGTGGACGACCTGGCGCAGGCCGCGGGCCTGCCGCCCGGGCGCGTGCGCGACCTGGGCTTCGTCGCCGAGCGCGAGCTGGAGATGCTGCTGCGCGGCGCCCGGCTGATGGTCTTCCCGAGCCTGTTCGAGGGCTTCGGCCTGCCGGTGGCGGAGGCCCTGGCGGCGGGCTGCCCGGTGGCCTGCTCGGACCTGTCGCCGCTGCGCGAGCTGGGCGACGAGGCGCTGCGCGTGTTCGACCCCCGCAGCGTGCCCGCGATGGCCGAGGCGGTGCGGCAGCTCTGGGACGACGCCGCCCTGCGAGCGCGGCAGGCCGAGCTGGGGCGTCTCCGCGCGCGGCCGCTGGCCTGGCCCGAGCTGTTGCCGCGCCTCCAGGACGTGTACGCGCGCGCCGCCGGGGGCGCGTGATGCTGCCGCCGGTCCTGATCCTCAACACGCACCTGCCGGTCTTCCCCGGCGGTGGCGGCGTGGAGGCGCTCACCACGCGGCACCTGGCCGCGCTGTCCGAGGCCGTCGGGCTGGTCTCGATGGCGCACACGGCCCGCGACCTCGAGCAGGCCCGGGCGCTGGCCGAGGCCGGCGTGCGGCTGTTCCTGTGGCGCAGCCCGG
>JBDIBD010000029.1:0-21685 GCA_039812725.1 Vicinamibacteria bacterium | reverse complement strand
CCTCGGCATCGCGCTGGCCAGCCAGCCGGTGCCGCTCGACCCCGCCGACCCGGCCCGCGCCACGCTGGGGGCGTTCGAGTTCCGCGGCGCGCTGCAGCTCTCCAGCCCGCACCCGCGCTTCGGCGGCTTCTCGGCGGTCGAAGTCGATGGGGAGGGCGACCACCTGCTGGCCCTGAGCGACGAGGGGGCCTGGCTCGAGGCCCGCCTGGCGTACGACCGGCGTGGCTGGCTGGCGGGAGTCGATCACGGCCGCCTGGGGGCCCTGGCCGACGAACGCGGCCAGGCCCTGGGCGGCAAGGCCGACGGAGACGCGGAGGCCATGACGCGCCTCCCCGACGGCAGCTACCTCGTCTCCTTCGAGCAGCGCATGCGGCTGTGGCGCTATCCGCCGCCGCGCCACGGGCAGCCGGCGCTGGCGGGGGCGGCGCAGCCGTTCGCCGCGCCCGCCGAGCTGCCTCAGGCCCCCGAGAACGGCGCCATCGAGGCCCTCGTGCGCCTGGCGGACGGGCGGCTGCTGGCCCTCTGCGAGCAGCTCGAGAGCCAGGGCGGGCTGATGGGCTGGGTGTACCAGGAGGGCGCCTGGCACACGCTCACCTACCTGCCCACCCCCGAGCTGCTGCCCACCGACGCCACGCTGCTGCCCGACGGCGACCTGCTGGTGCTCGAGCGCGGCTACAAGCGCGAGACCGGGCCGCGGGCGGCGTTGCGGCGGCTCTCGCCGGCGGACGTGCGCCCCGGGGCGCGGCTCGCGCCCCGCACCCTGGCCGAGCTGGCCCGGCCGCTGCTGGTCGACAACTCCGAGGGCCTGTTCGCGCGCCGCGGCCCGCGGGGCGAGACGCTCGTGTACCTGATGTCCGACGACAACTTCAGCCGCCAGCAGCGCACCCTGCTGATGCTGCTGGCCCTGCCGGAGCAGGCGCCCCCCGCCCGGTGAAGCTCGCCACCTGGAACGTCAACTCGATCCGGGCCCGGCTCGAGCGGCTGCTGGCCTGGCTCGCGAAGCAGCAGCCCGACGTGCTGTGCCTGCAGGAGCTCAAGGTCAAGGACGAGGACTTCCCGTTCGAGGCCCTGCGCGCGGCGGGCTGGCAGGCCGCGGCCCACGGCCAGCCGACCTACAACGGCGTGGCCATCCTGTCGCGCCAGCCGCTCGAGGACGTGCGCCGTGGTCTGGACGACGAGGTCGACGACCTGCAGGCCCGGCTGGTCTCGGCCCGCGTGGGCGGCCTGACCGTGCTCTCGGCCTACGTCCCCAACGGCCACGAGGTGGGTTCCGACAAGTGGGACTACAAGCTGGCCTGGCTGCAGCGGCTGCGCCGGCACCTCGAGAAGCACCACCGGCCCGACGAGCCGCTGGCCCTGTGCGGCGACTTCAACGTGGCGCCGGAGGCCCGCGACGTGTGCGACCCGGCGCTCTGGGAGCCGACCGTGCTCTACCACCCGCAGGCCCGCGCCGCCCTGGCCGAGCTGGCCGCGTGGGGCCTGCAGGACGCCTTCCGCCTGCACCACCAGGCCGCCGGCCTGTACTCCTGGTGGGACTACCGCAGGCTGGCCTTCCCGAAGAACCAGGGGCTGCGCATCGACCACGTGCTGGTCACGGCGCCCCTGGCGCGGCGCTGCCGCGCGGCCCACATCGACCGCGACGAGCGCAAGGGCCAGCAGCCCTCCGACCACGCCCCCGTGGTGGTGGAGCTGGAAGCCTAGTGTCGACGCTGAACCTGCGCATCGTGCCGCGCCTCGGCGAGCCGTTCACCCACCAGGCCTCCGGCGAGGCGCTGGTCTTCGGGCGCTCCTCGAAGGCCGACCTGGTGGTCCCCGACCGCTACATGTCGCGGCTGCAGGCGCGCTTCTTCCGGCAGGGCCCGCAGTGGCTGATCGAGGACCTGGGCGGGCGCAACCCGACCCTGCTCAACGGCCGGCCGCTGACCCGCCCGGAGCCGGTCTTCCCGGGCGACCTCGTGGCGGTCTCGGAGACGCGCATCCACGTGGAGGTGGCGCCGGGCGCCGGCCCCGCCGGCGGCGAGGAGGTCACCGACTCGGCCCACACGCTCTTCCGGCCGGCCTCGGCCCTGCTGGCCGCGGGCGAGGAGCGGGAGCTGCGCGGGGACCTGGGCGAGGCCGCGCTGCGCCACCACACCGCGCGCCTGCGGCGCCTGAACGAGTTCCACCGCGCCCTGGCCGCCCCGATCACCCTCGAGGCCCTGCTGGATCTGGTGCTCGACCGCGTCTTCGCCGACCTGCAGCCGGAGGAGGCCGTGGTCCTGCTGCGCCAGGCCGACGGGGAGTTCAGCCGCGTGGCCCAGCGCCGCCTGCCCGGTCTGGGCGGCGACTTTCTCTGCTCGCGCAGCCTGGCCCGGGCCGTGACCGAGAAGGGCCTGGCGGCGCTGGTCGAGGACAGCAGCGCCGACGAGCGCTTCAACCGGGCCGAGAGCATCGTGAGCTCGGGCGCGCGCAGCCTGGTGGCGGCGCCGCTCTTCGACTCCGAGGGCTGCCCCGGGCTGATCGTGCTGAACTCCCGCCTCCACGTGCGGCGCTTCGCCGAGACGGACATGGAGGAGCTGGTCTTCCTGGCCTCGGCCGCCGCCATGCGCATCCGCAACATCGCCCTGGCCGAGGAGGCCGCCAAGCGCCGGCTGCTCGAGAAGGAGCTGGCCCTGGCCCGCCAGATCCAGATGGCGCTGCTGCCGGCCGAGCTGCCCGCGGTGCCGGGCTTCGAGCTACAGGCCTCGAACGTCCCCACCCGGGCCGTCTCGGGCGACCTGTACCAGGCCCTGCTGCGGCGCGAGGGGCGCGAGTGCGTGCTGCTGCTGGCCGACGTGGCCGGCAAGGGCATGTCGGCCTCGCTGCTGACGGCCTCGCTCGAGGCCCTGGCGGCCGGCCCGATCGAGGTCGGCCACCCGCCCGACGGCATCTGCAGCCGCCTGTCGCGGCGCCTGTGGGCCCGCACCAGCCCCGAGCGCTACGCCACCGGCTTCGTGGCGGTGCTGCACACCGACAGCGGCCGCCTCTGCTGGACCAACGCCGGGCACAACCCCGCCCTGCTGCTGCGGGCCGGCGGCGGGCACGAAGAGCTCGGGGCCACCGGCCTGCCGCTGGGGCTGCTGCCCGAGGCCGAGTACCAGCGCGAGGAGCGCACCCTCGGCCCGGGCGACCTGCTGGTGGTCTACACCGACGGCGTGACCGAGGCGGCCAACCCGGCCGGCGAGGAGTACGGGCTGGAGCGGCTGCTGGAGCTCAGCCGGACGCACGCGGCCCACGGCGTCGCGGCCCTGGCGGCGGCGCTCATGGCCGACCTCGAGGCCTTCGCCGACGGCGCGCTGTTCGGCGACGACCGCACCTTCCTGCTGGTGCGGCGCCTGCCCTAGCGGGCAGGGCCCCCCGGGGCCCCGCTCAGGGCGCGGCGGGGCGCATCTCGGCCGGGCGCAGGGCCCCGTCGAGGGGCGGCGTCCAGTCGAGCCGCGGCGAGACCGCGAAGATCTCGTCGGGCCGGAGCAGCGGCAGCACCGCCAGCAGCTCGGCCACCCGCGCGCTGGCGGCCCGCAGGGCCTCGCCCCGCTCGCCGTCGCTGGCCGCCCGGCCCGCCCGCTCGACCAGGCGGTCCAGCTCGGCGTCGGCCAGCCCGAGCGTGTTCCACAGCCCCAGGCCGCTCCTGTCGCGCGAGTGCAGCAGGGCCTCGAGCACGTCGCCGGCGTCGCCCGACAGGCAGGTCCAGCCCAGCAGGTGGGCGCTCGAGGCGCCCGAGTCGATCAGCTCGTAGAAGCGGCCCTTGGGCTGGGCGTTGACCTCCACGCTCACGCCGACCGTCGCCAGTTGGCGGGCCAGCTCGTCGAGGATGGCCAGGTCGCCCGCGTACCGGTTGGCGGGCCCGTCGAGACGCAGCTTCAGCCCGTCGGCGAAGCCGGCTTCGGCCAGCAGCCGCCGGGCGCGGGCCCGGTCGAGCCGCGGCGCGCGGATCTCGCGGGCGTGCCCGAGGATGGCCGGCGGCACCAGCTGGGTGGCCGCCTGGGCCCCGCCCGGTAGCGTGCGGCGCACCAGCTCGGCCCGGTCGAGGGCCAGGTCGAAGGCCTCGCGCACGCGGGCGTCGGAGAAGGGCGGGCGGTCGACGCGCAGCGCCAGGTAGAGCGTCTCGGCCCCGCTGTGGCGCAGCGCGCGCGCCCCGGGCGGGCCGGTGAGCTGGGCCGCCAGCTCGGGCGGCACGTGCGCGGCCACGTCGGCCTGGCCGTGCCGGACCAGGTCCACGCGCCAGGCGGCGTCGGGGATCACCAGGAAGCGCGCGCGCTCGAAGGCCGGGCGCGGCCCCGCGTGGTGGAAGTTCCGGCGCAGCACCAGCTCGCGGCCGGGCTGGCGCCCCTCGACCACGTAGGGGCCGCTGCCCAGGGCCGGCACCGGACGCTGGTCGAGCACCCGCGCCGGCAGCACGTAGCCCCACGGCAGGCGCGTCAGGAACCCCAGCGAGACGGCGTGGGTGCGCACCTCGACCCGGCGCTCGTCGAGGGCCCGCGCGCTGTCCAGGGCCTGCAGGTAGTCGCGCGTCTCCCAGCCGCGGGCGTGCACGGCGTTGAGCGAGGCCGCCACGTCGCCAGCCGTGACGGGCGAGCCGTCCGAGAAGCGCGCGTCGGGGCGCAGCGTGAAGACGTACGTGCGATCGTCGGGGTTCTCCCAGCGCTCGGCCAGGGCCGGGCGCAGCCGCAGCTGCGGGTCGAGCGCCACCAGCCCCTGGAAGATGCTGGCGTTGTAGGCTGCGGTGGTGACGTCGTTCTGGCCGCCGTTGGGGAACAGGGCGGTGATGTCCGCCGCCACGACCACGGTCACGGTCGGGCCGTCCCCGGCCTGTGCTGCGGACGGCGTGGACGCGGGCCGCGAGCCGCAGGCGGCGGCCAGCAGGCCGGCGGCGGCCAGCGCCGCCAGGCGCTCGATGGGGACGGCGCGGCAGGAAATCTGCCCGTCCTCCTAGCCCAGGGCCTCGGCCACGATCTGCTCCTGCTCGGCCTGGTGGACCTTGTACGAGCCCGGGGCCGGGGCGGCGCTGGGCAGCCGGCCCACGTAGCGTAGGGTCCGCAGGCCGACGGCCGGCAGGCAGCCGTCCAGGAACTGCTCGCGCACGAAGCGGAAGGCGCCCATGTTGCGCGGCTCCTCCTGGGCCCAGACGATCTCGGCGGTCACGGAGTAGCGGCGCAGCTCGGTCTCCAGCTCCTCCGTCGGGAAGGGGTAGAGCTGCTCCAGCCGCACCAGCGCCACGTCGCCCTCGCGCCGGTCCTCGCGGGCCTTGGCCAGGTCGTAGTAGAGCTTGCCGCTGGTCAGCACCACGCGCCGCACGCGGGCCGGGTCGAGGGCGCTCTCGCCGATCACGGGCTCGAAGCGTCCCCCGGCCAGCTCGGCCAGCCCCGAGACGCAGCGCGGGTGGCGCAGCAGGCTCTTGGGCGTCATGACCACCAGCGGCTTCTCCTCGGTCTCGCGCCCCTGCCGGCGCAGCAGGTGGAAGTAGGAGGCCGGCGTGGAGGGGTAGCAGACGCGCATGTTGTTCTCGGCGCACAGCGTCAGGAAGCGCTCCACGCGGGCCGAGGAGTGCTCGGGCCCCTGGCCCTCGTGGCCGTGGGGCAGCAGCAGCGCCAGGCCCGTGGGCTGGCCCCACTTCTGCTCGCTGGCCGCGATGAACTGGTCCACGACCACCTGGGCGCCGTTCCAGAAGTCGCCGAACTGGGCCTCCCACAGCACCAGGGTGCGCGGCTCGGCCACCGAGTAGCCGTACTCGAAGCCCATCACCGCCGCCTCGGACAGCAGGCTGTCGTAGACGCTGAAGGTGGCCCCGCCCGAGGAGACGCCGTTGAGCAGCACGTGCTCGCGCTGGTCGCGCACGTCGTGCAGCACCGCGTGGCGCTGGCTGAAGGTGCCGCGCCCCGAGTCCTGCCCCGAGAGCCGCACCGGGATGCCCTCCAGCAGCAGCGTGCCGAAGGCCAGCGACTCGGCCGTGGCCCAGTCCACGTCGCCCTTGCCGGCCAGAAGCTCGGCGCGCTTCTTCAGGAAGGGCTGCAGCTTGGGGTGCACCTCGAAGCCGTCGGGGACGCGCGAGAGGGCCTCGAGCGTGGCCCGCAGGCGGCCCATCAGCGCGCTCGGCTCCACCGGCGCCGGGTTGGCGCCGGGGCGGCGGGTGACGGCGGCGAAGCTCCCGGCCTTCTCGTCGGTGCGCTGCACGCGGGCCTTCTTCTCGGCCCAAAGCTGGTCGAGCGCCTCGCGCTCGATCAGCCGGTTCCGTACCAGCATCTCGCCGTACAGCGTGCCGACCGAGGGGTGGCCCTTGATCTTGGCGTACATCAGCGGCTGGGTGTAGCTGGGCTCGTCGCCCTCGTTGTGGCCCCAGCGCCGGTAGCCCACCAGGTCGATGACCACGTCCTTGGCGAACTTCTGGCGGTACTCCACCGCCACGGCCGCGGCGTAGGCCACCGCCTCGGGGTCGTCGGCGTTGACGTGGAAGACCGGCGCGTGCACCATCTTGGCCACGTCGGTGCAGTAGGTCGACGAGCGCGCGTCCTCGGGGGTGGTGGTGAAGCCGATCTGGTTGTTGACCACCACGTGGATCGTGCCGCCCGTGCGGTAGCCGTGCAGCTGGCTGAGCTGCAGCGTCTCGGCCACGATGCCCTGGCCGGCGAAGGCCGAGTCGCCGTGCAGCAGGATCGGCAGCACGCGCCGGTGCTCGGCGTCGCCCAGCGCGTCCTGGCGCGCGCGCACCATGCCCTCGACCACCGGGTTGACCCACTCCAGGTGGCTGGGGTTGGGGGAGACGCGCACCTCCAGCCGCTCGCCGTTCGGCCCCTCGTGAGCGCCGACCGCGCCCAGGTGGTACTTGACGTCGCCCGAGCCCTGGGTCGAGTTCGGGTCGGGGTCGCCCTCGAACTCCGAGAAGATCTGGGCCAGGGGCTTGCCGACCGTGTTGGCCAGCACGTTCAGCCGACCGCGGTGGGGCATGCCGATGACCGCCTCGACCACGCCCTCCTTGGCGGCGTCCGTCAGCACCCGGTCGAGCAGCGGGATGAGCGCCTCGCAGCCCTCCAGCGAGAAGCGCTTGTGGCCGACGTACTTGGTGTGCAGGAAGCGCTCGAAGCTCTCGGCCTCGAGCAGCTTCTCGAGCACCCGCCGGCGGCCCGGCATCGAGAGCTGCAGGCGGTTGCGAGCCGACTCCATGCGCTGCTGCAGCCAGTCCTTGCGCTCGGGGTCGGCGATGTACATGTACTCGACGCCGACCGTGCCGCAGTAGGTCTCGCGCAGCACGTCGAGCGTCTCGCGCAGGGTCGCCTTGTGGTCGCCCGACAGCACGAACTCGCGGTCGAGGTCCCAGATCGTCAGGCCGTAGGTGGCCGGGTCGAGGGCCGGGTGCGGGGCCCGGAAGGAGTCGAGCGGGTCGAGATCGGCCACCAGGTGGCCGCGCACGCGGTAGGCGTGCACCAGCTGCAGGACCGCGGCCTCCTTCTCGATGACCTCCTCGCTGCCGCCCTGGCCGAACAGCGCCGGGTTCTGGTCGACCTGCCAGCGCACCGGCCGGTGAGGCATGCCCAGGTCGCCGAAGATGCGCTCGTAGAAGCCGTCCTCGCCGCGCAGCAGGTCCTCGAGCCGCGCCAGGAACAGCCCCGACTCGGCCCCCTGGATGATGCGGTGGTCGTAGGTCGAGGTGATCGTCATGACCTTGCTGATGCCCAGCAGGGAGAGCGTCTTGGGCGCCATGGCCCGGTACTCGGCCGGGTACTCGAGGGCGCCCGTGGCCACGATCAGCCCCTGGCCCGGCATCAGGCGCGGCGCCGACGAGCTGGTCCCGACCGTGCCCGGGTTGGTGAGCGAGAGTGTCGTGCCCATGAAGTCGTCGGGCGAGATGGTCCCCTTGCGGGCGCGCGCCACCAGGTCGTCGAAGGCCGCCACGAAGTCGGCGAAGCCCAGCGCGTTGGCCTTCTTGATGTTGGGCACCAGCAGCGTGCGCGAGCCGTCCTTCTTCTGCACGTCGACGGCGACGCCCAGCCGCACCTCGTCGCGCTGCACGCGCGTGGCCTGGCCCTCCAGCTCGACGTAGGCGTCGTTGAGGCGCGGGAAGGTCTCGAGGGCCTTGACCAGCCCCCAGGCCACCAGGTGCGTGAAGCTGATCTTGCCCGCGCCCAGGGCCGCGCGGTGCTTGTTGAGCAGCGTGCGGTTCTCCTCGAGCGTGCGCACCGCGATGGTGCGGATGGAGGTGGCCGTGGGCACCCCCAGGCTGGCCTCCATGTTCTCGACGATGCGCAGCGCCCCGCCGCGGATCGGCTGGGCGATGTCGCCCGGCATGAGCGAGACCGGCGCCAGGGCCTTCGAGCGCGCGGGCGCCGCGGCCAGGCCGCCGCCGGGCTGTACGCGCACCACCGTCGTGCCGGGCTGGGCGGTCGCGACCGGCACCGCGGCGCGCACGGGCTGCGGCTCGCTGACGAGCTGGGCCAGCGGCCCCTCGTCCTCGTCCGGGACGGGCAAGCCGTTGGCGCGGTCGAAGTAGTCGCGCCAGCTCTTGTCGACGGACTTGCGGTCGGCCCGGTAGGACTCGAGCAAGTCCAACGCGAACACGTAGTTGCCGCCGAAGTCGGAGATCAGGGTCTCGACCAGGGGATCGCTCAGCGTCTCGGACATAAGAAGGAGAGTCTATTCCGCGGCGGAAGGGGGGATCAACCGGGGGCGGCGGGCCGGTCGGTCGAGGCCAGACCGGCATCGAGGCGTATGCTGGCAGGCGATGCGGACCTCGGACGGCTAGCGGTGAACGGGACCCAGGTCCTTGTCGGGCTGGCGAGCCTGGCCGTGCTCGCGCAGCCGAGCTGGCCCGAGTCGGTCAGCCGGGGCACGCCCGCACAGGGCGCCCTCGTTGGCGGGGTTTCGCTGCCGACCTCGGGTGACGGCTGGAATGAAGGCGATGAGTGACACGACCGAGAGCTGGCTGAGAGGTCCCGTCGAAGGCGTGGACCCCTACCTCATGCCCGTGGCGCACGCGCTCCTGCAGGCGAGGCGCGACCTGGAGAAGGCGACGGCGGACCTCACGCTCGAAGAGGTGTGGCGGCGTCCCGGCGGCGCGGCCTCGATCGGCTTCCACTTGCAGCACGTCGCGGGCGTGCTGGATCGCCTGCTCACGTACGCGCGCGGCGAGGAGCTGGACGCCGATCAGATGCGGGCGCTGCGGGCCGAGGGGCAGCCCCCGGAACCGTCCGCGGACGCGGCCACGCTGCTCCGTGCAGCCCAGGCGGCCATCGACGCAGCGCTCGTCCAGGTCCGCGCGACGGCCCCCGCGTCGTTGCTCGAGCCGCGCCTGGTGGGGCGCCAGCGGCTCCCGAGCACGGTGCTCGGGCTCCTGTATCACGCCGCCGAGCACGTCACGCGTCACCTGGGCCAGATCGCGACGACGGCCCGGATCCTGCGAGGTGGCGCAGGGACCACGGACTGAGGCGGACGGCGTATGCTGGATAGGCGACTCGCGTCGGATGCGGCCGCAGGCCGGGACGGAGGAGGCCATGAGCTACGACCTGGAGTTCCTCGTCCCGAAGGGGAGCGCGGCACCGACGCCCGCCGACTACCGCGCCCACTTCCGCTCGCGGCCCTGGTACACCAAGAAAGGCCGTCAGTTCGCGTACTTCAACGAGGATACCGGGGTCTACTTCTCCTTCGACCTCGCCGCGGCGGGCGCCAAGGGCGGCCGGAGACGCGGGCCGCTTCCCGCCGGCCTCTACTTCAACGTCAACTACTGCCGGCCGCACGTCTTCGGCCTCGAGGCGGCCATCGAGCTGACGGCGCTGGTCGAGCGCTTCGGCCTGCAGGTGGACGACCCGCAGGAGGACGGCATGGGGCGGGGGGCCTGGTCGGTGGAGGGCTTCCTGCGCGGCTGGGACCTGGGCAACCTGGCGGGCCACGCGGCCGCGGCGTTGGGCCTGGCCGGGCCGGCCCCGCGCCTCGGTTCCGACAGCCTGCCGCGGGCGCGCCTCGAGGCGGCCTGGCGCTGGAACCACGGCCGGCGGAGGCTGCAGGCGGAGCTGGGGGACGGGATCTTCGTGCCGCCCGTCCACTTCATCCGCCACGAGGGCCTGGTCCGAACGCTGGTGGGCTGGGGCGACGCGATCCCGCAGGCCGTGCCGAAGGTCGACCTGCTGCTGCTGATCCGCAGGCGGCTCGCGGCGCCGCGGCGGCGCGGCGGGGAGCCCGAGCTGTGCCTGGCCCCGTACGCGGAGCTGCAGGCCCTGAAGCTCGGTCGGCGCGTGCGCCACGACCCGCCCTACCTGCTCTTCGACCACGACGAGGCGCCCCGCCCGCTGGTGAGGCTCTTCCAGCGCCACCAGCCCCTGGCCGGGAAGCTCGAGGGGCTGGTCCCCGACCGGGTCCTGACCTGCGACGTGCTGGCGCAGGTCGGCCCGCCGTCGCGTGGGAGCGCAGCGTGGGAGCGGGCGTGAGCCGCCACCGCGTGCTGCTCTCCTGGAGCTCGGGCAAGGACAGCGCCTGGACGCTGCACGTGCTGCGCCAGCAGCCCGAGGTCGAGCTGGTCGGCCTGCTGACGACCTTCAACGAGGCCGCCGACCGCGTGGCCATGCACGCCGTGCGGCGCGAGCTGGCCCTGCGGCAGGCGAAGGCGGCGGGCCTGCCCCTGTGGGACGTGCCGCTGCCCTCCCCTTGCTCGAACGAGGAGTACGAGGCGCGCATGCGGGCCGTGATCGCCCGCGCCCAGGGAGAGCGGGTCGACCAGGTGGCCTTCGGCGACCTCTACCTCGAGGACGTGCGCGAGTACCGCGTGCGCATGATGGCCGGCACGGGCATCGAGCCCGTCTTCCCGATCTGGTGCTCGCCCGACCAGACGCCGGTCTTGGCGCGCCGCATGCTCGCGGCGGGACTGCGAGCGACGCTGACCTGCGTGGACCCGCAGCAGCTCGACCCGCGCTTCGTGGGGCGCGAGTTCGACGAGGATCTGCTGGCGGAGCTGCCGGCCGGGGTGGACCCCTGCGGCGAGCGCGGCGAGTTCCACAGCTTCTGTCACGCCGGGCCGATGTTCGAGGGCGCCATCCCAGTGCGGCTGGGCGAGACCGTGACTCGCGACGGCTTCTGCTTCGCCGACCTGCTGCCGCAGCCAGGCGCTTCACGCGAGACCTCGAGAGGGTGATGCGATGACGAACTGGAAGGTGGGCTACCTCATCGGCAGCCTGGCGAAGGCCTCGATCAACCGGAAGCTGGCGGGCGCGCTGGTGCGCCTGGCACCGAAGGAGCTCGCGTTGAGCGAGATCCCGATCGCCGACTTGCCGCTCTACAGCTACGACTACGACGCCGACTTCCCGCCGGCGGCGCGGAGCTTCAAGGAGGCGCTCGCCGCAGTCGACGCGGTCCTCTTCGTCACGCCGGAATACAACCGCTCGATCCCCGGCTGCCTGAAGAACGCCATCGACTGGGCCAGCCGGCCGTATGGCCAGAACTCGTTGACGCGCAAGCCGTCGGCGGTGATCGGCACCTCGCCAGGGAAGATCGGAACGGCCGTCGGACAGCAGCATCTCCGCAGCATCCTCGGGTTCTGCAACTCGCCGCAGATGAACGCGGTCGAGGCCTACCTCCAGTACACCGATGGACTCTTCGCCGACGACGGCAGGGTCACCGTTCCGGGGACGGAGAAGTTCCTGCGCCAGTACATGGAGGAGTTTCACGCCTTCATCGCGCGGGTGTACACGGCTTTTCCGAAGAGCACGTAGAGGCTGTCTCGGTAGCCCGCGCCGCGCGGCGCCGATCCCCGCGCGGCCGGGCGAGGGCCGTGACGGGTGACTGCTTCGCCACCCGCGCCCGGGTGACAATTGGAGCCGGCCCGCTCCCGGGCCACCATGGAAGAGACCGCGCGGGCCACCTCCGAGCTGCTCTGGCGCGCCACGGCCGTGGTGGCGCTGGTGGACCTGCCGCTCGTGGCGCTGGCGGCCGCCAGGGTTCCGGCCGCGTCGTTCGGCCGCCTGAAGTGGCACCTGGCCGGCGCCGCCGCTGTCGTCTACGCCCTGCTGTGGGGCATCTTCGGCTCGGTCCTCTACTGGGAGGCAGTCTACGCCGCGGTCTTCCCGGCCTGGTCGCGCTGGCTGCTGCCGCCGTGGTTCGCCGCGCTCTACGGGGCCTGCGCGCTGCTGTTCTGGGCCCTGGCGCGGCGCGCGCCGCGCTGGCCCGCGGCCTGGTTCTGCCTGCTGGGCGGGCTGGTCTCGCTGGCTGGCCACTCCGTCGGCATCGCCCGCGGGCTGCTGCGCGTGCCGCTGCTCGAGCGGGTCAGCCCCGCCTCGGCGCTGACCTTCGGCGTCTTCGAGTTCGTCTTCTACTGGTGTCTCGTCGTCGGGCTCGCGCGGGCCGCGTGGACGCTCGTTCCCGGGCGCTGGGAACGGGGCACGGCCGAGCTGCGCGCGCGGCTCCGGGGGGCGCGCGAGAGCGTGCAGCCCCCCGTGGTGGGCTTCGGCCAGCTCGCGGGCTTGCCTCAGCCCGTCGAGCGCTACCTGCGCGCCGTGCTGAGCGAGGGCCGGCCGATGGTGGCCGCGGCGCGCCTGCGCCACGTGGGCAGCTTCAACGCCAGCGAGACGGAGCAGAAGTGGCGGCCGTTCACGTCCGACCAGCTGACGCTCACGCGCCGGCCGGGCTTCGACTGGGACGCGCGCATCGCCATGGCGCCAGGCCTGACCGTGAAGGTCCACGACGCCTACGTGGCGGGCGAGGGGCTGCTGCGGGCCTCGGCCTTCGGCCTCTTCGACGTCGTCCACCAGCGCGGCGGCGAGGAGCTGGCCCGCGGCGAGCTGATGCGCTTCCTGGCCGAGGCGCCCTGGTACCCGACCGCGCTCCTGCCGGGCCAGGGGGTGACGTGGGAGGCGGTCGACGAGCGCTCGGCGCGGGCCACCCTGAGCGACGGGGCGGTCGCGCCCGCGCTGCTCTTCACCTTCGACGAGCAGGGCCTGGTGTCGACGGTGCGGGCCGAGGACCGCGGACGCGGGGTCGGGAAGACGACGGTCCCGACCCCGTGGCTGGGCCGCTTCTGGGGCTACGCCTGGCGCGACGGGCTCTTGGTGCCGCTCGAGGGCGAGGTGGCCTGGCTGCTGCCCGGCGGGCCGCTGCCGTACTGGCGCGGCCGCCTGGTCGAGGTCGCCTACGAGCCGGCGGGCTGAGCCCGGGGCGCTCGAGGGCCAGCCGGGACTCGCGGCCCTGCGCCGGCAGGTGCTCGGGACCTAGCCGGGCCCGGCCCGCTCCGGCTCGCCGGGGCCCGTCAGGCGGGCCACCGCCCGCTGCAGGGCGCGCAAGCGCTCCAGGAACTCCAGGCAGCGCGCGCGCAGCGCCGCCTCCTCGGAAGCCAGCTCCCCGGCAGCCAGGGGCACGCGCCCCGCCAGCTCGCGTGCGTGGCGGTGGATGGCCGCGTGTCTCTGCTCCACCTCGGCGAACTCGGCACGGTGGCCGTGGCGCAGCCGCCCGGCGCCGTAGACCCAGCGGCCGATCGGGCAGCTCTGCTCGTCGAGGGGCGGTGCGCTCGCGCGCTCGGGGGCGCGCGCCCAGGCCAGCAGCTGGTCCAGCCAGTCGAGGTGCTGCTGCTCGCCCACCAGCAGCGGGAAGTCGGCCGCCGTCCAGGGGTGCGGATCGACGTTGACCCAGCTCGGGTCGGGGCGCCAGCGCACCACCCAGGCCGGGACCTCCTCGGCGGGCATGGGCCGCGCGATGCCGTAACCCTGGGCCACCTCGCAGCCCAGCCGCAGCAGCGCCAGCCCGTGCTGGGCCGTCTCCACGCCCTCGGCCACCACGCTGCGGCCGAAGGCCTCGGCCAGCGCCACCACGCCGTCCACGATCACCAGGTCGCCCGGGTCGTGCAGCATGTTGAGGACGAAGGAGCTGTCGATCTTGAGCACGTCCACGGGCAGGCGCCGCAGGTAGGTCAACGACGAGTAGCCGGTGCCGAAGTCGTCGATGGCGAACGAGACCCCCAGGCGCCGGCAGGTGTCGAGCACGTCGCCGGCGTGGAACAGGTCGGCCAGGGCCACCGACTCGAGCACCTCGAGCTGCAGGTGGCCGGGGCCCAGCGCGGGGTGGGCCGCGAAGAGCCGCTGGAGCTGGGCCACGAAGCCCTCGCTCAGCAGGTGCCGCCCGCAGACGTTGATGCAGGCCACCGTGTCGAGCCCCTGGCCGCGCCAGGTCTCGAGCTGGGCCAGGGCCGAGCCGATGGCCCACTCCCCGAAGGCGATCTCGACGTCGGTGCCGTCCAGGTCGGGCAGGAACTCGGCCGGCGGCAGCAGACCGCGCTGGGGGTGCCGCCAGCGCGCCAGCCCCTCGACACCCAGGAAGCGGCCGGAACGCAGGTTGACCTTGGGCTGGTAGTGCAGCACGAACTCGCCCTGCGCCAGGGCCTCGCGCAGCCGCTCGACGCGCGCCCGCCGGGCCCTCACGCGCACGTCGTGCACGGGGTCGAACAGGTGGTAGCGGTTGCGGCCCTCGCGCTTGGCCTGGTACATGGCCTGGTCGGCGTGGCGCAGCAGCTCGTCGGGGTCGGTCTCGTCGTGGGGGTAGATGCTGACGCCGACGCTGGCCGAGACCTTGACGGTCTCGGCCGTGCCCGGCAGCGCCACCGGCTGCGGCACGGCCAGGAGCACCCGCCCCAGCGCCACCTCGCACTCCTCGATGCTCTCCAGGTCGGGCAGCAGCAGCACGAACTCGTCGCCCCCCAGCCGGGCCACGGTGTCGCCGCTGCGCAGGGTGGCCACCAGCCGGCGCGCGATCTCCTGCAGCAGGGCGTCGCCGCGGTCGTGGCCGAAGCGGTCGTTGACGGGCTTGAAGGCGTCCAGGTCGAGGTAGGCCACGGCCAGCAGCTTGCCCGTGCGGCGGGTCAGGGCGATGGCCTGGCCCATGCGGTCGGCCAGCAGCACGCGGTTGGGCAGGCCCGTCAGCGCGTCGTGGTGGGCCAGGCGCTGCAGCTCCTCCTCCTGGCGCTTGAGGCGGGTGATGTCGCTGAAGACACCCACGAACCGGGCGATGCGCCCCTCGTCGTCGCGCACGGCGGTGATGCCCAGCCACTCGGGGTAGATGGTGCCGTCCTTGCGGCGGTTCCAGATCTCGTTGGCCCAGCGCCCCTGGGTGAACAGGCTCGCCCACATCTCCTGGAAGAACTCCGGGCGGTGGCGGCCCGAGCCCAGCAGGCGCGGGTTCTGGCCCAGCACCTCCTCGCGCGGCCAGCCGGTGATGCGCGTGAAGGAGGGGTTGACGTCCACGATGGCGCCCTCGGGGTCGCAGATCACGATCCCCTCCTGGGCGCTGGCGAAGACGCCGGCCAGCAGCCGCAGGCGCTCCTCGGTCGCGCGCCGCTCGGTCACGTCGAGGCACAGGCCGATCAGGCCGGCCACGCCGCCGGCGGGCTCGGTGAGGCGCAGCTTGACGATCTCCAGGTCGTGCCGGCGGCCGTCGGCGAAACGCACGGTCTCGTGGGAGACGTGCATGCCGTCCCGGGCCAGGGCCTCGGCGTCCGAGGCCATGCAGCGTGCGGCGGTGGCGGGGTCGTAGAGGCTGGAGTAGTGCGCCGCCGCGAGGAACTCCCGCTCGGGGATGCCGACCCACTCGCACCAGGTGCGGTTGACGAACTGCAGGTGCCCGTCGGAGGCCAGCAACCAGATCCCAATCGGCGCGTTGTCGATGATGGCACGCAGCACGTCGGGCCGTTGGATCACGTCGGCTCCTGGCTGACGAGCCTACGCCCCGCCCCGCCCGCCTGCAACAACGCTCGGGCGATAATGGCGCATGCAGGCCACGCTGCAGACGGTCCTCCTGCTGCTGATCGCCGCCGCCGTCGTGGGGCTTCTGGCCAAGCGCCTGCGCGTCCCCGACGTGATCGCGCTGGTGCTGGTCGGCGTGGGCCTGGCCGCGATCGGCGGCTTCCCGGCCATCGGTCTCGAGCCCCAGGTGGTGTTGCAGGTCTTCCTGCCGATCCTGCTGTTCGAGGCGGCCCTGGCCGCCGACGTGGGGCGTCTGCGGCGCGACCTGGTGCCCGTGGCCACCCTGGCCGGCCCGGGGCTGCTGATCTCCGTCGGCGTGGCGGGCCTGCTGCTCCACGCGGGGCTCGG
Organism: Vicinamibacteria bacterium; assembly: GCA_039812725.1. Lineage (GTDB taxonomy): Bacteria > Acidobacteriota > Vicinamibacteria > Fen-336 > Fen-336 > JBDIBD01. The sequence continues at coordinate 5,618 of JBDIBD010000029.1, read as the reverse complement.
CCTGCCCCTGCCCCTGGCGCTGCTGCTGGGGGCCATGCTGGCCGCCACCGACACGATCGCGGTCATCGCCAGCTTCCGGCGCGTGCGCGCGCCGCAGCGCCTGGCCACGCTGGTCGAGAGCGAGAGCCTGTTCAACGACGGCACGGCCCTGGTGGCCTTCACGACCCTGCTGGCGGTGGTGCTGCAGGGCAGCTTCGATCCCTCGCGCGGCCTGCTGGAGCTGGCCTGGGTGACGTTGGCCGGGCTGGGGGTGGGGGCGGCGGTGGGCCTGCTGGGCTCGACGCTGATGCACCGCACCGACGACCACCTGATGGAGATCATGCTGACGGTCATCGTGACCTTCGGCGCGGCCCTGGCCGCCGAGGCCGTGCACGCCTCGCCGGTGCTGGCGGTGGTGGCGGGTGGCATCGTGGTGGGGCACTGGGGCTGGCCCGGCCTCTCGGCCACGGGCAAGGTGGCCATCCACTCGGTCTGGGAGGTGGCGGCCTTCGGCGTCAACTCGGTGGTCTTCCTCCTGGTGGGGCTGCAGGTGGAGCTGGCCCAGCTGCTGCGGGCCCTGCCCGACATCGGCTGGGGCCTCTTGGCCCTGACCGCCGGCCGCGCGGCCAGCATCTACCTGCCGCTGCTCGTGCTGCGCCCGGCCGGCTGGCGCGTGCCGTTCGCCTGGCAGCACCTGCTGGTGTGGGGCAACCTCAAGGGCAGCCTGTCGATGGCCCTGGCGCTCAGCCTGCCGGCCGCGCTGCCCGAGCGCGAGCGGCTGGTGGCGGTGGTCTTCGGCTGCGCGCTGGTGACGCTCACCGTGCAGGGGCTGACCCTGACGCCGCTGCTGCGCCTGATGGGCGTGGGCGGGGCCGGCGCGGCCGAGCGCGAGATCCAGCTGCGCCAGGGCGAGCTGCTGGCCGCGCGCGCCGGCCAGGCCGAGCTCGACCGCATGCAGAAGCTCGGGCTGCTGCCGCTGGGCGTCTTCCAGCGGCTGCGGGCCTCGTACCAGGGCGTCGCGGCGCGCTCGGAGCGCGAGATCCGCGAGCTGCTGATCCTGAACACGCGCGAGGAGGAGCGCCACGGCCGCTCGGTGCGGCGGCGCCTGCTGCTGGTCGAGAAGGCGGCCCTGCGCGAGGCGGTCGGCTCCGGGCTGCTGGGGCCCGACGTGGGCGACGAGCTGCTGCGGCGGGCCGACGCGGCCCTGGCCGAGCTGCCGGCGGGGGAGGAGGACTGAGCCATGTACGTGGTCATCGCCGGCGGCGGGCACATGGGACGCAGCCTGGTCACGCGCCTGGCGGCCGAGGGGCACGAGATCGTGGTGGTCGAGAGCTCGCCCGAGGTGGCCCAGCGCATCTTCGCCGAGCAGGGTGTGGTGGCCATCACCGGCAGCGCCACCGACCTCGAGGCGCTCGACCTGGCCTCCATCAAGCGCGCCGACGTGGCCGTGGCCATGACCGGGCGCGACGCCGACAACCTGGTCTTCTGCCTGCTGGCGCGCCACTTCGGCGTGCCACGCGTGCTGGCGCGCATGCTCGACCCGCGCTACGAGGTGGCCTACCGCCTGGTGGGGGCCACCAAGGTCCACTCCGAGTCCGACATCCTGGTCGAGTCCTTCCTGACCTCGATCGACTACCCCCAGATCGGGGCCCTGATGCGGGTGGGGCGCGGCGACCTGGTGGCCTTCGACCTGCGCCTGCCGGCCGGCGCCCCCGTGGCCGGGCTGAGCGTGGCCGAGATCGTCGCGCGCCCCGGCTTCCCGGCGCGCTGCCTGTTCATCGGCGTCGAGGCGGCCTCGGGCGAGATGGTGGTGCCGCGCGGCAACACCGTGCTGGAGGGCGGCACCACGGTGGTGCTGGCCGCCCACCGGCCCGACCTGCCGAAGGTGATCGAGTCGCTCACGGCCGGCAGCCAGGCGCGCCTGGACGAGGCCCAGCAGGCGGCCCTCGAGACGCTGCGCCTGGTCAAGCTCCTCTCCGGTCTGTCCCCGGCCGACCTCGAGCACCTGGCCCTGGGGGCCCGCCTCGAGACGCGGCGCGCGGGCGAGGTCATCTACACCGCGGGCGCCCCGGGTGACCGTCTCTTCGTGGTGCGGCGCGGCGCGGTGCAGCTGGTCTCGCGCGGCGGGCTGACGGACGTGGTGCGGGCGCCCGGCTGGTTCGGCGAGATGGGCGCGCTGACGGGCGAGCCGCGCACGCAGACCGCCACGGTGGTCGAGGACGCCGCCCTGCTCGTGGTCGAGAGCGCAGCCTTCCGCACGGCGCTCTTGCAGAACCCGTTCCTGGCCCTCGAGATCGCGAAGGCACTGGCCCCCCCGGCCTGAGCCGCGCCGCCGCGCAGGGGGGATAATCGGCCAGGAGCTCCCCCGGGCGCCGGGGGACCCGGGAGACCACCATGGACACGCGCTCCAAGTCCCGCCTGGCCCAGGCCCTGGGCGTCGAGGTGCCGCTGCTGTGCGGCGCCATGTACCCCTGCAGCAACCCCGAGCTGGTGGCGGCCGTGTCGGAGGCGGGCGGGCTGGGCATCGTGCAGCCGCTCTCGCTGGTCTACGTGCACGGCTTCGAGTTCCGCGCCGGGCTGGCCCGCATCCGCAGCCTGACCTCGCGGCCGATCGGCCTCAACGTGCTGACCGAGTCGTCGCTGTCGAAGGTCTACCGGCAGCGCATGGAGGGCTACGTCGAGGCGGCCCTCGAGGCCGGCCTGCGCTTCTTCGTGACCGCGCTCGGCAACCCGCGCTGGGTGGTGGAGCGCGTCAAGCCCCGCGGCGGGTTGGTCTACCACGACGTGGTCGACCGGCGCTGGGCCGAGAAGGCGGTGAAGGAGGGCGTCGACGGGCTGATCGGCGTCAACTCGCAGGCCGGCGGCCACGCCGGGCGGCTGGGCCCGGAGCAGCTGCTGGCCGAGCTGCGGCCGCTGGGCCTGCCGGTGGTCTGCGCCGGCGGTGTGGGCGACGAGCGCGCCTTCGCCCGTGCGCTCGAGCTGGGCTACGAGGGCGTGCAGATGGGCACGCGCTTCATCGCCACCACGGAGTGCACGGCCCACGACGATTACAAGGACGCCATCGTGAAGGCCCGCGCCGACCAGATCGTGCTGACCGAGCGCGTCACGGGCGTGCCGCTCTCCGTGATCGGCACGCCCTACCTGGAGAAGGTGGGCACCAAGGCCGGGCCCCTGGCGCGACTGCTGCTGAAGGGCCGCACCACCAAGCACTGGGTGCGCGGCTGGTACTCGCTGCGCTCGGCCTGGGCCCTGAAGCGCGGCCTGTTCCGCCCGGCCACCTCCAGGGACGTCTGGCAGGCCGGCCGCAGCGTGGAGGGCGTGACCTCGGTCGAGCCGGCGGGAGACATCGTGCGCCGCTGCGCGGCGGCTCTTCTGGGGAGCTGACATGCGTTACCTGGTCCTCGGCGCCGGGCTGCAGGGGCGGGCGGCGGCCTACGACCTGCTGAGGAGCGAGCCGGCCTGCGAGGTCACGCTGGCCGACCGGGAGATGACCGCGCTCGAGGCGCTGCGCGCCTGGCTGGCGGGCGTGTTGCCCGGCGAGGCCGGGGCCGGGCGAGCCCGCTTCGTGGCCTGCGACGCGGCCGAGCCGGGCGCCGTGGCCGCCCTGGCGCGCGGCCACGACGTGGCGCTGAGCTGCGTCCCCTACTGGCTCAACCTCGAGCTGGCCCGGGCGGCTCTCGCGGCCGGCTGCCACTTCCTCGACCTGGGCGGCTCGACCGCGCTGGTCCTGAAGGAGCTGGAGCTGGACGGCGAGGCGCGGCGGGCGGGCCGCGCGCTGGTCCCCGACTGCGGCCTGGGCCCCGGCCTGATCTCGACCCTCGCGGTGCACGCCATGCGCGGCATGGAGAGCGTGGACGAGGTGCGCATCTACGACGGCGGGCTGCCGCAGCGCCGCGACCTGCCGCCGCTGGGTTACCGGCTGGTCTTCTCGGTCGAGGGGCTGATCAACGAGTACCTGGCCCCGGCCACGGCGTTGCGCGACGGCCAGCGCGTCGAGGTGCCGGCCCTCTCGGAGCTGGAGCTGCTGGACCTGCCCGAGCCGCTGGGGCGTTGCGAGGCCGCCCACGCCGCCGGCGGCCTGTCGACCATGGCCTGGACCTACGAGGGACGCGTGGGCACGATGTACAACAAGCTCATCCGTTACCCCGGGCACGTCGCCGTGATGCGCGGGCTGGCCGAGCTGGGCTTCTTCGACAGCGCGCCGGTCGAGCTGGGCGGCGGGCGGCGCGTGGCCCCGCGGGCGCTGGCGGCGCGGCTGCTCGAGCGGGCCTTCGACCACCCGCGCGAGCCCGACCTGGTCTTCGTGCGCGTGGTGGTGCGCGGCGACTGCAACGGCCAGCCGCTCGAGCGCGTGCGCGAGCTGCTCGACCGGGCCGACCCGCAGACGGGTCTGACGGCCATGATGCGCACCACCGGCTTCCCGGCCGCGATCGTGGCGCGGCTGATGGCCGACGGGACCATCGCGCCCGGGGCGCGGCCCGTGGAGCGGGCCGTGCCGAGCGAGCCCTTCCTGCGGCAGGCCGAGGCGCGCGGCCTGCACGTGCGCTGGCACGAGACGGTGCTGGGCTGATGGCCGACGAGCCCGAGCGCCTGACCCTGCCGACCCGCGAGGGCTACGACCGCTGGTCCGAGATCTACGACGTCGAGGACAACCCGCTGGTGCTGCTCGAGGAGCCGCTGGTCGAGCGCAGGCTGGGAGACGTGCGCGGCCTCGAGCTGCTCGACGTGGGCTGCGGCACCGGCCGCCACGCGGTCCGGCTGGCGCAGGCCGGGGCGCGCGTGGTGGCCGTCGACTTCTCACCCGGCATGCTGGCCAAGGCCCGCGCCAAGCCGGGAGCCGAGCGGGTGGAGTTCCACGAGGCCGACGTCTCGGCGCCACTGCCTTTCGCGGACGCGGCCTTCGACCGCGTGCTGGCCTGCCTGGTGCTCGACCACGTCTTCGACCTGCCCGCGTTCTTCGGGGAGCTGCGGCGGGTCTGCCGTCCCGGCGGCTTCGTGCTGGCCTCGACCCTGCACCCGGCCATGCTGCTGCGAGGCGTGCAGGCGCGCTTCCACGAGCCGGACACGGGCCGCGTGATCCAGCCCCGCAGCGCCCCGAACCGCGTCTCCGACTACGTCATGGGCGCCCTGGCCGCCGGGCTGCGGCTGCTCGAGCTCTCCGAGCACGACGTGGACGAGAGCCTGGTGCGGCGCACCGGGCGGGCCGAGCGTTACGTCGGCTGGCCGCTGCTGCTCGTGCTGAAGCTGGCCCCCTGACCGGAGAGGATGGGATGGAAGAGCGCTTCTCGTTCGAGGTCGCCTGCAGCCCGCTCCACGACGAGGCCGCCACCGAAGCGCTCCTGGCCGGTCTCGCGCCCGCCCTCGCCCGGGCCGGCGGCCGGCGGCGGACGACGGAGACGGCGCCCCTCGACGAGCCGCTCTTCCACCTGGTGCTGACCGGAGGGACCGAGCGGCTGGTGCTCGAGCGGCTGGCCCGGCGCGAGGCCGCCGCCGGGACGGAGCCGGCCCTGCTCGTCAGCCATCCCGGCCACAACTTCCTGCCGGCGGCGCTCGAGATCCTGGCCCGGGTGCAGCGCGACCGCCGCGTGGGGCGCATCGCGACACTGCGCGGCGACGGCGACGAGCCCGGCATCGCCGAG
>JBDIBD010000028.1:0-22174 GCA_039812725.1 Vicinamibacteria bacterium | reverse complement strand
CGCGCCGCTCGTGAGCTGGGGCCAGCCGCGCGTGGTGGGCCGCGGCGAGCCTCTTCGGCCGCTGCTCGAGCCCGGCCCCCACGGGGCCGCCGACCAGGCCCGGGCCGAGGCGCTGCGGCGCGAGCTGGCGCGGCTACGCCCGAACGTGCTGCTCGTGATCCTCGACGCCGCCCGGGCCGGCAACGTGGGCGCCTACGGGTACGGCCGCCGCACCACGCCCGAGATCGACCGCCTGGCGCAGGAGGGGGTGCTCTTCGAGCAAGCCTACTCGCCGGCCGTCTTCACGCTCTCGGCCATGGCCTCGGCCTGGACCTCGCTCTACCCCGACGAGCACCACGCCGGCGTGGCCCACGACGCGCCCCTGCCTGGCGACCGGCCGACCCTGGCCGAGCGCCTGGGCGCGGCCGGGGTCGAGACCGTGGGCCTGGTGGGCAACAGCATGGCCGGCCCGGCCTTCGGCCTGGCGCGCGGCTTCGAGCGCTTCGAGGAGGTGCAGCTCAGGAAGGGCCACCGCGCCGCCGCCGTGACCGGGAGCTTCGTGGACTGGCTGGCCAGCCGGCCCGAGGGGCGGCGCTTCTTCGCCTACGTGCACTTCCGCGAGCCGCACTTCCCCTACGACCCGCTGCCGCCGTACGACACCCTGTTCGGCCCCGACGGGCCGCTGGGCCAGGGGCCGCGCAGCAGCCCGGGCTGGTACGGCGAGGTCAACGAGGGCCAGCGCGCGATCAGCCAGGCCGAGCTGGCCCACTTCCTGCGTCTCTACGACGGCAACCTGGCCTACGCCGACGCCCAGGTGGGCCAGCTGCGCCAGGCCCTCGAGCGGCGCGGGCTGCTGGAGAGCACCGTGCTGATCGTGGCCTCCGACCACGGCGAGTCGTTCTACGAGCACCGCTGGCTGGGCCACAACCAGCAGGTCTTCGAGGAGAGCACCCGCGTGCCGCTGGTGCTGCGGCTCCCGGGCGCCGTGGCGAAGGGGACGCGCGTGCGCGGCCTGGTGGACCTGCTCGACCTGGCGCCCACCGTGGCCGAGGTCATGGGCCTGCCCGCCGACGGCGGCCCGGGCCAGCCCTTCTCCGGGCGCTCGCTGCTGCCGACGGTCTTCGGCGCTCCCGGCAAGCCGGCCACGGTGGCGATCACCACCGGCGAGCTGCGCGGCCACGGCCTGCGCCACGAGCGCTACAAGTACATCCGCAACGTGCGCTGGGGGACGGAGCAGCTCTACGACCTCGAGCGCGACCCGCTCGAGCGCGAGAGCGTGGCCGCCCAGCACCCGGTGCGCGTGGCGTACTACCGCCAGGAGCTGTTCCGGCGCGTGCTGCGCAGCCTGTCGGCCCCGGCCCGCGCGGGCGGGCCGGCCAGGCTCACGCCCGAGCAGCTCGAGAACCTGCGCTCGCTCGGGTACGTCAACTGACATGCTGCTGCAGCGCCCCGACGGCGACCTCGCGCTCGACACCAGTCGCGCGCGGGCGCGCTGCCCGCGCTGCGGCTGGCAGCCCGACGGCGGCGCGCACTGGGGCTGCGACGCCTGCTTCACCCTCTTCGACACCTTCCGCACCCGCGCCACCTGCCCGGCCTGCGGCAAGCGCTGGGCCGAGACCCAGTGCCCGAGCTGTCACGCGCTCTCGCCGCACGAGGACTGGTACGTTCCGGAGACGCCGCGCCCCTGAACAGGATGGAGAGCCATGACCTTCGCCCTTCGCCCCCGACCGCTGGCCGCCGCCCTGGCCCTGGCCCTGGCGCTGCCCCCCGCCGCGCCGCTCCTGGCCGCCGCGCCCGTGCCTGAGCAGCTCCAGAAGGCCGCCGACGAGGCCCGCGCGGAGCTGCTGCAGCGCCACGGTTCGGCCGAGGCCGCCCGCGTCGAGCGCGGCACGGCCCAGGTGCTGCGCTACTGGCGCTCCGAGGACGGGGACGGCGCGGCCCTGAAGGCCTTCCTTCTGGCCGAGTTCCTCCCGGAGGGCCCGGCCCTCGAGGCCACCTTCGCGCGCCTCGAGTCGGTGCTGGAGAGCCTCGACGGCTACTTCAACGCCATCTCGCGCGACCTGCGCACGGGCGTCGACCTCGACCTCGGGCCACAGCTCCCGATCGACGGCCGGCTGTCGGCCTGGGAGCCGGCCAGCCACGTGGCCGACGACCTGTTCGCCAACAAGACCGCCTTCGTGGTGCTGCTGAACTTCCCGCTCACGACGCTCGACCAGCGGGTGCGCGAGGGGATGAGCTGGAGCCGCCGGCAGTGGGCCGAGACGCGCCTGGCCGGCCGCTTCGCGACCCGCGTCCCGGCCGACGTGCAGGCCGGCATCACCGCCGCCACCAGCGCCGCCGAGGAGTACGTCAACGGCTACAACCTGCGCATGCACCACGTGCTGACGAAGGACGGCCGGCGCCCGTTCCGCCCCGGCCTGCGCCTGATCAGCCACTGGAACCTGCGCGACGAGCTGAAGTCGGCCTACGCCGACCAGGACGGCCTCGAGCGCCAGCGCCTGATGACCCGCGTCATGGAGGCCATCGTGCGCCAGCAGATCCCGCAGGCGGTGATCGACAACCCGCTGCTCGACTGGACGCCCGAGACCGGTGTCGTGGCCGCCTCGCCCGTCAAGGACGGCGAGGCCCCGGCCGGCGCCTCGACCAGCCCCTCGCGCGAGCGCGAGCCCGACACCCGCTACGCGCGTTGGAAGGCCATCTTCGACGCCCACCGCCGCGCCGACGCCTACTCGCCCGACCACCCGACCTACATCGCCCGCCGCTTCGAGGTCGACCGTGAGATCCCCGAGCGCGAGGTGGAGGCCCTGTTCGAGAGCGTGCTCGACTCGCCCCTCGGTGCGCGCGTGGGCGCGCTCGTCGCCCGCCGCCTGGGCCGGCCGCTCGAGCCGCACGACGTCTGGTACGCCGGCTTCAAGCCCCGTTCGAAGTACTCCGAGGCCGACCTCGACGCGCGCACCCGCGAGCGCTACCCCAGCCCCGCGGCCTACGCCGCGGACATCCCGCGCCTGCTGCAGGGCCTGGGCTTCTCGCCGGAGCGCGCACGCTTCCTGGCCGACCGCATCGTGGTCGACCCCTCGCGCGGCGCCGGCCACGCCCTGGGCGCCCGCCGGCGCGGCGACCAGGCCCACCTGCGCACCCGCGTCAACCCGGGCGGCATGGACTACAAGGGCTACAACATCGCGGTGCACGAGATGGGCCACAACGTCGAGCAGGTCTTCTCGCTCGACACCGTCGACCACACCCTGCTGCAGGGCGTCCCCAACAACGCCTTCACCGAGGCCCTGGCCTTCGTCTTCCAGGCCCGCGACCTGGAGCTGCTGGGCCTGGGCGGTCCCGACGCCGAGGCGCGCTCGCTGCGCGAGCTCGAGAGCTTCTGGGCCACGCGCGAGATCGCGGGCGTGTCGCTGGTCGACATGCGCGCCTGGAACTGGCTCTACGCCCACCCGGAGGCGACGCCGGCCGAGTTCCGGGCGGCGGTGGTGCAGATCGCCCAGGACGTCTGGAACCGCTGGTTCGCTCCGATCCTGGGCCGCCGCGACGTGGCCCTGCTGGGGATCTACTCGCACATGCTGAGCTATCCGCTCTACACCCCGGACTACACCCTGGGCCACCTCATCGCGTTCCAGGTGGAGGCGCACTTCGCCAAGCTCGACGGGCCGATGGGGCCGGAGTTCGAGCGGGTCTGTCAGCTCGGGGCGCTGACGCCCGACGCGTGGATGCGGAAGGCCGTGGGGGCGCCGCTGTCGGCGCAGCCCTTGCTCGACGCGGCCGCGACGGCGGCAGCGGAGGCGGAGAAGCCGCCCAAGAAGCGCTGAAGCGGCCCCGGGAGTCAGCGCTCCGGCATGAGCTCCGCGGGCGCTACAAGAGGCCGACTTCTCGTCGAGCGTCGGACGTCTCGCCAGCGGTGCGCAGCGTCGCCGGCTGGACTATCGCTCGAGCACCCCGATGGTCCTCAGCCAGGTCTCGACCAGCGCTGGCCACTCCGTGATGGGCGACGGCGTGCGCCGGAGACCGAACGCATGCCCGCCCTTGACGTACACGTGCATCTCCGCCGGGACTCCTGCCTTGCGCAACGCGCCGTAGTAGACGAGCGAGTTCTCGACCGGGTCCACCGGGTCGTCCTGGGCGTGCAGCAGGAACGTCGGCGGAGTGCGGCTGGTCACCTGGAGGTCGGGGTTCAGGACGAAGCGCTCCTCGGGAACCGCCAGGTGACCCGGATAGAGCGCCACCGCGAAGTCGGGCCGGCAGCTCACCTGGTCGGCCTCGTCCACTGCGGCGTAGAGGCGCTTCTGGAAGTGCGTGCTCAGCGCGGCCGCCATGTGCCCGCCGGCCGAGAAGCCCAGCACCCCGATCTTGCTCGGATCGATGCGCCACGCGGCGGCCCGGAGCCGGAGCAGCCCCATCGCCCGCTGGGCGTCCTGCAGCGCGGTCGGGCAGTCCCGGTACGGCCCCACCTTCGCGCAGGGCACGCGGTACTTCAGCAGGACGCACGTGATCCCGCGAGACGTCAGCCAGTCACAGGCCTCGGTCCCTTCGAGGTCGATGGCCAGGATGTTGTAGCCGCCGCCGGGGAAGACCACAACGGCCGCGCCTGTGTTTCCGCCCTCCGGTGAGTAGACGGTCATCGTCGGCTGCGCGACCCTGTTGACGTAGGTCCACGGCTTGCCGCCGACCAGTTTCCTGGCCCCGGCGCCGTCCACGACGGTCCCGGCGACCTCTGGCCCGTCCACCGGCCGAGCGTCGGGGGGCCCGCCGGGCCAGAGGGGGATTTGCGTGTGCCCCGCGGCCGGCTGCCAGGGACTCTGCGCGGCCAACGGCCGGGACCCGGCGGCGACCAGGACCAGGGCGACGAAGAAGGCGCGGCGCCCTGGGAGTCGAGGTCTCCGGAGTCCCGCTCGTCGTCGAGAATCAGACGGCCGCACTGCACCCTCCCGCGTTCAGGCCCTGGGCGCACCGAGCAGCGTCGCGGCCTGGTCCAGGTCCACGTTGCCGCCGCTGAGGATCACCCCCACGCGGCGGCCGGCCACCGGCACCTTGCCCGACAGGGCGGCGGCCAGGCCCAACACACCGGTGGGTTCGACCACCAGCTTCACGCGCTCCCAGACGAAACGCATGGCCTCGACCAGGTCGGCGTCCGAGACGGTGACCATGTCGTCCACCAGCGCCCGCACCAGCGGGAACGTGAGCTGGCCCAGCGACGCGGTGCGGGCCCCGTCGGCGATGGTGCGCGGGTTGTCCACCGTCTGCAGAGTCCCGGTCCGGAACGAGCGAGTCGCGTCGTCCCCCGCCTCCGGCTCGACGCCCACCACGCGGCAGCGCGGCGACAGCACGCGGGCGGCCAGGGCCGAGCCCGAGAGCAGCCCGCCGCCGCCACACGGCACCAGCAGCAGGTCCAGCTCGCCCACCTCCTGGAACAGCTCCCGCGCGGCGGTCCCCTGCCCGGCGATGACGTGGGGATGGTCGAAGGGCGGCACGAGCGTGGGCCGGCGCTCGGCCATGATGCGGGCCGCCACCTCCTCGCGCTTCTCACGTCCCGGCACGTACTCGACCACGGTCGCGCCGTAGCCCTCGGTCGCGCGGCGCTTGGCGGCGGGCGCGTCGCTGGGCATGACGATGACGGCCGGCGCGCCGAGGATGCGGCAGGCCAGGGCCACGGCCTGGGCGTGGTTGCCCGAGGAGTAGGCGATCACGCCGCGCTCCAGCTGGTCGGCCGTGAGCCGCGAGACGGCGTTCCAGGCCCCGCGGAACTTGAAGGCCCCCATGCGCTGCAGGTTCTCGCACTTGAGGAAGAGCCGCGCGTCCAGGCGGTCGTCGAGCGTGCGCGAGGTGGCCACCGGGGTGCGGTGGGCCTGGCCCAGGAGCCGCTCCGCGGCGTCGACCACGTCCTCGTAGGTGACCGGCAGCTTCGTGTCCAAGGCGCCTCCCGCCCAGAGGTTACCCGATGGGCGCCCTTCGGCTATCCTCGGCCCGGGGGGACGAGGCATGAGCAAAGGGCGTCTGGAGGCCTTCAGCGACGGAGTCATCGCGATCCTGATCACGATCATGGTGCTGGAGCTCAAGGCGCCCCACGGGGGCGAGCTGGCGGCCCTCGCGCCGCTGCTGCCGGTCTTCCTGAGCTACGTGCTGAGCTTCGTCTACCTCGGCATCTACTGGAACAACCACCACCACCTGTTCCAGGCGGTGCGGCACGTGACGGGGCCGGTGCTGTGGGCCAACCTGCACCTGCTGTTCTGGCTCTCGCTCGTGCCGATCACGACGGCCTGGATGGGCGACAACCACTTCGCCCCGGTGCCCGTGGCCGTCTACGGGGCCGTGCTGTTGTGTGCGGCGGTGGCCTACTTCGTGCTCGTGCGGGCGCTGCTGGCCCACCACGAGCGCGACTCGGCCCTGGCGCGGGCCATCGGCGACGACACCAAGGGCAAGGTCTCGGTGGTCCTGTACGCCGTGGCCATCGCCTCGGCCCTGCGGCTGCCGGCGCTGGCCTGCGGCCTGTACGTGGCCGTGGCGGTGATCTGGCTGGTGCCCGACCGGCGCATCGAAAACGCGCTGCGGCACGCAGAGGACCTGCGCCAGGCCTGACCGGGCAGCTGGAGACGCGCTCACCGACGCAGCGTCAGCGCGAAGCTTCGCGGCCCGGCCGACACCGTCCCGGCCTTGCCTTCCGTGGATGCGCTCGACAGGAGACCGCTGGCGACAGGCATGGAGAGCACCGCGAGCCGCCAGACCGGTGGGCTCTCATCGCGCGCACTCGTCACCGGAGGCCTGGTAGCTGGCCAAGAGGCGGGCCAGGGCCTCTCGCTCGTCCGGCTTCAGCTCGAGGTCGCGGCTGTAGGTCTTGGCCATCAACCAGAAGAGCCGCGCCCGCCTCGGGCGCTCGTCGCAGGCCGGCACATAGGGCAGGGCCGCCGCCAGGCCCGGCCAGCCAGCCTGCTGGGGCTGGGCGGCGGTCTCCTTGAGGGCGCTGTCGAGGCGGTTCGCCAGCTCCCCAGATAGCTTCGCCCCCTGGATGACCTCGTCGACGTCGGCCCGCAGGAGACCGTTGCCGTCGAGGCCGGCGTCGGCCGGTGGGATCGGGATCAGCCGCTCGGCCGGCGGCGCCGAGACGCCGAACGGATCCGTCACGAGGGCCGAGAGCTGCAGGCGGCCACGTGCCTGGGGACCGTAAGAGATGCTCACGTCGACGACCTCGCGCTCGTCCTGGAACTGGCAGGCCTGCCTCTCTTCCCTCAGGCACACCACCACGCCGGCGGCAGCCGGCAGCGCACCGTCACAGGAGCGGACGTCGATCTCCTGGCCCTCGAAGCTCGCCCGGACGCGAGCCTCGAAGCAGCTCTTGTCCCCGAAGACGTCCGTGTAGCGCCGGCGACGCTCCAGGCCGGATCCCGCCCCACCACTGCCGAACGGCGCGCCAGTGAGGACGGCGTTGAGGTAGCTGGCCAGGTCCTCCCCGGCCCGGCCGGCGCCGGCCCCGGGCCTGTAGAGCGCCTCCAAGTCGGTCTCGAACCTCCGCGCCCCGGGCCTGGAGGGGTCGAAGTCCTTGAAGCGGGCACGCAGCTCGACGAGCGAGCCCGTCCCCTCAGCAGCGGGAAGCAGCTGGCGGCCGGGCCCATCATCCAGCCACTCGACGAGCCGCGGGCGGCCCGCCGTGACGTCGTGGCGCAGGCTGTCGAGGGCCACCCCGCTCGCGGAGACGCTCGCCTTCCCGGCGGGGGCGTCCGACCGAGCGTAGGCTGTCCTCGTGAGCCCCTCGGGCCCCGCTGCCACCTCGACATGGGCGTAGCCGGTGCCCGGCGCCGCCGAGCGGTCGATCGCCAGGGACACTCCCAGGTAGCCGAGCAGCGATTCGCGGCCCTCACGAGTCGCCCGGCAGCGCCGCCCCTTCAGCTCGGACACGGCGACCACGGCCGAGCCTGGCAGGCGGTTGAAGAGGAGCACGCTCTCACCGGCGCCATGCTGGATCCGGACAGCCTCCGGCTCGTCCGAGCCGCCAGACGGCGGCACGCTCTTCAGGACGCGCACGCTCGCCCGGCGCGTCTCGGCCGCGTCGAGGCGCAGCTCGTAGGCCACCATGAGCAGGTGTCGGGTCGACGGCGAGGCCCAGGCACGGAAGCCCTCGGGCGGCGTGGCGGTGTCGCAGGTCTCGGGGGGACCCTCCATCGGACAGTAGAACCGCACTTGCTGGAAGCGGTTCGAGGCGTCGTGAGCCGCGAAGACGTGCAGCGCCTCGCCGTCGCGGAACCAGAACAGCTCGGAGGGATGGATCTCTCCCTGGAACTCGTGGAACTCCTCGGTCACCCACGGGCCGTACAGGCAGACACCGTCGCCGGCCTGCCAGACCCGCGACGAGGCCTCGCCGCTCCCGAGGAGGTTCCGGGGCCCGGGGACGATCCAAGGAGGGCTGGAGCGCATGGCCTTGGGAAGGGTGATCTCGCCGTACAGCTTCTCGTGCGGCGTGGCGCCTTCCAGCTCGCCGGCGGCGAACTGGAAGGCGGGGCTCGGCTGCAGGTGGACGTGGAAGTCCGTCTCGTCTCCGCTCCAGGCTGGGTCGAAGATCGAGAACCGCTCCAGTTGCCCGCACACCGTCCGCTTGAAGACGTCCGCCGGAAACCAGTTTCGGCCGCCGAACTCGCCGGCCTGGAGTTGCGCGGCCTTCTTGCGGTTGGCGAAGGGGCCGATCCAGCGCTGGGCCTCGACGATCTCCCCGGCTGCCAGACCGAGCTGGTGGTCGGCCACCAGCTCCCATTGACGCAAAGCCAGCTCGGAACAGGCCGGAATCTGATCGCTCGGATCCGCCGCCCCTGCACCCTGGGCGAGCGCGCCCACGACGGCCGCGAGGGTGACGAACTGCTTCCAGTGCCTCGTCCAATAGCGTCCGCGCATCTCCCCCTCCGTTGTGGTCGTGAGGGAAGTTTACACGAGACGCCTAGTACCAGACATGGCGTCCGCAACGTCCTGGCCTGGCGCCGAGGCCGCACGAGGGCCCCGCCCCCGGACCCACGGCGGAGTTCAGGAAGCGACGACGGTGGCCGGGGGGCCCGGCGGGTCGTCAGCAGCGTGGCCGACTGCGGCCTCCTCGGCTGGTGGTGCGGCTTTCGCGGCCTCCGGGGCTGGCAGCATGCCGTACTTGAGGATCTCGGCGATCTCGCGCAGCACGCGCTGCTCGTCCTGGCCGAAGTGGTGCGGCACGCCGAAGACCAGCTCGACCGCGAAGTAGTTCAGCAGGAAGCGGCTGGCCAGCATGGTGGCGGCCAGGGGCGAGACGCCGGGTCGCAGCTTGCGCGCGAGCTCGAGGCGCTCGCCGTGGGCCTCGATGAAGGCCTGGAAGCGCCCGGCCATGTCCGAGTAGAAGCGGCGGATGTGGCTGCCCTCGAACTCCACCACGTCCACGTAGATGAGCGCCACGTGCGAACGGTAGAGCCGCACGCTCTCGCGGGCCGCCTCGCCCAGGGCCTCCAGGTCGTCGGGGAAGGCCCCCGAGGCCAGGGCCTTGTTGAAGGGGAAGTCGGGCGAGGCGATGGCGCGCCAGTACTCGTCGAGCAGCTCGCGAAAGACGGTCTCCTTGTCCGGGAACTGGTGGTAGACGCTGCCGGTCGAGACGCCCGCCTTCTGGGCGATGTCGCGCATGCTGGTGGCGCCGAAGCCGCGGGTCGAGAAGAGCTTCAGGGCCGCGTCGAGGATCTGGCGCCGGCTGCGCTCGGAGCGCTCTTCCTGGTTGAGGTGCTTTCCCGGCCGACCGCTCGCGGCCATCACTCCTCCTCGGCCCTGGCCGCCGGCGGCTGGCGCAGGGCCGTCTCCAGCTCGTGCAGGAGCAGCGCCGGGCACTCGCGCTGCGGCACGTGCCCGCACGAGCGCAGCAGCGCCAGGCGCGCGGCGGGCAGCTGGGACCTCAGCGTCTCTGCGTAAGACGCCGGCAGCAGCTGGTCGGACTCGCCCCACAGCAGGGTGACGGGGACCCGCACCTCGCCCAGCCGCCCGTCGAGGGCCAGCTCGGCCACGGGCGACTGGAGCAGCCGCGCCAGCGGGCTGCCCGGACCGCGCCGGACGAGGTCGTCCAGCACGAAGCCCGGCATGCCCGGCGTCCCCGGCGCGGTCAGCTTGGCCAGCGCCCGGCGGGCCTCCTCGCGGCTCTTGGGCAGCAGGTCGACCTGGCCGCCGCCGGCCAGGACGGCCGCGCCGTTGACCAGCACCACGTGGCTCACGCGCTCCGGGTGCCGGTGGGCCTCGAGCAGCGCCAGGAAGCCGCCCAGCGAGTTGCCCACGAGCGTGACGGGCGCGCTCGGGGACTCGGTCGCCAGCAGGGCCTCGACGCCGGCCAGCAGGTCGGTGACGGCCAGCGGCCCGGCGGCCGGCGCGCTCTCCCCGTGGCCGGGCAGGTCGGCGACCAGCACCCGGCGGCTGCCGGCCAGCGCGGGGGCCACGCGCGCCCAGGCCCCGGCCTGGTCGTTGGCGCCGTGCAGCAGCACCACCACCGGTCCCTGCCCCGCGCGGAAGTAGGTGAGCGTGCCGCGCGGCCCGGCCAGGCGCTGCTTCTCGAAACCGGCCGAGCGCAACCCGGCGCGGCCCAGCCACTCGAAGACGGCCATCGGCCGGGCCACGAAGAGGGCCGCGGCGGCCCCGGCCAGGAGCGCGGCCACCAGGAAGGTCGCGGCCAGGGCCCGGCGCCGGCGGCCGGCGGGTCGGGGGGTCGTGGAGCAGCAGCCGGGCATGGTGGCCTCGCCCCGCCCGCCTCAGAAGTCGAGGTCGCGGCGGCGAAAGAACGCCCCGATGGTAGCGAAGAAGCGCTCGGGTTGCTCCAGGTAGACCACGTGGCCCGAGTCGGGCAGCTCCTCGTAGCGCGAGCGCGGCAGGATCGCCGCGATCTTGCGCTGCACCCAGGGGGGCAGCACGCGGTCCTGGGCGCCGGCCAGGATCAGGGCCGGCGTCGGGACGGCGCGGTAGCCCGGCAGGTTCGCGTCGAGCGCGTCGAAGAAGGGGTCCTGGGCCTCGGTCAGCCGCACCAGCGCGCGCTTGCGCGCGCGGTAGCGCTCGAAGAAGCGCTGGCGCATGGTCTCGAGGGCCGGCCCCGCCGCCCGCACGAAGCTCTCGCCGAAGATCTTCTCGTACATGTAGCGCGTGTAGAGCTCGAACTCGGCCTCCGTCCCGGAATAGAAGCGCAGCGACAGGGCCTCGTACATCTGGAAGAGCTGCTCGTGGCTCAGCAGGATCCCCGAGAGCGTGAGCGTGTGCAGGCGCGCGGGGAAGAGCCGGGCCGCGTCGAGGGCCACGAAGCCGCCGTAGGAGATGCCCAGCAGGTGGCAGCGCTCGACGCTGGCGGCGTCCAGCACGGCCGGCAGGGCCGCGGCCAGATCGGGGATCGTGACCGGCCGGTCGTTCCAGGACGACTCGCCCTGGCCGGGGTAGTCGTAGAGCAGCACGTCCCAGTCGCCCAGCAGCCGCGGCAGCACGGGGTACCAGGAGCGCGTGTGCATGGCCAGGCCGTTGAGCAGGCAGACCGTCTCGCGCGCCCCCGCGCCGAAGCGCTCCCAGTGGAAGGCGTGCGGGCCGACCTCGACGCGACCCTGCTGCGTGGGCTCGAGCGGCGGCGCCTCGGCCATCAGGTTCTCCCCTGCTCGTCCAGGAAGCGCTCGACCAGGGCCTGGAAGGCCGCCGGGCGCTCCACCACCAGCGCGTGGCCGCTGCCCGGCACGACCTCGAGCCGCGCGCCCGGGATGCCCTGCGCCAGCGCCCGCGAGCGCGACAGGTCGAAGGTCTCGTCGAGCTCGGCCGCGAGCACCAGCGTCGGGCAGGCCACCCGCGGCAGCAGCGGCAGCAGGCCGAGGCCGGCCAGCGCGTCGAGCAGGGCTGCCGCCCCCTCGAACCAGGCGGCCGGGAGCAGGTGCATCTGGCCCCGGCGGGCGGCCAGCTCGGCCGCGTGCGCCTCGCGGTAGGCGGGGCTGAAGGCGACGGAGGTCAGGACGGCGGCGGCGGCAGCGCGGTCGCCCCCGGCGGCGGCGTGGCGCGCGGCCGCCGCGCAGCAGGCGCGCCCTTCCTCGCCGCCCTCGCCCAGCCGCTCCGTGGCGGTGGCCAGCACCAGCGAGCGCACGCGCGCGGGCCAGCGGGCCGCCAGGATCAGGCCCACCAGCGCACCGAACGAGGTCCCGACCACGTGCACCGCCACCAGCCCGAGCCCGTCCAGCAGGGCCACGACGTCGGCCGCGTGCCCGTCGAGCGTGGGCGGAGCCTCGCCGGGCGACAGGAGCTGCCCGCGGAAGTCGCAGCGCAGCACCCGGAAGCGCGCGCGGAGCGGGGCCGCCAGCGTCTCCCAGCCCGCCAGGGTCATGAGCCCGCCGTTGAGCAGCAGCACCGGCTCGCCGGTCCCCTCGAGGCGGTGCGTGAGCAGGGCCGGGGTCAACGAACCTCTCCGTGCTCGGCCAGCCAGCGCTCGCGCAGCTCGCCCTTGACGACCTTGCCGTAGGCGGTGCGCGGCAGGCCCCCGACGAAGACGAAGGCCCGCGGCAGCTTGTACTTCGCCAGGCGCTCCAGCAGGAAGGCCTGCAGCTCCTCGTCGCCCGGCCGGCGCGCCCCCGCCACGAGGAACGCCACGCCCACCTCGCCCCAGGTCGCGTGCGGCACGCCCACCACCGCCGCGTCGCGCAGGTCGGGGTGCTGCAGCAGCTCGCCCTCGATCTCGGCCGGGTAGACGTTGACGCCGCCGCTGATGAGCATGTCCTTGCGGCGCCCGGCGATGTAGAAGAAGCCCTCCTCGTCGCGGCGCGCCAGGTCGCCGGTGTGGAAGAAGCCCTCGGCGTCGAGGGCCGCCGTCGTGGCCTCGGGCTGGTTCCAGTAGCCCTGGCAGACGTGGTCGCCGCGCAGGCACAGCTCGCCGACCTCGCCCACGGGGACCTCGCGGCCGGCCTCGTCCAGCAGCCGCGCCTCCGTGAACATCAGCGGCTTGCCGATCGAGCCGTGCTTGCGGTGCGAGTCGGCCACGGTCATGGCGAAGCAGTTGACGCCCACCTCGGTGAGGCCGTAGCCCTGCTTGAACTCGACCCCGCGGCGCTGGTAGGCCTCGATCAGCCAGACCGGCAGCGGCGCCCCGCCGCTGATCAGGTAGCGCACCTGCGAGAGGTCCGTGGCGGCGAACTCCGGGGCCTCGAGCAGCAGCTTCCAGATGGTCGGCACCCCCAGCACCACCGTGCAGCGCTCGGTCTCCATCGTGCGCCAGATCTCGGCCGGGTCGAAGCCGGCGTGCAGCACGATCGTGCCGCCGATGGTGAAGACCGGCACCAGGAAGGCGCCCAGGCCGCCCGCGTGGTAGAGCGGCGTGAAGATGGAGCTGACGTCGTCCTCGCGCAGCTGCCACGAGACGGCCGTGTTGTAGCCGTTCCACAGCACCATGCGCTGCGGCACGCGCACGCCCTTGGGCTTGCCCGTGGTGCCGCTGGTGTAGAGCAGGGCCCACAGGTCCTCGGGCCGGGCCGGCTCGGCGCGCCAGTCGGACGGGGGCAGGGCGGCCTGCAGCGCCGCCAGCTCTCCCCCGTCGAGGGCCACGCCGCGCACGCCGGGCGCGGAGGCCAGCACGGCCCTCGCCGTCTCGGCGTGCTCGGCCGAGTACAGCAGCACGCGCAGGCCCGAGTCGGCCACGATGTAGCCGACCTCGTGGGGCGTGAGGCGCGTGCCGAGCGGCACCAGCACCAGCCCGGCCTTGGCCACGCCGAAGAACAGGTCGAGGAACTCCACCCGGTTCCCGGCCAGCAGCCCCACGCGCTCGCCGCGCGCCAGGCCGAGCCCCTCGCGCAGGGCCCGGGCGGCCAGGGTGGCGCGCGCCTCGAGCTCGGCGTAGGTGAAGCGCTCCCCCGACGGCACGCACACGAGCGCGGTCTTCGTGGGCGTCAGCCGGGCGCGCTCGCCGAGCAGGTCTCCGGCCAGCACGGCTACATCCGGATCGCGGCGGCGGCCTGGTTGTAGCCGACGCCGGAGCCGACCATCACCAGCAGGTCGCCCTTGCGGATGCGGCCCTTCGCGAGGGCGTCGTCGAGCGCCATCGGGATGCAGGCCGAGCCCGTGTAGCCCCACTCCTCCATCACGGTGTGGGTCTTCTCGAGTGGGATGCCCAGGTCGTTCATGACCAGCTCGATCGAGGGCTTGCGCACCTGGGTGAAGATCGTGAAGTCGACCTCGGAGAGGGCGAAGCCGTTCTCCTGCGCCAGGCGCCGCACCAGCCGCGGCCAGCCGTCGTGGTTGATCTCGGGCGGGTAGCGCTCGCGCATCTTCACCGTGGTGCGCCCGCCCTGCACCGCCTCGACGCTGGCGGGCTCGAAGGTGCCGCCCGCGTAGAGGCCCCAGTGCCGGTGGTAGGTTCCGTCGGCTTGGAAGGCGACCCCCACGAAGCCCGGATCTTCGGAGGGCTCGAGCACGGCCGCGCCGGCCCCGTCGCCGTAGAAGAAGACCATCGGGTCGCCCGGGTCGGCCAGCTTGTGCATCAGGTAGACGCCGACCACCAGCACCGTGCGCAGGTGCGGGTTGACGGCCATCAGCCCCGCCGCCGTGGCCAGGCCGGTCGGGAACGAGGCGCAGGCGCAGCCCACGTCGAAGGTGCCGGCGCGCGAGGCGCCCAGCTTGTGCTGCAGCACCACCGAGGTGGCCGGCGTGACGTAGTCGGGCGAGTCGGTCCCCAGCACGATCAGGTCGACGTCCTCGGGGCGCTTGCCGGCCCGCTCGAGGGCCTGCCGCGCGGCCGGCAGGGCCACGTCGGAGGTGGCCCAGTCCTCGGGGGCGTAGAAGCGCCGGCGGATGCCGCTGCTGGCCTCCATCTTGTCGACGAACTCGGGCAGGTGCGCGAAGCGCCGGCGCAGCTCGTCGTTCGAGACCTCGATGGGCGGCAGGAAGCGGCCGGTGGCGGTGATGCGGACGTGGCGGGCCACGGCCTTACGTCCCGTTCACCAGGCCGCCGTCCACCGACAGCACCGCGCCGTGCACGAAGGCGGCCTGGTCCGAGGCCAGCCAGGCGTAGGCGTTGGCGATGTCCTCGGGCCGGCCCATGCGCCCGATGGGTGTGTGCTCGACCATCGCGGCCAGCACCTTCTCGGGCATGGCCTTGACGATCTCCGTGGCCACGAAGCCGGGCGCCACCGCGTTGACGCGGATCTTGTAGCGCCCCAGCTCCCGGGCCCAGGTCTTCGTCATGGCGATCACGCCGGCCTTGGTGGCCGTGTAGTTGGTCTGGCCGAAGTTGCCGTAGAGGCCCACCACCGAGGAGGCGTTCAGGACCACGCCGCCGCCGGCCTTGATCATGTGCGGGGCCACGGCGCGGGTGCACAGGAAGACGCCCTTCAGGTTGACGCCGATGACCGCCTCCCAGGCCTCGTCGCCCAGGCTGCCCGCCACCTGCCCGTCCTTCCACTTGACGAGCTGGGCGTCGCGCACGATGCCGGCGTTGTTGACCAGCACGTCGACCCGCCCGAAGCGGCCGACCACCTGCTCCACGCCGGCCTGCACCGCGGCCGCGTCAGCCACGTTCACGACCGCGTAGAGCGCGTCGGCCGAGCCCGCCTGCCTCAGCTCGGCCAAGAGCGCCGCGCCGGCCGCCTGCACGTCCCAGGCGGCCACCCGGGCGCCCTCGACGGCGAAGCGCAGGGCGGTGGCCCGGCCGATGCCGGCCGCCGCGCCCGTCACGATCACGACCTTGTCACGCAGTCCGCTGTCCACCTTCGTCCTCCGCCCGTGGTCCGGGTGTGGGGATGAGCCGGGGCGGTCCGCGTCCCGCCCCGGCTCCGTGGGAAGACGTCTAGAAGGTCAGCCGCGCGCCGAGCTGGATTTCGCGCGGCGGCAGGGTAGCGGTGTACTGGCCGTAACGCGGGTTCGGCACAGCGACAGCTCGGGGGTTGGCGATCGTCGGTCCGGACGTGAACTGCCCGCTCTGCACAGAGTTCACGTCGTAGTTCACGGTGTTGAAGAGGTTGAAGCCCTCGGCGATGAGGTCGAGGCCGGCCTTCTTGCCCAACGCCACGCGCTTGGTCAGGCGCAGGGCGAAGGCCGTGTAGCGTGGCCCGTCCTGGGAGAAGCGCGGCAGGCCCGCCGGGCGGTCGGCGTTCTTGCCGTCGCCGTTGTAGTCGTAGCCCAGGCGCGCGTTCCAGGGTTGGCCGGAGCCGTACTCGAAGATCGGGGCCAGCGTCAGGGCCCACGGCAGGCGCGCGATGCCCGAGACGACCACCCGGTAGCGCTCGTCGGCCCGGCTGCGGCCGTACTCGGCCTCGATGTTCGACGGGTCGCTGGGGTAGTCCACCAGGGCCGGGCTGAAGTCGTCGTTGACGTTCTGCTTGTCGGCCACGGTGAAGGAGGCGGTCACCACGTGCCCGCCCTTGAGCGTGCCGTTCAGGCTGAAGACCAGGGCCTTGTACTCCGAGTGGCCCTCGTTGGTGTAGGTGTTGATCTGGGCGTAGCTGCGGTTGAGCCGCACGGGGTTGGAGTTGCCGCCGAAGTTCACGTCGCGCACGATGACCTCGTCCTGGCCCTTGACGTAGATCCCCTCCACGTCGGCGAACAGGCCGGTGTCGCCCAGCTTCATCGTGTAGCCCAGCGTGGCCTGCTGGCTCCAGGGGTTGTTCAGGGTGTCGTCGAGCAGGGTGATGTCGGGGTTGAGCTTGATGCCCGTGCCCCCGGGGTTGCTGGCCGAGAGGGCGAACTGCGGCAGGCCCACCAGCAGGCCGCTGATGCGGGTGGTGACGATGCGGCCGGTGACGCCGTTCTGCTGCAGCTCGCTGAAGGCCGGCACCAGCAGGAAGCGGCCGGTGAAGAGCCCGGCGCCGCCGCGCAGCACGTGGCGGCCCTTGCCGTCGAGGTCCCAGGAGAAGCCCAGGCGGGGCTGGAAGTTGTTGGCGTCCTTGCCGCGCGGCGTGGGCACCAGCGGGTGGGTGAAGTCGGGGTTGTTGCCGTTCGTGTCGATGTCGTAGCGCAGGCCCAGGTTGATGGTCACGCGGCTGCTGGGCCGGAAGTCGTCCTGCACGTAGGCCGAGATCAGGTCGGTCTTGATGGTGGCGTCGCCGGAGCCGGTGGCCGAGATGTACTGGATCGGCAGCAGGCGCGTGTCGTTCAGGTAGAAGATCGAGCCCGTCTGCCAGACCGGGAAGTCGAAGCGGTCGTTGACGTGCTGGATCGCGGCGCCGAACTTCAGGTCGTGGGTGGCCTTGCCCTGGCGGAAGGTGGCGAAGAACGTGTCGCGCGCCTCCCACTGGGTGCTCTCGCCCAGCAGCGCGCCGACCAGGTTGCCGCCGGTGACCAGGGTGTTGCCGACCGAGAAGAACTCGTTGATGGCGGTCGAGTTGAGCGGCTCCTCGTACTTGCGCCCGCCGACCTGGAAGGCCAGCTGGTTGAGCTTGCCGGAGCTGAGCGTCCAGGTGTGGCCCGCGGTCAGGTTCCAGTTGTCGCGGTTGAGCTGCTGGCCGTTCGAGACGTCGGAGACGCCGCCCACGCGGAAGTTCTCCTGGCGGTAGCGCTCGTACACGAACTTGAGCTTGAGCTGCTGCGACGAGGAGAGCGAGTGGTCGAGCCCCGCGAAGATCAGCGACTGGTCCACGGGCACCGTGACGTCCGCGGCCTGCGAGGCGAAGGCCCCGCCGGGACGGAAGAGCACGATGTTGTCCTCGCCGATCTGCTCGAAGGAGGCGAAGAAGTGGGTCTTGTCCTTGACGATCGGCCCGCCCAGGGTGAAGCCGTACTGCTGGCGCGAGTAGTCGGTCTTGTCCTTCTCGAAGTAGCCCTTCGAGCGCAGCGAGGCGTCGCGGAAGAAGCCGAAGGCGCTGCCGGAGAACTCGTTGGTCCCCGACTTGGTGACGATCGACAGGCCGCCACCGGCCGAGTTGCCGACCTCGGTGTCGAAGCGGTTGGCGATCACGCGGAACTCGCGGATGGCGTCCTGGCTGAAGCGCGCCCGGGAGAGGCCCAGGGCCGGGTCGGTCAGGTCGACGCCGTCCACCAGGATGGTCGACTGGGAGGCGTTGCCGCCGGCGCCGATGACCGGCCCGCCGCCGATGAAGCGGAAGCCACCGCGCTCGCGCTGCACGCCCGGGGTCAGGAACGACAGGCGCTGGAAGTCGCGGTCGGCCACCGGCAGGTCCTGGATCTGCTCGGGGGTGATGTTGGTCGACGAGTCGGTCTTGTAGAGATCCACCAGGGGCACCTCGGCGCTGACCGTGACGGTCTCGGCCATGGTGGCCACCTTGAGGGTGGCCTCGAGGGCCACGCTCTGGCCGACGCGCACCGGGACGCCCTCCTGCACGACGCTGGCGAAGCCGGTCAGGTCGCACTGCACGCGGTAGGCGCCGGGCGGCAGGGCCACGAAGCGGGCCACGCCGCT
The DNA here is from genome assembly GCA_039812725.1 of Vicinamibacteria bacterium. GTDB lineage: Bacteria > Acidobacteriota > Vicinamibacteria > Fen-336 > Fen-336 > JBDIBD01. The sequence goes on along the minus strand of JBDIBD010000028.1, from coordinate 3,861 downwards.
GGCGTCGGTGGACTGCGCGCGCTCGCGCCCGCTGTCCACGCTGCGCACGGTCACGCTGGCGCCCGGAACGGGGGCCCCGCTCTCGTCGACCGCTCTCACCGACAGCGTCCCGCTCTCCACCTGGGCCCACGCCGGCGTGCCCAGGCTCACGAGCGCCAGCAGCGCCAAGAACAGCCCGAGACCGCGCCCCGCCCCACCGAACAGCCGCGTCATCGCACCCTCCTGCCCCAAGAAACATACCGAACGTTCGGTATGTTTCTGCGGACTCTAGGTCTCCAAGCGCTGGGCTGTCAAGGACTTTTTGGAAACCAGCCTTCAGTGACTGTTACGATGGGCGTCCCAGGCCGACCAGGCCCAGAGCAGTAGGAGGGCGGCCCCGCCCAAGGCTATGGGGGTCTGCAGGTCGGGCCAGGCTGCCGCCCAGCGCTCCACCACCGTCGCGGGGTCGCCGTCGAACTCGGGCCCCGGCAGCGCCGCCAGCAGCCGGCGCACGACCAGCGCGGCCAGCCAGACGGTCCCGCCGAGGGCCCCGGCCAGCGTCAGCAAGCCCTTGAGCCACTGGCCGTTGGCGAGCTGCCCCAGGCCGGGGCAGACCAGTGCCGAGAGCAACAGGGCGCGATGGGGGCCGCCCGTCGTCGGCCGCGAGGGTGGCGTCGGCGGGGCTGCGGGAGGCGAGGCCATAGAGGCCGACAGTGACCCAGCCGTCCGTGACGGTCAAGCGGCGGCCCGCGACGGGCGTGCGTGGGACGGCACCGGCGGTTCGATGTCACCCGGCTCGCATTCGGTCGCGTCCGATTGACGGCGTTCATGATGCCCGTGGTTCAATGCCGGGTGTGCGCGAGCAAGGCCACCCCGTCCGCCCATGGCGTGGACTCGCGGCCGCCCTGGCTGCAGGCCTGACCGCGCTGCTCGCGCCCGCCAGTTGTCTGGCCACCTCCTGGGCCGACCCGCGCGAGGAGGTAGCGTCCGCGTTACGCGACCTCGTCAACGGAACTGAGCATGATCGGTACTGGGCCACAGTAGCCCTGGGCCGGAACCCGGGCGAGGCTCTCCACGCGCGTCGGGCACTCATCGGGGCGCTGAGAGATCCTGCCCCACGCGTTCGGGTTGGAGCGGCCGAGGCGCTTGGGAGGTTCGGCCAAGGTGCGAGGGAAGGCTGGATCGTCTCCTCCCTCGTGGCGGCCCTCCAGGACACGACCACGGAGGTCAGGGCGGCTGCGGCATTCGCGCTGGGAAGCATCGGCGCGCCGTCACCGGCGGCCCTGGTGTCGCTGGCTGCCTGTGCGACCGATGCCGTGCCCGAGATCGAGGTGGGCTGTGCCTTCGCACTGGCGCGGCTCTCTCCAGGCCGCCCCACGCCGGCGCACGCAGCGCGGACGGCGATCGAGCTGCTCTGGGCTTCACTCGGAGACGAAGATGGCCTTCGCACCGTCCGTTTCGCGACCGCCGCGGCCCTGCTGAGCCCGGATGCGGCCGCGGCCAGCGTCGATCGGCTCGTCGCCAGCTACTACGCGGGCGACGGGAACGCCGCCTTTGCGCTCGAGTCCTATCGGCCGGACCTGGGCGGACGAGTCGGGGCTTGGCGCGCGGCGCTGGCCTCGGCGTCGGAGAGCGGCCGCGTCTCAGCAGCGCGAGCACTTGGCCTGATGAGAGACCCGGACGCCGCCACGGTCTCCTTGCTCCGGAGGAGCCTTGGAGACGGGCCACGCGTGTCGAGGGCGTCGGCTGAGGCTCTCGGTCACATCGGCCCAGCGGCGGCTGCCGCAATCCCCGAGCTCTCCTCGCTCGTCCGTTCTCCAGACGGGTCGCTGCGCAAGACCGCAGCCTGCGCGCTGATCGCGATCTCGCCCGAAGCAGCGAAGACGGTAGCGGCGGACCTCCGGCGCACTGACTCGTCTTTCGCCCGGTGGTTCGAAGCCCGGATCACCCTTTCCGAGCTTTGAGCCATGGCGGTGGCAGGGCACCGGTCCGCGCCGTGAAGACCTCACGGGTCATCGCACTGGGCGCGCTGCTTCTTTCGCTGGCGTCGGCCGCGCTCTTCTCCCTAGGGGATGCCGGGGACCCGCACGAGGGTCCCTTCTGGCTCGTGTTTCTCGCCTGGCTCTGGCCCGTCGTGCTCTGTCCACTGTCCTGCCTGGGCGTACTGGTCGCGCTGCTCTCGGAGGGAGAACAGCCCAACCGCCGACGCCTCGCCACGCTCGCGGTCGCTGGTGCCGCCGCGCTCCTGCCCTGGCTGCCAGGCATGATCATGCTGAAGGTCTGGCTAGGCCCGCAGGCCGCCCTCCGGGATTCGTCACCCGTCGTCCGCCGACGTGCCGCTGAGGCCCTCGCCGACCAAGCCGGCCCATTCGTCGTGGCGGCGCTCGCGCCCGCGCTGAAGGACCCCGACGACGGAGTCCGCCTGAGCGCAGCCATCGGCCTGTGGAACCAGGGGCCCGAGGCGGAGCCGGCGGCGCTCGCCCTGCTCGACGCCCTCGACGACCCGGTCCCCGGAGTCCGCTGGTGGGCGATGGACACATTGGCGCGGATCCCAGGCACGGCTCCAAGCGCCATTCCACGACTGCTGCGAGCTCTGCAGACGCGCCCCGAGGACAAGCTGGACGTGATCGAGGCGCTGTACTGGTACGGTCCCCAAGCCGCGCCGGCCGTGCCCGCGATCTGCGCCACCCTCTCCCTTGGCCAACCGGCCGAGCGTCGACGTGCCGCTCGAACCCTGGGAGCGATCGGGGCCGAGGCACAGCCCTGCCTGCCCGCATTGCGGATGCACCTCCAGGACGAGCGCGAGGCGATTCGCGAAACAGCCCGGGCGTCACTCGTCGCGTTGGGCGACACGGGGCCGCTGCCGCCATCGGTGGTCGAGAGCTGGCCGGAACTTAGCTTCACACCCGAGGCGTGGCGGGCGACGCCGTACTGGATCGACGCCCAAACCACGCTCGTGAACCAGCGCTACGTGTTCTACAGAGACCTCGCACGGCGAGGCCTCCTCGAACACAAGCCGGCGGCGGAGATCGAAGCGTTGCTGGGCCCGCCGCACACGAACGACCGCTGGCTCCTCCTGTATCACCTCAAGTCGCCGGTCGCGCCGGCGAAGGGAGACACGGCCGCCACGTGGTGGCTGGAAATCCCTCTCGACCGGGAGCGGCGAGCGACGGCGGTCCGCCTCTCCGCGGAGTGAGTCCCGTTGCGCCCGCCTCGCGACCACCGTGCTACCCTTCGCGCACGAGGAGAGCATGGAGCAGCCGCTGGTGGGCGTGATCATGGGCAGCACCTCCGACTGGGAGACGCTGCGCCACGCCTGCGAGGTCCTGGAGCAGTTCGGCGTCCCGTACGAGAAGCGCGTGGTCTCGGCCCACCGCACGCCGGACCTCATGGCCGAGTACGCCCGCGAGGCCGAGAAGCGCGGGCTCGAGGTGATCGTGGCAGGCGCCGGCGGCGCCGCCCACCTGCCCGGCATGGTGGCGGCCCACACGGTCCTGCCGGTGCTGGGCGTGCCCGTGGAGAGCCACGCGCTGAAGGGCCTCGACTCGCTGCTCTCGATCGTGCAGATGCCGGCCGGGGTGCCGGTGGCCACGCTGGCCATCGGCCGGGCCGGAGCCACCAACGCCGGCCTCCTGGCGGTGGCCATCCTGGCCGCGACGCGGCCCGCGCTGCGCGCCGGCCTGCACGCCTTCCGGGCCGAGCAGGCGCAGAAGGTCAGGGACGCGAGCCTGCCGTGAGCCGGCCGATCGGGCCCGGCGCGGCGCTGGGCGTGCTGGGCAGCGGCCAGCTCGGCCGCATGCTGGCCCTCGAGGCCCGCCGGCTGGGCTACCGCGTGCACGTCTTCTCGCCGGAGGCCGACTCGCCCGCCGGCCAGGTGGCCGA
>JBDIBD010000027.1:0-22247 GCA_039812725.1 Vicinamibacteria bacterium | reverse complement strand
GAGCTGGCGCCGTGAGAGCGGGGCGCCCTCAGGCCGCGACGGGCCGCCGCCAGGGCCCCGCCACGTAGGCCGCGGCCAGCACGAAGGCTGCCGCGAGCGCCGCTGCCGTGCTCCAAGTGGCGACACCCATCGTCAGCAGCACCAGCCGCGAGCACTCGAGCGCCGGCGCCCAGGGCTTGCGCTCCAGCAGCCCCGCGATGGTGACCAGGCTCACCGTGCACGCCAGCGCGCCCGCCACGAGCAGCGCGGGCGACAGGTGCTGCTGGCGGAACAGCAACCACGACGAGAAGCCCAGCACCAGCACGAAGTGCAGAGCGGCGTAGGCCTGCAACGCCCCGCCCGCGGGCGTCTCGAACTTGCGGTAGCTGGCCCGGTCGACCGGCGGCGCGGGGACGTAGCCGCCCAGCTCCTCGGGCCGCCAGCCGGGCGGCTTCAGGAAGACGCGCAGCCGGTCGGCCCAGCGCGAAGCCCGGCGCGCCTCGCGCAGCAGCCCGGCCCAGACGTCCAGGTTGGCCCAGACCGGGTTCCAGCTGCGCAAGGGCGAGGTCACGCCGTAGACCGGCTCCTCGCGCTCGGGGGCGAAGGTCCCGAAGAGCTTGTCCCAGACGATGAAGACGCCGGCGTGGTTGCGGTCGATGTACTCGGGGTTGCGGCCGTGGTGGACGCGGTGGTGCGAGGGCGTGTTGAAGAGCCGCTCGACCGGTCCCAGGCGCCCGATCAGCCGGGTGTGGATCCAGAACTGGTAGAGCGTGTTGAAGGAGGAGCAGGTCAGGAACACCACCGGCGGGAAGCCCACCAGCGCCAGGGGCAGGTAGAAGACCCACGAGAACCAGCCCTGGAGGGCGCCCTGCCGCAGGGCCACGGTCAGGTTGTACTCCTCGCTCTGGTGGTGCACCGCGTGCGCCGCCCACAGGAAGGCCACCTCGTGGCTCTTGCGGTGGAACCAGTAGTAGAGGAAGTCCACGCCCACGAAGCAGGCCAGCCAGACCCAGGCCGAGTCGCCCGGCAGGTCGCACAGCCGGCCCTGGTACAGGGCCAGGTAGCCCGCGAAGACGGCGGTCTTCATGAACAGGCCCAGCAGCTGGTCCACGATGCCGCAGCCCAGGTCGCCGAGCGAGTCGGCCAGGCGGTAGACGTCGCGCTCGAGCAGGCGCGACGCCAGCCACTCCAGCGCGATCAGCGCGAAGAAGACCGGGATGGCCAGGACGATGTAGTCCTTCATGGGAAGCGGAGAGTCTACCGCCCTCGCCCGGGCGGCCCAAGCGGCCCGTTGACGCGCGCCGGGCTGAGCCCGTATGGTGGCGCATGCCCCGCCTCCTGCCGCTCTTCCTCTGCCTCCTGCTGCCCGCGCTGCCGGCCCGGGCCGACTGGGACCAGGTCGCCGCGCGCGGCACGCTGCGCGCGCTGGTCGTGGCGGTGCCCGGCGAGACCGAGTTCCTGGACCTGCGCCCCGGCAGGCCCCCGGGCTTCGAGCAGGAGCTGCTGCAGTCCTTCGCGCGCCAGCACAAGCTGCGCCTGGAGCTGGTCGCGGCCGAAGGCTGGGACCGCCTCGTGCCGGACCTCCTGGCGGGGCGGGGCGACCTGGTGGCGGGCCGCTTCACCGACACGCCCGCCCGCCGCGAGGCCGTCGTCTTCAGCGTGCCGGTCTTCCCGACCCGCGCCGTGGTGGTGAGCCGCGCGCCCCGCGCGCCGGTGACGAGCGCCGAGGAGCTGCGCCGCCTGAAGGTCGGCCTGGTGGGCGGCACCAGCCTGGCCGAGCTGCTGGCCCGGGCGGGCGTGCCGCCGGGCCAGGTCGATGCCAGCATTCCCTCAGGCGGGGCTTTCGCGGCTCTCAGGGCCGGCCGGGTCGAGGCCGTGGTCGAGGAGGTCTCGGGGGCGATCCTGGCCAGCAGGGCCGACCCGTCGCTCCGGCTCGGCCTGTTCCTCGGCCCCCCGGGGGCCTACGCCTGGGGCCTGCGCAAGGACGACGTCGAGCTGCGCCGGCGGCTCAACGAGCACCTCGACGCGGTCCGGCGCAGCCCCGCCTGGAGCCGGCTGGTGGTGAAGTACTTCGGCGAGTCGGCCCTGGACGTGCTGAAGAAGGCCCGCGGCGAGTAGCCGGTTCGGCCGCGATAAGATCGCGGCCTGATGGCGAGCTTCGAGCCCCATCCCGCCGCGGCCACGGCCGCGTGGCGCGAGGCGGCCCGGCGGCGACTGCCGTGGCTGGCGAGGCTCGAACGCCGGCAGCGCTGGTGGCTGCTGACGGGCCTGGTCCTCGCCGTGCTGATGCGGCACGTGCTGGCCAGCCCCAGCCCCAACGGGGGCGACACACCGCGTTTCCTGGCCCAGGCCGTCGACCTGGCCGCTGGGGCGCGTTACACCTTCGCGGGCCAGCCGGCCACGGCCCTGCCCCCGGTCTACCCCTTGTTCCTGCGCGCGGTGCTCGGGCTCGGCGGGGAACTGAGCCTCGTGTTCGTCGTCCAGTTCCTCCTGGGTGTCGCGAGCTGCCTGCTGCTCTGGCGAGCCGTCTCCCTCACCAGCCCCGCCGCCGCGGGCCCGGCCCTGTGGCTGCTGGCGCTCAACCCCTGGTCCGCCCAGCGGGCGTCCTACCTCATGTCGGAGACCCTGGGAGAGTTCCTCGTGGCGCTGGTGCTCTGGGCGGCGGCGTCCGCCCGGCGGGGCCCCCGCTCCTGGCAGCTCGCGTCGCTGGGGCTCCTGGCGGCGGTCGTCGCGCTCAGCTCGCCCGGGGCGGCGATCCTGGCCGGCCTGCTGGCCGCCGAGGCCCTCGTCTGCCGACCTTCCTGGCGCGGCCTGGCCGCGCTGACGCTCGGCGCGCTCGTCGTGGTCGTGCCCTGGCAGGCCTGGTGCTGGCGCAGCCAGGGCCGCCTGGAACCCACGCTGCTCAGGCCTTCTGTCTATCCCGCCAGCGGCCTGGGCCGCTGGGCGCGCACGTGGCAGCAGCACGCCTGGCACGTGCCGGTGGCGTGGAGCCCGGCCACGATCGCGCCGCCCTCGGCCTTCGAGGGCCCCGCGGCGCGCGCCGCGCTGCTCCGGGCCGACGCGCAGAGGCCCGCCGCCATCGCCGACTACCGCCTCGGCAGTCCCTATGACCTGGCCCTGGCGGAGGCCGCCGAGCGCCGTTCGGCCGCCGCTCCGCTCGACGTGCGCCTGCTGAAGCCGCTGCAGCGCGCGGCCTTCCTCTGGCTCGATCACTCCGAGCTGGCCGGCACCCCGGTCCTGCCGGCCGAGGCCCTCTTCCAGCCCGCCGCTGCGTCCCGTGCGCCCGCCGAGCTGGCCTGGACGCGCCTGGCCTGGGGGCTCAACGCGGCCCAGGCGGCGTTGCTCCTGGCGGCGCTGGCGCGGGCGCTGCTCCGCCGACCGCCGGGCCAGACGGCCCTCGCGCTCGGCCTGCTGGCGTATACGGCAGCCGCAGCCTGGGCCGGGCTGACCGAGTACCGGCGCAACCTGCCGCTGCTGCCCGTCACGGTGAGCCTGGTGGCGAGCTTCGTGGTCGAGGCGGCCCTGCCCCGCGCCGCCGCGTGGGCGCGGCGAGCCGGGGGGACGTGGCGCGCCCGCGACCTGCCCGGGTAGCTACTGGCGCGTGGCCTTGAACCAGTACTCGGCCGGGGCCTGGCCCGGCTTGGTCCAAAGCGCCGTGCCCTCGAGCTGGTTGCCCTTCAGCACGCCGTGCCAGGCCATGCGGCCCTCCTTGGCGCTGACGGTTTCGGCGCTGAAGCTCACGCCGTCGGGGCCCTTGACGACCTCGTAGGCCGCGTCGCCGAAGCCCCACGGGTCGCAGCCCGTCGAGTGGAAGCGGCCGTCCGTGAAGGTCAGCGTGTCCTTCTCCGTGGCGGCCTGGCCCTTCGCGCCCATCTCGCCCGCGAAACTGGCGCCGGCCAACGGGTCGGCCAGGGCCGCCTCGGCCCGCGCCCCGCCGGGATGCGGGCGCGGCGGTGGCGGCGGCGGCAGAGCCACGGCGGACCACGACAGGAGACACGTCGACACCGCGACCGACAGCACGGTTCTCTGCATGGGACCCCTCCCCGGGGAACGAGTCTACGGGCGGGCGCCCGGCGGGATCAAGATAGAATCCCCGCGCCATGCCCGTCACCGCCGAAGTCCTCGCGCAGCACAACCTCAAGCCCGACGAGTACGACCGCATCGTGGCCCTGCTGGGGCGCGAGCCCAACCTGACCGAGCTGGGGCTCTTCTCGGTCATGTGGTCGGAGCACTGCTCGTACAAGTCGAGCCGCATCCACCTCAAGACCCTGCCGACCACGGGCGCGCGGGTGGTGCAGGGGCCCGGCGAGAACGCCGGCGCGGTGGACATCGGCGACGGCCTGGTGGCGGTCTTCAAGATCGAGTCGCACAACCACCCCTCGTTCATCGAGCCCTACCAGGGCGCGGCCACGGGCGTGGGCGGCATCCTGCGCGACATCTTCACCATGGGCGCGCGGCCGATCGCGATCATGGACACGCTGCGCTTCGGGCCGCTCGACGATCCGAAGACGCGCCGCATCCTGTCGGGCGTGGTGGCCGGCATCGGCGGCTACGGCAACGCCTTCGGCTGCCCGACGGTGGGCGGCGAGGTGGCCTTCGAGCCCTGCTACTCGGGCAACCCGCTGGTCAACGCCTTCTGCCTCGGCATCGCCAGGAAGGACGGGCTCTTCAAGGGCCGCGCGGAGGGGGTCGGCAACCCGGTCTACTACGTGGGGGCCAAGACCGGGCGCGACGGCATCCACGGCGCCACCATGGCCTCGGCCGAGTTCGGCGAGGGCAGCGAGGAGCGCCGGCCGACCGTGCAGGTGGGCGACCCGTTCATGGAGAAGGTGCTGCTCGAGGCCTGCCTGGAGGTGCTCAAGACCGGCGCGGTGGTGGGCATCCAGGACATGGGCGCGGCCGGCCTGACCTGCTCGACGGCCGAGTGCGCCTCGCGGGCCGGCACCGGCATCGAGATCGACATCGGCCGCGTGCCGCGCCGCGAGAGCGGCATGAGCGCCTACGAGGTGCTGCTGTCGGAGTCGCAGGAGCGCATGCTGCTGGTGGCCCAGAAGGGGCGCGAGGCCGAGGTCGAGCGGGTCTTCGAGAAGTGGGGCCTGCACGCCGACTGCATCGGCACCGTCACGGGCGGCGACCGCCTGCGGGTCTTCTACGACGGCCGGCTGGAGGCCGACGTGCCCGTGGCCGGCCTGACCGACGACGCGCCGCTCTACGACCGGCCCTGGACCGAGCCCAGGAACCCGGCCGCGGCCGAGGACGTGCTGCTGCTTCAGCCGCCGGCCGACCTGGGCGCCGCGCTGCGCGGCCTGCTCTCCTCGCCCAACCTCGCCTGCAAGCGCTGGGTCTACCGCCAGTACGACTCGACCGTGCGCACCAACACGCTCCAGGGCCCCGGCTCCGACGCGGCCGTGGTGCGCGTCAAGGGGACGAGCCGCGCGCTGGCCCTGGCGGTCGACTGCAACGCCGGCTACTGCTGGCTCGACCCGTACGCGGGCGCGCAGCACGCGGTGGCCGAGGCCTGCCGCAACGTGGCGGCCTCGGGGGCCCTGCCCATCGGCGCCACCAACAACCTCAACTTCGGCAACCCCGAAAAGCCCGAGATCATGGGCCAGCTGGTGCTGGCCGTGCGCGGCATCGGGGCGGCCTGCCGGGCCCTCGACGTGCCCATCACCGGCGGCAACGTCTCGCTCTACAACGAGACCGACGGCCAGGCGGTCTACCCCACGCCCACCCTGGCCGTGGTGGGGGTGCTGGAGGACGCCGCCTGGGCCCTGCGGCGCTCGTTCGTCCAGGCCGGCGACGAGGTCTACCTGCTGGGCGAGACGCGCGCGGAGCTGGGCGGCAGCGCGCTGGTCAAGCTGCTGCACGGGCGCGTGGCCGGGCGGCCGCCGGCGGTCGAGCTGCCGGCCGAGAAGCGCCTCATCGAGGTCATGGTGGCGGCCGCGGGTGAACGGCTGTTGGCCTCGGCCCACGACCTGTCCGAGGGCGGCCTGGCGCTGGCCCTGGCCGAGAGTTGCTTCGCCGGCGAGGAGCCGGGCCTGGGGGCCGAGGTGGCCCTCGACGCGCTGGGGCCCGACCTGCGCGACGACCTGCTGCTGTTCGCCGAGACCGGCGCGCGCGTGCTGGTCAGCACGCGCGCGCGCGCGCGGCTCGCGGAGCTCTGCCGCCGCCACGGCCAGCCGCTCTTCCGCCTGGGCCGGGTGGGCGGCAACCACCTGCGGGTCACGCGCGCCGGGCGCGCGCTGCTGGACGAGAGCGTGGCGGGCCTCAACCAGGCCTGGCACGCGCTCGAGCGGGAGCTGTCGGGCGGGCGCGCTTGAGCGCGCGGCTGACCCGCGCCGGCCTGGCGCTGGCGCTCCTGGGCGGCCTCTTGCTGGCCCTGGGGGTGCTGCTGGCGCAGCCGGGCCTGGGCTTCGCCGGCCGCTGGACGCTGGCGGCCGGGCTGGTGGCCTACGCCGTGGGCCGCCGCTCGCTGACCACCTGGATCCTGGTGGCCATGGTGCTGGGCGCGGCCATAGGCACCGACTGGCCGGGCGTGGCCGTGCAGCTGCGGTTGCTGTCGCAGGTCTTCCTGCGGCTGATCAAGACCATCATCGCGCCGCTGCTGTTCGCCACCCTGGTGGTCGGCATCGCCGGCCACGCCAGCCTGCGCCAGGTGGGCCGCATGGGCGTCAAGGCCCTGGTCTACTTCGAGGTCGTCACCACGCTGGCGCTGTTCATCGGCCTGGCGGCCATCAATTTCTCGAAGGCCGGCCTGGGCGTGACGCCGCCGCCCGAGCTGCACGCCGCCGACGTCCAGGCCCAGAAGCACACCCTGCCCGAGGTGGTGCTGAACGCCTTCCCGGAGAACCTGGCCAAGGCCGTGGCCGAGGGACACGTGCTGCAGATCGTGGTCTTCAGCGTGCTGTTCGGCATCGGCCTGGCGCAGGTGCCGGAGCCCAAGCGGCGGCGGGTGCTGGAGCTGACCGAGGGGCTGGCCGAGACCATGTTCAAGTTCACGAACCTGGTCATGTACTTCGCCCCCGTGGGAGTGGGCGCGGCCATCGCCTACACGGTCGGCCACATGGGCCTGGGCATCCTGGTCAACCTGTTCAAGCTGCTGGCCACGCTCTACGTGGCCCTGATCGTGTTCCTGCTGGGCGTGCTGCTGCCGGTGGCCCTGCTGGCGCGCGTGCCGCTGCGGCGCTTCCTGGCGGCCATCGCCGAGCCGGTCTCGATCGCCTTCGCCACCACCAGCTCCGAGGCGGCCCTGCCGCTCGCCATGGAGCGCATGGAGGAGCTGGGCGTACCGCGCCAGATCGTGGCCTTCGTGATGCCCACCGGCTACAGCTTCAACCTGGACGGCTCGACGCTCTACCTGGCGCTGGCCTCGGTCTTCGTGGCCCAGGCCGCCGGCGTGCCGCTGACCCTGACGCAGCAGCTCACGCTGGTCTTCACGCTCATGCTGACCAGCAAGGGCGTGGCCGGCGTGCCGCGCGCCACGCTCGTGATCCTGCTCGGCACCGCGGCCAGCTTCGGCCTGCCCGAGTGGCCGATCCTGGCCATCCTGGGCATCGACGAGCTGATGGACATGGCCCGCACCTCGGTCAACGTGATCGGCAACTGCCTGGCCACGGTGGTGATCGCGCGCTGGGAGGGGGAGTTCCCGCCCCACCTGCCGGCACTGGCGGGCGAGGGCCTGGCCCTGGCGACCGAGCCCCACGGGGAATAGCCGGGCGCCCGGAGCAGTTCGGATAAGATCGGCCCATGCGCCCCTCGCCCCCGGTGCGTCCCGCCGCCGCGCGCCGCGCGGCCGTGGACGACGACCGCTTCCACGACAAGTGCGGCCTGTTCGGCATCTACGGCCACCCCGAGGCCGCCCACCTGGCCTACCTGGGGCTCTACGCCCAGCAGCACCGCGGGCAGGAGTCGGCCGGCATCGTGGCGGCCGAGGGCGGCCGCCTGCGGGTCGAGAAGGGGCTCGGGCTGGTCAACGACGTCTTCGACGAGACCCGCCTACAGGCCCTGCCGGGCGACAAGGCCATCGGCCACGTGCGCTACTCGACCGCCGGCGACACGGTCTCGCAGAACGCCCAGCCGATCCTGATCGACTGCCACCGCGGCCCGATCGCGCTCGGCCACAACGGCAACCTGACCAACGCCCAGAAGCTGCGCGGCGAGCTCGAGTCGGCCGGCTCGATCTTCGGCTCGACCTCCGACACCGAGGTGATCCTGCACCTCTACGCGCGCTCGCACCGCGAGCGGCTGGAGGACGCCATCGCGGCCAGCCTGTCCAAGATCATGGGGGCCTTCTCGCTGCTGTTCCTGACCCCCGAGGCCATGGTGGCCGTGCGCGACCCCTGGGGCTTCCGGCCGCTGGTGCTGGGGCGCCTGGAGGGGGCCCTGATCGTGGCCTCCGAGACCTGCGCCCTCGACCTGATCGACGCCGAGTACGTGCGCGACGTGGAGCCGGGGGAGATGGTGGTGGCCACCCGCGAGGGACTGCGCAGCTACCACCCCTTCCCGCCCGAGCCGGTGCGCCAGTGCATCTTCGAGCACGTCTACTTCGCGCGCCCCGACTCGCTTGTCTTCGGCAAGAACGTGCTCGACTCGCGCCTGGCCTTCGGCCGGCAACTGGCCGTCGAGGCCCCGGCCCCGGCCGACGTGGTGGTGCCGGTGCCCGACAGCGGCATGGGCGCGGCCCTGGGCTACGCGCGCCAGAGCGGCCTGCCCTTCGAGCTGGGCCTGATCCGCAACCACTACGTGGGCCGCACCTTCATCGAGCCCAAGCAGTCCATCCGCTCCTTCGGGGTCAAGATCAAGCTCAACCCCGTGCGGCAAGTGCTGGAGGGGCGCCGGGTGGTGCTGATCGACGACTCGATCGTGCGCGGCACGACCTCGCGCAAGATCGTGCGCATGGTGCGGGCCGGCGGCGCGCGCGAGGTGCACGTGCGCATCAGCAGCCCGCCCGTGACCGGCCCCTGCTATTACGGCATCGACACGCCCAGGAAGTCCGACCTGATCGCGGCCCACCACTCCGTCGAGGAGATCCGGGCGCACATCGAGGCCGACAGCCTGGCCTACCTCTCGCCCGAGGGGCTGCTCGAGGCCGTGGCCGACGCCGCGGGGCAGCGCCACTGCACGGCCTGCTTCACCGGCCGCTACCCGGTGGCCGTGCAGCAGGCTGCCGACGAGGGCCAGTTCAGGCTGTTCGAGAAGGCCGTCGGGGGCTAGTCGCCTTCGCCCTCAGGGGCGGATCACGTACGAGTGCACGACGGCGCCGTTGCGCCGGCTGCCGGTCTCGTCGCCGGGGGCGACCGAGAGCACGTACTCGACGCGCAGCTGGTCGGGGGCCACCGAGACCCGCAGGTGCCCCGAGCTGGCGAAGATGTCGACCCCCGGGCTGCCCAGGTAGCCGTACTCGGCCGCCGGTCCCACCGCGCCGTACTGGCCCAGGCTGGGCTGCGGCACCTCCTGGTACACGACCCCGTCCAGCTCCTCGGCCGCGTAGACGTGGTCGTGGCCGTGGAACCAGGCCTTCACGTTGCTGTCGACCAGCAGCTGGTGGACGGGCTTGCCCCAGCCCGGCCGCTGCGCGTCGAAGCCCCAGCTCCCGTCGAGGTTGCGCCCGCCCCACTCGAAGTGGCGCGCGAAGGCGGCCCCGCCGCGCGCCTCCGGCGTGACGCCGCCCAGCAGGTGGTGCGAGAAGACCAGCGTGAAGCGCGCCGTGCTGGCCTCGAGCGTGCGGCGCAGCCAGCGGTACTGGTCCTCGCCCAGGGTCCAGCGCCAGAGCTCCTCGTCGGTGGCACGGGTGGGCTTGCGGGTGGTGTACGCGAAGGGGTCGAGGGCCACGATCAGCGCGTCGCCCCACTCGAAGGCGTAGTAGTTCTCGCGCCGGCCGACGAAGGGCGCCTCGGCCTCGTTGCCCGAGTAGAAGCCGTCGGGGACGGGGTTGGCGTAGAGCAGCTTGCGGGCCTGGGTGTCCCACACGTTGACGTTGTTCGGAGTGCCGTCGTCCAGCCAGCCAGCCTCGCCCTCGTGGTTGCCCATCACCAGGAACAGCGGCGCGGAGTGCGCCACCTGCTCGTAGTAGGAGCGCGCCAGGAGGTTGCGGGCCAGGACGGCCTCCGCGCTGGCCGGGGACGGCTTGGCGCAGGGGCTGCCGCCGGAGATGGCGCACTTGTCGGCCATCGAGGAGTCGCCCAGGTCGAGCACGAAGTCCGGCTGGTCGCGCAGCTCGTTGGCCAGGGTCTGGGCGTAGATGCGCGCGCTCGAGCTCTCGTCCAGGTGCTGGTCGGCCTGGATCACGAAGGTGAACGGTCGCCCGGCTGGCCGCCAGGTGTGGAAGCGGCGCTCCTCGCCGGCCAGGTAGGCGGCGGCCCCCTCGGCCCGGGCCCGCAAGCGGTAGACGTAGTCGGTGTCGGGGCGCAGGCCGTCGATCACCAGCTCGATCGGGGCGCGGGCCGGGAAGCGCACCGGCGCGGTGGCGCCCGCGTAGGCGCCGGCCTGCGTCCCCCACTCGGCGTAGACGTCGAGGGGCTGGTCGGCCAGGGCCCGCACGGTCACCGAGTGGTCCGTGGGCCGGCCGAGGATCTCGCCGGCCAGCAGGGGCAGCGGGGCGGCCTCCAGCGCGGCCGGCCTCGGGAGGGCCAGGGCGCCGGCCGCCGCCAGGCCGAGCAGGACCGCGCGGGCGCGGCTCACGGCCGCACCGTGAAGCTGTAGGCCACGGAGCGGTTGGTGCCGGCGTCCCGGCCGGGCAGCCTGACGCTCACGTAGTCGACCTGCACGCCGGAGGGCGAGACGGTGACGCGCAGGTGGCCCGAGTTGGGCAGCACCAGGCTGGCCGGGTAGGCGCCGGCGTTGCCGCCCTCCTCGTTGCCCGCGAAGTCGTCGGCCGAGCCCGGCGGGCCGGCCCCCGGCATGGGCGCGGTCACGTAGGTCACCCCGTCCAGCTCGCCGCGCGCAAACAGGTGGTCGTGCCCCTGGAAGTAGACGGTCACGTGGTTCTCGACCATCAAGTCGTGCATGGGCTCGTCCCAGCCCGGCCGCATCTGGGCGAAGCTGCTCTTGCCCTTGGGCTCGCCGCCACCCCACTCGTAGAAGCGCGCCACCTCGACCCCGCCCCGGGCCTGGCCCAGCACGTGGTGCTCGAAGACGAACTTGTAGCGCGCCCGGCTGCGGCGCAACACGTCGCGGAACCAGGCGTACTGCTCGTCGCCGTGCAGCGGGTCCCAGCTCATGCCGCCGTGCTGGCCCATGTTCCAGTAAGGGTCGAGCACCACGAACAGCGCGTCACCCCACTCCCAGGCGTAGTAGCTCTCGCGCCGGCCGCCGTCGACCCCCGGCTGGACCGTCGTGTCGCCGGAGTAGAAGCCGTCGGGGGCCGGGTTGGGGTAGAGCGCCTTGCGGGCGTTGGTGGCCCACAGCGGCAGCTGCGGGTTCTGGCCGGAGTCGGAGCGGGTGTACCAGAGGTACTCGGAGTCGTGGTTGCCCTGCACCAGGAACAGCGGGGCCGAGTGAGTCAGGATCCCGAAGTAGGGCCGGTGGGCGGCCGCGCGCTCGTAGACCTTGGCGTAGGTCAGCTCCTGGGGGTTGCGGGCGATCGTGTCGGAGCGGAAGGTGTCCCCCAGGTCGAGGTGGAAGTCGGGGGCGTCTTCGCGGGCGTTCCTGAGGGTCAGCGCGTAGCGCTCGGGGTTGCAGTGCTCGGCCGTGAACAGGTGCGAGTCGGCCACCACCGTGAAGGTGAAGGTGCTGCCGGGGGCGCGCTGGGTGTGGAAGCCGTGCTCCGCGCCCGTGCCCGTGCTGGCGCTGCCGGCCGGGCGCGAGCGCACGCGGTAGGCGTAGCGCCGGTCGGGCAGCAGCCCGTCCAGCACCTCCTCGTAGGGGACGCTCGCCGCCACGTTGGCCTGCGGCGGGGTTTGGCGGGTCAGCGCGCCGGGCTCGCCGTACTCCAGGTAGACCAGGTCCTGGGGCCGGTCGAACAGGACGCTGACCGTGACCGAGCGGTCGGTGGGGCGGCCCAGCACGATGTTGCCGCCGAAGGACTCTGACTCCTGGGCCGCCGCGGCCCCGGCCAGCGCCAGGCAAAGCAGGCCCCCCAGACGCCCCGCGCTCGAGAAGCTCATGCCCCTTCGACCGAGAGCGGCCCGGCCGGGTTGAAGTCGTTCAACCTGCAGGGCCGCTCGACGGTCAGAGTCCTACGAGGGCCGGGACCGGCCCGCCAGCCCACACGAGCCCCGGAGGCAACATGCCACCCCAAGTCAGTCTGAGATTCGCGGTCGCAGTCCTGGCCGCGGCCGCGGCCTGGTCCGGGCCGCAGGCCAGCGCATCCCCCCAGGGCCCGGGCGGGTACACGATCCAGCAGTCGATCTCCGACGAGGCCCAGCGCAACACCATCGCCTTCGACGCCCTGGCCTTCCTGACCGGCTCGCGCGGGGCCGACTCGTTCTTCCCGCCCGGCAAGGTGGCCGACTACTGGGGCTTCCAGCTCCTGCGCGACAACGACCCGACCGAGATGGGGCACAACACCGACTTCCTGACGCGCGCCGCCGACAACATGCTCTACGTGCTGAACGACGCCCAGCGCGCCCAGCTGGTGGCGCTGGCCGAACGCCAGGTCGACGCCATCCGGGATTACGGAATGCGCCGCTTCGTGCTGATCGACGCCTTCCGCCGCCTGCTCGCGGGCGACCTGCCGCGCGGCACCTCGCGTCTCGACGCGGCCGCCGTGCAGGCCTACTCGGCCGAGCTGTATCGCCTGGACGGGCAGATGAGCTGGGAGCGGGCGGCGGTCATGGGGCCGATCCTGTACGGCCTGGACGCGCGCCAGCGCCAGTACCTGGACGCCATGGTGGGCCGGGGCATGCAGACCTGGCCCAGCCCCGCCGAGCAGCTCGACAAGCGCAGCCTGCCTCACGACGTGCACGTGGCCGTCATGACCTACGCCGGCGACATGTTCTCGTGGTACGCCGGCTCGGTCGAGGCCGACACCTACTTCTGCCCGGAGCGCCACGGCACCTACTTCGGCTCGTTCTACCTGAAGGACGCCCCGGCCATGGGCAACCCCGGCTACTCGATCGACACCAGCCTGACCGGCGACATGGGCCGCCGCCTGCTGGCGGCGCTCGACACGGCCCAGGCGGCCCGGGTGAGCGGCCTGGTGGACCTGCAGAGGCCCGCGCTCCACGAGATCGTCGAGGTGCGCCGGCAGATCTCGACCGAGCTGCGGCGCTTCATGACCGGCGGCTCGGCCGACTCGGCCACCGTGCTGCGCCTGTCCGAGCGCTACGGCCAGCTCGACGGCCAGATCGTGCACGCCTACGCCAGCGCCTTCGCGGCCGTGGGGCAGAGCCTGACCTCCACCCAGCAGACCCAGCTCGTGGCCCTGCGCCGGGAGATGGGCGACTACAGCCCCAAGGGGGCCTACCTCTACTCGGACGCGATCGACATGCCGCTCATCCCGGGCACGGATTTCCTGTTCGGCAACTAGCCGCTGCCGCCGCGGCTCGCGGCCGGCGCGGCCGGATCGGCTAACATGCCGCCCGCATGTCCCCGCCCTCCGAGACGCCGGCCGCGCCCCAGTTCTCGCGCACGCGCTCGCTGGCCTACGCCAGCGTCATCGTGCTGGCCTTCTTCGGGATCCTCGAGGGGGCCCTGCGCCTGGTGGGCGTCTCCTCGCCGGCCCGGCCGCGGCTGCTGCTGCGCCAGATCGACATCGACATCACGTTCCCGTTCATGCGCGAGGACCCCGAGCTGTTCTGGTCCCCGCAGCCGGGCTTCTCCGGCCTCTTCCTCGGCAAGCAGGTCACGATCGACGCGCTGGGGCTGCGGGGGCCCGAGCGGCCGCTGCCCACGGAGGGGCGGCGCCGCCTGCTGCTGTGCCTGGGCGACTCGATCACCTTCGGCTACGGCCTGTCCGACGAGGAGGCCTACCCGGCGCAGCTCGGCCGGCTGCTGGCCCCGCGCGGGGTGGACGTGGCCAACGGCGGCGTGACGGGTTTCACCAGCCACCAGGTGCGGCGCCGGCTGGAGCAGCTGCTGCCGCGGCTGCGCCCCGACGGCGTCACGGTCTGCATCGGCTGGAACGACAAGACCCTGCGCAAGGTCGACGACCGCACCTACGCGCGCCGGCTGGCGGCCAGCATGGCCCTGCAGTCGGCCGCCGACCGGCTCTACCTCTTCCGGGCCATGAAGGCCGCCTACCTGCGGCTCTCGCTGCGCGGCCAGGACCAGAAGCCCCGCGACGTCCGGCGCGTCGACCTCGTCCAGTACCGCGAGAACCTGGGCGCCCTCGCGGCGGCCTGCCGGGCCGGCTCGGTCAAGCTGGCCCTGGTGGCGCTGCCGGCGCGGCGCGTGGCCGGGGTGTTCCCGGCCGACGAGGGCTACGCCGCCGCCGTCGAGTCCGCGGCCCGCGAGCTGGGCCTGCCGCTGCTGCAGGCGGGCGACTTCGGCCTGCGCTCGCAGCAGGCCGACACGTCGACCTACTTCCTCGACTCGCTGCACTTCAACGCGGAGGGGGCGCGCCTGTTCGCGCAGACCCTGGCGCCCCAGCTCGAGGCCGCCGGGCTGCCCTAGCCTAGGGGCCGGCCGGCTCCGCGGGGCGGCCGAAGGCCCGCACCTCGTGCAGGGTCCAGGGCAGGCCGAAGTCGTCTCTCTCGGCGACGGCCACGCGCACCGTGTCGACCAGGGCCGGGGGCACCACGTCGAGGTCGAGGCAGGCCAGGCGCGGCGCGCGCACCAGGAGCGCGAAGAGACGGGCCTGGGCCGCCTCCACGTCGACCGGCAGCAGGCGGCTCTCGCCCTGGTAGCGCCCGAACAGGCGCGGGGCCACCGGAAACTCGTAGGGCGCGCGCACCGAGAGGCTCAGCCGCGCCAGCTGCACCGGGCGCGGAAAGGTGATCCGGAAATAGTCCCGCGGGGTCTGGAGGCGGCCGGTGGTCCAGGCGCTGCCCGGGTCGCCGTCCACGGCCAGATCGGCGCCCGGCCGCGAGGCCTCGACCCGCCAGCCCTCGCGCGGCAGCTCGGGGAGCAGGCCGGCGTCGCGGGCCGGGGGCGCCACCTCTCGCGGCAGCTGGCCGTCGTCGCGCAGCACCAGGTGGCCCTCGGGGAAGGGGCCCACGCGGCGGTAGGGCAGGTCCGGCGGCAGGCCGGGCACCGCCGCGGGATCGATCACCAGGGTGTCGACCCCGGCCTCGCGCAGGAAGCGCAGGCTGGCCGGCTCCGGGAAACGCGAGAGGCGCCACTTCACGAACGTGTAGGCCGGCGGGAAGTAGCCGGTGAAGCCCTGCAAGGTGCGCTTCCAGTGGACGGTCGAGTAGTACATCGGCAGGGCGTCGAAGCGCTCCATGCGGTAGCTCGTGGCCGGCAGCTCGGCCACCACCCGCACGTCGGCCTGCTGGCCGAGCCAGCGGTAGACCGACGGGATCGCTCCCGGACCGGCCAGCGGCACCAGCGCCGTCGGCAGCGCCAGGTGCTCGGCGTAGACCAGGAGCGCGACCAGCAGGCCGGCCGGCCGGCCGAGGCGGCGGGCCACGAGCGCGACGCCCAGGCCCACCAGCGGCGCCAGCGCCAGCGCCAGGAACAGCGCGAAGCGCTCCGGGTAGCGCACGTTCCTGAAGCCCGGGACGAAGTCGTAGAGCAGCCGGTAGGGCGCGGGCGCCAGGAGCTGGCCGTGGAGCCGCAGCTCGGGGCCGAGGCTGAGGGCGAAGGCGGCGGCGGCCAGGGCCCAGAAGAAACCCCGGTCGAGGGGCCGCAGGCGCGGCTCGCGCCGCAGCGCCACGAGGCCGAGCAGCAGCAGCGGCACGAAGCCCAGGAAGTGCGCGGCGTTCTGGTTCGGTCCCGCCGTGCCCAGCCAGGACGCGTAGGGGCTGCCCGGGCGCACGTCGAGGTAGCGCTCCAGGTCGAGGGCCTCGGGCGCCTCGCGGACGAGCTCCAGCTGCCGGGAGGAGCGCCAGTACGGCACGAAGAACGGCGCCAGCAGGACGGCCGCGGCCAGCAGGGCCGTGGCCAGCGGGACCAGGCGCCGCAGGCTCAGGCGCAGACGCCACTGCAGCGCGGGCAGCGCGGCCAGCAGCAGCAGGGGAGCGTAGAGGGCCCAGTACATGCAGCTCAGGCTCTGCAGCAGATAGAAGCCGGCCACCCCGCCGGCGCGGCGCCACGAGGGGCCCTGGAAGTAGCGCAGCAGCGCCAGCAGCAGGAACGGGAACCACTGGTTGGAGAGGATTTGCAGGCGGATCAGCTCGTTCTGGTTCCAGGTGTGGAAGGCGTAGAAGATCCCCGCGGCGAACGGCCCGGGTCCGTCGCCGCCCAGCAGCTCGCGGGCCAGCAGGTACATGCCCAGCCCGGCCAGAGCGAAGCTGAGCAGCGCCACCAGGTTGTGGGCCAGCACGTGGTTGCCGGTGAGCAGCGCGACCGGGGCGCCGAGCAGGGCCGGGACGAAGAGGTGCTCGGAGAAGGCCAGCGAGTCGGCGTAGGGGTAGAAGGCGTTGGCCTCGAAGAGCTGCAGCGGGGCGCGCGGCAGCTGGTGGCGCACCCAGGCCATGGCCCAGACGTTGAGCGGCGGCGTCCCCTGTCCGAAGACGTGGTCGGCGGCCTGGGGCAGCAGCGGCCAGGTGCAGAGCACCGCCAGAGCCAGGTAGGCCAGCAGCAGCCGGACCCGGCTCGCGCCCCGGGCAGGGGACGGGTCGCTCAGGAGGCCCGTCCCGCAGCCGTCACGCCGGCTTGACGGGCAGCGCGACCTTCATGAAGAAGTCGTTGCCCTTGTCGTCCACCAGGATGAAGGCCGGGAAGTCCACCACCTCGATGCGGTAGATGGCCTCCATGCCCAGCTCGGGGTACTCGATCAGCTCGACCTTCTTGATCGACTCGCTGGCCAGCAGCGCCGCCGGCCCGCCGATCGATCCCAGGTAGAAGCCGCCGTGCTTCTGGCAGGCCTCCGTGACCTGCTTGCTGCGGTTGCCCTTGGCGATCATCACCAGCGAGCCGCCCGCGGCCTGGAACAGGTCCACGTAGGAGTCCATGCGCCCGGCGGTGGTGGGGCCGAACGAGCCCGACGGCATCCCTTCCGGCGTCTTGGCCGGGCCGGCGTAGTAGACCGGGTGGTCCTTGAAGTACTGCGGCAGCCCCTCGCCGCGGTCGAGGCGCTCCTTGAGCCGGGCGTGGGCGATGTCGCGCGCCACCACGATCGGCCCCGTCAGCAGCAGCGGGGTCGAGACCGGGTGCTTCGACAGCTCGGCCAGGATCGCCTTCATCGGCCGGTTGAGGTCGACCGGCACGCCGTGGCGGTGGCTGCCCTGGCGGTACTTCTCGGGGATGAAGCGGGCCGGGTCGTGCTCCATCTCTTCCAGCCAGACGCCGTCCTTGTCGATGCGGCCCTTGACGTTGCGGTCGGCCGAGCACGAGACCCCCATGCCCACCGGGCAGGAGGCGCCGTGGCGCGGGAGGCGCACGACCTTCACGTCGAGCGCGAAGTACTTGCCGCCGAACTGGGCCCCGATGCCGGTCTCGCGCGCCATCTGCAGGGCCTTCTTCTCGAGCTCGAGGTCGCGGAAGGCCTGGCCGTGGGCGTTGCCCTGCGTGGGCAGGTGGTCGAGGTAGCCCGTCGAGGCCAGCTTGACGGTCTTGAGGCAGGCCTCGGCCGAGGTCCCGCCGATCACGAAGACCAGGTGGTAGGGCGGGCAGGCCGCGGTGCCCAAAGAGCGCATCTTGTCGGCCATGAAGGCCTCGAGGCTCCTGGGGTTGAGCAGGGCCTTGGTCTCCTGGAAGAGGTACGACTTGTTGGCCGAGCCGCCGCCCTTGGCCACGAACAGGAAGTCGTAGCGGTCGCCCCCGGTGGCGTAGAGGTCGATCTGGGCCGGCAGGTTGGTGCCGGAGTTCTTCTCCTCGTACATGTCGAGCGGCACGGTCTGCGAGTAGCGCAGGGCGTCGTCGCGGTAGGTCTCGTAGACGCCGCGCGACAGGAACTCCTCGTCGCGCGCGCCGGTGAAGACGCGCTGGCCCTTCTTGCCGATGATCGTGGCGGTGCCGGTGTCCTGGCACATGGGCAGCCGGCCCTCGGCCGCGATCTGGGCGTTGCGCAAGAGCGCGAGCGCCACGCCGCGGTCGTTGGGCGAGGCCTCGGGGTCGTCCAGGATGGCGGCCACCTGGGCCAGGTGCCGCGCGCGGTAAAAGAAGGAGATCTCGTGCAGCGCGGCCCGGGCCAGGAGGGTCAGCGCCTCGGGCGCGACCTTCAGGACCGGCTGGCCCTCGAAGCTGGCGAGGGACACGTGCTCCTTCGTGAGCAGGCGGTAACGCGTGTCGTCGGCGGAGAGCGGGAACGGCTCCTGGTAGTGGAAATCGGGCATGGTGCTCCTCCCGATACGGGAGGCTATCACGCGCGCGGCCGGGCTTCTCGGCCGGCCCGCCGGGCGGCATATGATCGCGGGCGTGCCGCCGCGCCTGCTGGCCCTGGGCCACGTCACCTTCGACCGCCGCGCGGGCGGCGAGCTGCTGGGCGGCTCGGTCTCCTACGCCGCGCTGGCGGCCCGGCGGCTGGGCTGGGAGGCGGGCGTGCTGACGGCCGCCGGGCCCGACTTCGAGCCCGCGCGCGAGCTGCCGGGGGTGAGCGTCTTCCTGAAGCGCTCTGGCGCCACCACGCGCTTCGAGAACGTCGACGGGCCGGACGGCGCGCGCAGCCAGGTGCTGCGGTCGCGGGCCCCCGACGTCGAGCTGCTGCCGCTGCCGACCGGGTGGCAGGCCCCCGAGGCGCTGCTGCTCGGGCCGGTGGCCGGCGAGCTGCCGGGAAGCTGGGCCCCGTCCTTCGAGGCCGGCGTGGTGGGGGCCCTCGCCCAGGGCTGGGTGCGCGCCTTCGACCCCGACGACGGGCGCGTCAGCGCCGCTCCCTGGCGCGACCCGCGCCAGGCGCTGTTCGGCGTGCACGTGCTGTTCCTGTCCGAGCACGACCTGCCCGGGGCGGAGGCGCGCGCGCGCGAGTTGCTGCAGCTGGTGCCGATGGTGGCCCTGACGCGCGGCTGGCGCGGGCTGACGCTGCTGACCCGCCAGGGGGCCTGGGACGTGCCCGCCCTGCCACGCCCGGAGGTCGACCCGACCGGCGCCGGGGACGTGTTCGCGGCCGCATTTCTCGTGCGCTACCATGAGTCCGCCGATCCCCTGGACGCGGCCGCCTTCGGCGCCTGCGCGGCCTCCTGCGTGGTGGAGGGGCCGGGCGCCACGACGCTCGGCGACCGCGCCGAGGTCGAGCGGCGCCTGGCGCTGCGCGAGCGGCTGGTCGAGGACGGCGAGTGGGAGGAGTGACGATGCGCTGGAGTGGCCTCGCGACGCTGCTGCTCGTTTCCGCGCCGACGGTCCTGGCGGCGCCCCCGGCGCAGACCCCGCCCGCGCCAGCCGCGGGCGCGCAGGAAGCGGTGGTCGAGACCCCCCAGGGCCGCTTCGTCATCCGGCTGCTGCCCGAGCTGGCCCCGCGCCACGTGGCCCACTTCGTCAAGACCGCCCGGGCCGGCGGCTTCGACGGCACCACCTTCCACCGCCTGATCGCGGGCGGCCTGATCCAGGGCGGCGACCCGCTCTCGAAGGACCCGGCCCAGGCCGCGCAGTACGGCACCGGCGGCCTGGGCCTGCTCAAGGCCGAGTTCTCGCAGCGCCCCTTCACCCGCGGCGTGGTGGGGGCCGCGCGCCGCTCGGCCCCCGACAGCGCCGGCAGCCAGTTCTTCGTGGTGCTGCGCGAGCAGCCCGCGCTGCTGGGCCAGTACACCATCTTCGGCGAGGTCGTGGAGGGGCTCGAGGTCTGCGACCAGATCAGCGCCCTGCCGGTCGAGGGCGACCGGGCCGCGCAGCGGGTCGAGATGAAGGTCACGCTGCGGACGCCGGCCGAGGCGCCGCCGCCGTCCCCCTCCCCGGCGCCCTAGCTTGGGTTTCGTCCCCATGTTGCGCGCCCTGCTCCCCGACGGGCCCCAGCTCGTCGACGCGGCCGTGGGCGGCGAGCGCCTGATCGCGCGCCTGCGCCTGGGGCTGGTGCTGCTGGTGCTGGCCACGGTCTGCCTGCCCGGCACCGACCCCGCCCTGCGCCGCACGGGCATCGGCATCTGCGCCGCGGCCCTGGTGCTGGCCCTGGTGGTGGCGTGGGCCGTGAGCCGCCGCTACCGCCCCTGGATGGGGGTGGCCTCGAGCGTCATCGACGTCAGCTTCGTGACGGCCGGGCTGGCCTCGTTCCTGTGGGTTGGCATCCCGCACATGGCCGTCAACAGCAAGGTGCTTTTCGACGTGTACTTCATGGCCCTGCTGCTGGCCAGCCTGCGCTACGACTGGCGCCTGACCGCGCTCGGGGGCGGGCTGGCCACGCTCCAGTACGCGGCCCTGGCGCTGTGGGTGGGGACGTCGTACGACCTCAACGCCCCCGCCTACGCCCCCTACTCGCTGGGCACCTTCTCGTGGTCGATCCAGGCCGGCCGGGTGGTGCTGCTGCTGGGGGCCGCGGTGGGCACCTCGGCGGTGGTGCTGCGCGCCCAGCACCTGCGCCAGCTCTCGGCCACCGACCGCCTCACGGGGCTCTGGAACCGGGGCGCCTTCGAGGACCGCCTCCGGGAGGAGTGGAGCCGCGCCCGGCGCCACGAGCGGCCGCTGTCTCTGGCCATCCTCGACCTCGACCACTTCAAGGACTTCAACGACACCCACGGCCACGCCGCCGGCGACGCGGCCCTGCGCAGCCTGGCCGAGGCCCTGCGGGCCGCGGTGCGGCACGAGGACGTGGTGGCGCGCTGGGGCGGCGAGGAGTTCGTGGTGCTGCTGCCGGAGACCCGCGCGGCCGACGCGCTGGCGCGCATCGAGGACGTCCGCAAGGCCCTGGAGCGCGCCATCCCGCTCACCACCCGCACGGGCACGGTCCTCGGCATCACGGCCAGCGCCGGCGTGGCCGCCTGGCCGGGCGACGGGCTCGAGGTCGACGAGGTGCTGGCCGCCGCCGACCGCCGCCTCTACGCCGCCAAGCTGGCCGGCCGCAACCGAGTGGTGGGGCCCGAGGCGCCGTGAGGCTGACGCTGCCGCCCGGCCTCGAGCAGCGGCTCGCGGCGCTGCGGGCAGCCGGCGGGCGGCCGTACCTCGTGGGCGGGGCCGTGCGCGACGCCCTGCTGGACCGGCCCCTCGAGGACTTCGACGTGGAGGTCTACGGCCTGCCCGGGGAGGCCCTGCCGGGGATCCTGGCCCCGCTCGGCCCGGTCGACGCGGTGGGCCAGGCCTTCACGGTGCTGAAGGTCGGCCGGCTGCCCGGCGTGGCGGGGGCGGTCGACGTGGCCCTGCCGCGGCGCGACTCCAAGGCCGGGCCGGGGCACCGTGGCATCAGCGCCCTGGGCGACCCGGGGCTGTCGGTCGAGGAGGCCGCGCGCCGCCGCGACTTCACCGTCAACGCCCTGCTCTACGACCCCCAGGGCGAGAAGCTGCTCGACCCGTGGGGCGGGCGGGCCGACCTCGACCGGCGCCTGCTGCGCGCGGTCGACCCCGGGACCTTCGGCGACGACCCGCTGCGGGCGCTGCGCGCCGTGCAGCTGGCGGCCCGCTTCGAGTTCGAGGTCGAGAGCGGCACGGCCGCGCTGTGCGCCGCCATGCCGCTCGGCGAGCGGCCGGCCGAGCGCGTCTTCGGCGAGATCGAGAAGCTGCTGCTCAAGGCCCGCCGCCCGTCCCTCGGCTTCCGGCTGCTGGGCGAGTGGGGGCTGCTCGGCAGCGTGGCGCCCGAGCTGCTGCCGCTGCGCGAGACCCCGCAGGACCCCGAGTGGCACCCGGAGGGCGACGTCTGGACGCACACCCTGCTGTCCCTCGACCAGGCCGCGCTCCTGGTCGCCGACCTCGACCGCCCGCGGGCCCTGGCGGTCCTGCTGGGGACGCTCTGCCACGACCTCGGCAAGCCGGCCACCACGCGCTTCGAGGACGGGCGCATCCGCTCGCGCGGCCACGAGGAGGCCGGCGTCCCCCCGGCCACCGCCCTGCTCGAGCGCTGGAACGTGCACACGCTCTCGGGCTACGACCTGCGCGCCCAGGTGCTGGCGCTGGTGGCCCAGCACCTCAAGCCCGGCCAGCTCTACGACGACCGCGAGCGGGTCAGCGACGGCGCCATCCGGCGCCTGGCGCGCAAGTGCGAGCCCGAGCTGCTGGCGCGGGTGGCCCGGGCGGACTGCCTGGGGCGCACCGGCGACTTCCCGCCGGTGGCCATGGACTGGTTCCTCGAGCGCGTGCGCGCGCTGCAGGTCGAGCGCCGGCCGCCGGCGCCGCTGCTCCTGGGCCGCGACCTGCTGGCCCTGGGCCTG
>JBDIBD010000026.1:0-22499 GCA_039812725.1 Vicinamibacteria bacterium | reverse complement strand
GAGCAACGCGGGCTCGGCGCTCGCCGACCCGGTCGCACCCAGCGCCCGGGCCGCACCCTCGGCCAGGCCGTCCAGCCGCAGGGCCAGCACCCTGGCGAGCGGGCCGACCGCCGGCGCGCCGTGCGCGCCCAGGTTGTCGACGCAGGCCCGCGCCGTCTCCGTCCGTCGCTCCCGCAGGGACCGCTCGAGCAGGGCCGTCGTGCGTTCGAGGCTCAGCAGCCGGCCCAGCGCCGACACGGCGGCAGCGGCGTAGGCGTCGCCGGCCGCCGTGTCCTCGGCCAGGGCGACCAGAGTGGGAACGCCCTGGCCGCCCCGCGCGCCGGCGGCGCGCAGGCGGACCTCCGGGCTCGGGTCGGAGCAGGCGGAGACGACGGCTTCTCGGGCGGCGGGGTCTTCTCCGAACTCGCGCATCAGCACCAGCAGGCTCCTCAGTCGCACGAGCGGGCTCGGGTCGGCGCGCGCCCGCTCCGCCAGGCGCGCGACGGTCGAGCCCGGGCGGGACAGGCGTCTGGCCACGTCGAGCGCCAGCCCGAGGGCGCTGCTCGCCCGCACGAAGGAGGCCAGGGAGTCGTCCTGGGGTATCTCGAGGCTGAGCTCGCCTCGCCCCAGGGCCAGGCACCCCAGCCCCCCGAGGCGGAGCAGGTGGCTGCGTGTCTCGCCGTCGAGCACGGCGAAGACGCGCGCCGGCGCCCCACCCAGGTAGAAGGCGCCGTCGAAGAGCTGGTCGCCCACCTCGATCTCCCGCGTGCCGCCGAGGACCACGGGCAGGGCTTTCTCGAGCGCCGTGCCCGCGCCCTCGGGACGGAGCTCGAGGCCGCCCAGGCGGTCCTCGACGTGACGGATCACGATGCGGTAGCCGGCTTCTTCCCCCTTGTTGGTGTACCAGTCGCGGCCATACCACTCGAGCCGCACCCACAGGTCCCCGGCGCGGGCCGCCAGCCCGGGGTTGAGCCACGAGCCCGTCTCGACCGGTTCGGCCAGGTCGTGGGCGGCAGCCAGCTGGCGCCAGCCCGCCCGGCGTGCGCGTCCTTGCTCCCGAGCCCAGAGGAGGCCGACGCCGGCCAGCGCCGCGACGACCGCCCACTCGATCACGAGCGCCCCCTCAGATCAGCCGCACGACCGGCTCCTCGTGCAGCAGCTGGCGCTGCGTGAGCAGGTCGCGCACGGTGGCCACCAGCCAGCGCTCGGCGTTCACGCCGAAGGCCACGTCGAGTCTTGGCCGCCGGTCGCGAGGGGAATGGGGCGGGTCGAGGTAGCCCAGGGTCGGGCTGGCGGCGTTGAGCGGCACCACGACCTGGGCCTCGCCCGCCGCGCCACCTACCTTGTGGGCGTCGCCCGCCGCGTCCCACACGAAGCGTCGCTCGCCGCCGTCGGGCCGGGCCACCTCGCAGACCAGCAGCTTGAAGATCGTCTCCGGCTCGCCCAGGGCGCAGGTGGGCACGAGCTGTCGGCGCCAGAGGTCGGGCGGTGTGGGGAAGCGCGTGCCGCGTGGGACGATCACCGTGTGCTGGGCCGCGCCCGTGCGGGCGTCGTGGGTCAAGAAGGCGTAGTCGTGCACGATGAAGTCCAGGGTGGTCATGCGCTCGGCGCCGAAGCAGGCCGCGCCGTAGGCCACGGCCTCGAAAGGCTGCCAGGCCCGCACCCGGCGGCGCTCGAAGCGTTCCTCGAAGAAGGCGTAGAAGCCGGGCAGCAGCGTGGAGCCCCCCACGAGGAGCACGTCCTCGACCTGGGCCGGCTTCAGCCCGGCCTGTTCGAGCACCTCGTCGACGGAGGCCGCGAGGCTGCGGTAGAAGCCGCGCTCGTCGAGGATCTCACGCAGGCGTGTGCGGGCCAGCGTGGCCGTGCGGTCGCGCCGGCCGACCGGTCCGCCCAGCCCCGGCCCCGGCGGGTCCATGAGGAACGGCGCGGACTCCTCGAAGAAGACCCGCTCCTTGACGCGGCAGGCCTCGGCCAGCATGAGCCGGCGCCAAAGGCGCGTCATTTCGTCACCCCCGTCGTCGAGCTCGTGGCCGATCTGCCGGCACAGCTCCTCGAGCACCCAGCCGTCCACGGCGTTGCCGCCCACGGGTCGCCCGCGCTTGGCCAGCACCTCGGCCTGTCCCGTGAGCGCACGCCGCGGCGAGAGCCGCACGAGGGCCACGTGCATCGTCCCGCCGCCCACGTCCACCACGAGCACCGCCCGGTCGCCGTCGAGGCTGATGCCGTAGCCCAGCGCGGCGGCCACGGGCTCGTCCAGGAAGCGCAGCCGGCGCACCCCCAGGCGCCGGAGGATCTGCTGCACTTCGGCCCGGTAGCCTTCGAAGGCCGTGACTGGCGAGGTCACCACGAGCTCGCGCGGCCGCTCGCCCGTGGCCGCCTGGACCACCCTCAACAGCTCGCGCAGGAAGGCGTGGGCCGCCTGCCGGGCGCTGATCTGCTCACGGCCCACGCGGGCCAGCGGCCGGAGGGGCTCGGCGCAGAGCGCCGGTTTGAAGGCCGGTACGAAGGCGGGCCGCGCGATGCCCGCGTTGCGCTCGAGCGCTTGGCGCCCGATCAGGGCCCGGCGGCCCAGGAAGACGCGCTGCTCCAGGGGCGGCCAGCCGCCCAGCCGGTCGAGCAGGCCGAGCCGCCCGAGGAAGTGCACGGCGCTTGGCACCAGGCGGGGGGCCTCGAGCGGGTCGTCGCCCTCGGCCTCGCGGCAGACGCCGGGCAGCTCGACCAGGCGCGGACGCCCCAGTGCCTCGTCCCAGCGAGCTACGCCCGAGTTGGTCGTCCCGAGGTCAAGCGCCCAGCCAGTCGCCATCGGAGGGTGGGTTACCCTACCATGGCCAGGTCGCGCCACGAGCGCGCCGCGGCGCTCGGCGTCCCGCGCGACCGGGGCCCGCCAGCGCTCGCCCGCTCAGCCCTGGAAGGCGTACGACAGCTTGACGAACAGCTGGCGCCCCGCGGGGCGCCAGTCCTCGCGCAGGTCGAGGGCCCGGTCGTCGCCGTAGCCGAGGAACAGCACCGTCTGCCAGTTGAGCTTGTAGGCGAACAGGGCCGAGGCCTGCAGGAAGCCGTCCTGCGCGGGCGGCGGCGGCGCCGTGTACAGCGCCGGGTCGCGCTCGGTGCCGACGTGCTGCAGCACCAGGCGCAGGAACAGCCGGCTGGTGAAGGTGTAGGTGCCCTTGAGCCGGTCGGTGGCCGCCGTGAACAGCCGCTGGCGCTCGGAGCGGCCTTCGACCGGCACGTCGAGCCAGCGCCGCTCGCTCTGCCAGGCCAGCTCCACGTGGTCGGTCGGCCGCAGCGTGGCGCCGGCCACGACCGTGCCGCCGCGCCCCAGGCGGGCCTGGGCGAAGTCGACCTGCTCGCCCAGCCAGCCGCGCAGCACCAGCTGCGAGACGCGCCGGGCGGGGTTGGAGCGGAGCTCGAAGTGCAGCTGCCGGCGCGGCAGGTCGCCGTCCCCGGCCCGCACGCGGTCCCAGGCGAAGCGCACGCGCGCGAAGGAGTTGAAGCGCGCGTCCATCCCGGCGCCGGCCGACAGCAGCTGGTTGACCAGCCGGCCGTCGCGGTCCTCGGTGCGGTCGGCGATCACGAACGTGCGCAGGCGCCGCAGGAAGCCCTCGGGCCGGAAGGTCCAGCCGCTCTCGCCGTAGAGCTCGCGGATGCCCACCTGGGGGACGAAGCCGTCGTCGGCCCGGAACCCGTCGCCCAGGTCCTGGTACTGGCCGTAGAGGTCGAAGCGGGTCGTGTTGTGGGACCAGCTCAGGGAGGCCGCGTGGCCCCGGAGCCGGCGCCCGTCCCACTCCGCGGCCAGGTCGGGGCGGTCGGGCGTCTCCGAGCGGCTCAGGAGGAGCTGCCCCGTCACGCGGTCGTGCGCGCCGCTGTACTGGAAGTCGGGGCCGAGCACGAGGTTGCCGCCGCCGCCCTCGATCGCGCGGCCCGTCCCCAGGAGGCTCACGAACGAAGCGCCGAAGTCGCGCCGCACCCGTCCCACGGCGGCCCAGGAGCGGAAGTCCTGCGGGGCGAAGTCGGAGCCGTTGCTGCCCGGCAGGATCACGCTGCCCCCGCCCTCGTCCTGCGTCACGAGGCCGGTCCAGGCCAGGCCCTGTCCCTTGCCCGTGCCGCGCGCGCCCCAGCGCGGCTGGGTGATCGAGCGCGTGTAGACCGCCTGCACCGGCGTCGAGAGCAGCTCGACCCCCTCGAGGAAGAAGGGCCGCTTCTCCGGGTAGAACAGCGCGAAGCGCTCGTTGACGCCGATCTGCGCCACGTCGGACTCGACCTGCGAGAAGTCCGGGTTGAGCGTGCCGTCGAGCGTGGTCTGGGCGCTGGGGGTCCACTTGAAGTCCCCGCCCGCGTCGCCCGTCGCGTCGCGCTCGCCGAGGGGCGAGCCGGGCCCGTCCTGGGGTGCCTGGCTGGCGCTGGCGCTGGCGTACGGCGCCGCCACCCAGCTGCCGCCGCGCGGCAGGCCCGTCAGCCCGGCGACGGGCTCGGTGCGGCAGACGAAGCAGTTGCTGCCGCGGGGGATGGGGGCGCTGAAGAACTGGTAGCGGTAGGCGCGCGGGTAGTTGCGGTAGAAGATCACGCGCCAGGTGGCCGGGTCGACGCGCGGGTAGCGCAGGGAGGCGAAGGGCACCCGGATCTCGAGGGTCCAGCCGTGCTCGCCGAGGCGCGCCGCCGAGGTCCAGAAGAAGTCGGGCGAGCTGTCCTCGCTGCCCGTGGCGTCGTCGTTGACCGAGTCGTACTGGCTGCCGCGCGGGTTGGTCAGCAGCAGCACGCCCGTGCGCCCGTCGTTGCGCGCGTCGATCATCACGCCGGCGTAGTCCGTGTCGCTGCCGAGCTGGTCGCGGTCGAGGTAGGGGGCCCGGATCGTGGCGGGCGAGGGGTCCTCCAGCTCGAGCGCGGCGTAGAGGGCCTGGTCGTCGTAGGTCAGCCAGCCCACGTTCTTGACCGGCGGCGGCGTGTTGTCTCCGGGGCTGGTCTCGTACCAGGTCTCGAGGCGCAGAGCCTGCTGCCAGGCCGGCTCGTCGAGGCGCCCGTCGACCTGGATCGGCCCGCTGGCGCGGCTGATCGCGTGGCCCGGCTCGGTCGTGGTGGCGGCCCGCGCCGAGGCGGCCAGGGCCAGGCAGGCGAGAACGGCGGTCTTGCGCAATGGGCCTCCGCGGGGCTCGGGGTCTTGGACGGTCAGACGCCGCCGCGGCGCCCGGTGTTGCGTGAAAAGTCGTCACAAACCGTGGCCCGTGTCCGTGGACGCGCCGGCGGGGCTACCATCTCCCGCCCGGAGGAGAGGTGCCCGAGCTGCCCGAGGTCGAGACCGTCGTGAGGCTGGTGCGGCCGCGCCTGGTGGGCCGCACCATCGTGGGCGTCGAGGTGCGCTGGGCGAAGACCCTGGGCGGGCTGGGCCGGGCGCGCTTCGAGCAGGCCGTGGTGGGCGCACGCGTGGT
The DNA here is from genome assembly GCA_039812725.1 of Vicinamibacteria bacterium. Classification (GTDB taxonomy): domain Bacteria; phylum Acidobacteriota; class Vicinamibacteria; order Fen-336; family Fen-336; genus JBDIBD01. The sequence goes on along the minus strand of JBDIBD010000026.1, from coordinate 17,097 downwards.
GCGCGTCTGGCGGCGGGCCAAGTACGCGGTCATGGACCTGGAGCGCGCGGGCCGCCCGGCCGGCCACCTGGTCGGCCACCTGCGCATGACCGGGCGCTTCCAGGTCGACCCGCCCGGGCGCGACCCCGGCCCCTACGCGCGGCTGAGCCTGCACCTCGACGACGGGCGCCGGTTCCACTTCGTGGACGTGCGCAAGTTCGGGCGGATGTGGTTCACCCCCGAGCCGCAGCGCCTGCTCGGCAAGCTGGGGCCCGAGCCCCTGGGCGAGGAGTTCACGGCCGGCTGGCTGGCCGCCGAGCTGAAGCGCCGCGCGCGCCAGCTCAAGCCCCTGCTGCTCGACCAGGCTTTCCTGGCGGGCGTGGGGAACATCTACGCCGACGAGTCGCTGCACGAGGCGCGCCTGCACCCGCTGACGCGCTCCGACCGGGTGGGTCGCGCGGGGGCCGCGCGCCTGCACGCGGCCGTGCGGCGCACGCTGTCGGCGGCCATCGAGCGCGAGGGCTCGAGCTTCGACACGTTCTACCGCACGCCCGAGGGCCAGCCGGGGCAGTACCAGGAGCAGTTCCGGGTCTACGCGCGGGACGGCCAGCCCTGCCCGGCCTGCGGCGCGACCATCGTCAAGCTGGTGGTGGGACAGCGCGGCACCCACGTCTGCCCGCGCTGCCAGCCGAGGCCCAGAACGAACCGCCGGCGCGCGCGCCCTTGACGCCGTCGTCATCCTGAGGAGCCCTCGTCCAGGCCGGCGACGAAGGATCTCTCGGGGTGTACGACGCGGGAGATCCTTCGCTCCCGAGCCGGACGGTGTCGCTCAGGATGACGGAAGGCCGGACGGTGTCGCTCAGGATGACGGGTGGCGCGGCGTGTCGCTCAGGATGACGGGCTTCGGCCCGTCGCTCGGGACGACGGAGGCTAGGCTCCCGCGAACTGCACGCCCTCGAAGACGAGCGTGGGCGTGAGCATGGCCGAGTACGGGAAGGGGTCGCTTCCGACCGCCACCAGGCGCTTCCAGAAGTCCTTCTGGTTGCCGGCGATGTTCATCTCCGAGACCGGCTCGGCCAGCACCCCGCCCCGCACCCGGTAGCCCTGCACGCCCAGGGAGAAGTCGCCCGTGGTGGAGTTGGAGTTGCCGCCCAGGAAGCCCGTCACCAGGATGCCGTCCTGCAGGTCCTTGAGCAGCGCCGCCAGGGCCTTCGTCCCCAGTTTCCAGCGCAGGTTCGAGGCGCCGGCCGTGGTGGGCGGCAGCCCCAGCTTCTTGCCGTAGTACGTGTCGACGTAGTAGTTGCGCAGCACGCCGGCCTCGAACAGCGGCAGCGGCCGCGCGGCCAGGCCCTCGCCGTCCCACAGGCGCGAGCCGAAGCCCTTGACCACGTGCGGGTCGTCGACGACGTCGAGCAGCGGGCTGCCGATGGCCTGGCCGGCCTGGCCCTCGAGGAACGAGCGTTTCTGCTGCAGCGACTGGGCCGAGAGCGGGCCCAGCAGCGCGCCCACCAGGCGCCCCGCGGCGCGGTTCTCGACCACCATCGTGAGCACGGCCGAGGCGCCCTTCTGCGCGCCCACGCGGCCCAGGGTGCGCTCGGCGGCGGTGCGGCCCTCGCCGGCCGGGTCGGGCAGCTCGGCCACGAAGCGCGTGCCGGCGTAGGAGTAGTCCTCGGGGCGCCGGCCGTCGGGGTCCTGCACGCTGACCTCGGCGCTCACGAAGAAGCTGGTGTCGACGCGCTCGCCGGCGAAGCCGTTCGAGTGCACCCGCACGGTCTCGGCGCGCGTGTCGCTGACGCCCGTGGTGACCGACAGGATGCGGTCGGCGCCCTTCACGGCGCGGGCGCCGTCCTCCAGCGCCTGGGCCCAGGCCTTGCGCTGGTCGGGGGTCACGCCGGCGTAGCGCGGGTCCTCGAGCTGCAGGTCGAGGCGGGCCTGGCCCTCGTAGAGCTTCGGGTCGGGCAGGGTGCGGTACGGGTCGGGCGAGAGCGCGCGGGTCAGCGCGACCTGCGTCTCGAGGAAGGCCGCCACGGCCTCGGGGCGCAGGTCGGAGGTCGAGGCGCCCGAGTAGCGGCCGTCCACGTAGAGCTGGATCCCCAGCCCGCGCGTGGTGGCCTCGGTGACCTTCTCGATCTTGCCGTCGCGCCACTGCAGGGTCACGTCGCGCACGCGGTAGACGCGGGCGGCGGCCTCCTGGGCGCCCTTCGAGCGCGCGGCCTGGAGGGCGGCCTGGGCCACGTCGTGCAGGTCCTTCAGCGCAGAGGTGCCCATGGCCTACCCCCGGCCCCGCCCGCCGACCGTGATCGACGAGACCCGCACCGTGGGGATGCCCTGCGAGACCGGCACGCTCTGGCCGTCCTTGCCGCAGGTCCAGCCGCCCTCGTCGATGACCAGGTCGTCGGAGACCATGTCGATCTTCTCCAGCACCTTGGGCCCGTTGCCGATGATGTTGACGTCCTTGATCGGCCGGGTCAGCTTGCCGTCCTCGATCAGGAAACCGTTCTTGACGTAGAACGTGAAGTCGCCGGCCCCGATCTGGACCTGGCCGTTGGAGAAGTTCGAGCAGTAGATGCCCTTCTTGACCGAGGCCACGATCTCGTCCTTCCTGTGCGGACCCGGCAGCATGTAGGTCGACCGCATGCGCGGCATGGGTGGGTAGGCGTAGCTCTCGCGCCGTCCGTTGCCCGTGGCCGGCACGCCGTAGTGCTTGGCGCTGATCGAGTCGTGCAGGTAGGTCGTGAGCACGCCGTCCTGCACCAGGCGCGTGACCCCGGCCGGGTTGCCCTCGTCGTCCACGTTGATGGCGCCCCGGGCGCCGGCCTGGGTGCCGTCGTCCACGATGCTGACGAAGGGCTTGGCCACCGGCTTGCCGATCTTGTCGGAGAAGATCGAGACGTTCTTGCGGTTGAAGTCGGCCTCCATGCCGTGGCCGATGGCCTCGTGCAGCAGGATGCCCGAGGACCCCGCGGCCATGACCACCGGGAACTCCCCGGCCGGGGCCGGCACCGCCTCGAACAGCACCGTCGTGCGCTGCACCGCCTCGCGCACCACCCGCTCGAGCCGCTCGGGGGAGTAGAAGGAGAGGTCGGTGCGGCCGGCCACGTTGTAGCCGTTGGTCTCGCGCTGGCCGTTCTGCTCGGCCACGCAGGCCAGGTAGAGCGAGGTCATGGGCTGCACGTCCTCGACGATGCGCCCCGAGCTGTCGGCGATGAGGATCACGCTGGTCGAGTCGGCGAACTGCACCGTGGCCTTGCGGATGCGGGCGTCGGCCTCGAAGACCCGCGCGTTGAGGCCCGTCAGCAGTGGCAGCTTCTGGCCCGGCGTGACGTCCTCCCAGCGCAACTTCACCGGGTAGCGCGAGTCGAGGCCCGTGGTCACGCGGAAGGCCGTCGGCCCGGGCCGCGAGGGGCCCTGGGCGATGGCCGCGGCCGTGCGGGCCGCACGCTTGAGCGACTCGAGCGTCAGCTCCTCGGTGTAGCCGTAGCCGGTCTGGTCGCCCTGGACCACCCGCACGCCCACGCCCAGCTCGACGCTGCCCAGGGCGCGGTTGACGCTGCCGTCCTCGAGCACCAGGCTCGAGCCCACGCGGTGCTGGAAGTAGACGTCGGCCCAGTCGCCCCCGGTGGCCAGGGCCTCGCCCAGCGTCTCGCGGATCATGCGCTCGTCCACGCCGAAGCGGGCGAAGTGGCGGATGCCGCTCACCGGGCCGGTGGCCTGGGCCTCGCTGGCCGAGATCAGGTCCGAGAACGCCGCCGTGGCCAGCGTGGCCGCGCTCCAGCCCAGCATCTCGCGGCGGCTCACGCCGCGCCTCGCGTTCGACATCTTGGATTCCTCCTGCGCACAGTCAGATTGTAGTGTGGTGCTCCCTGGAGTGCGAAGGGGCGCCGACCTCGGGGAGCTCCGCACCGGAGGCTCCAGCCGCCCCAAATCGCCGCTTGTCAAACGGCATACCGAGGATGAGAGTCGTCGGGGGCCGTGGTCGAAGTCCGCGGTAGGGCCCCCCGGCCGGCTAGCGAGCCTTGGTTGTCTCTCGGCTGACATCCGTCGGCGCCACAGGGAGTGGCCTCATCTCCCAGGGCGCGGCCTTTGCGAGAGCAAACGCCGCTGGATCGTCGAGCATGCGGCCCTCCAGCGACGGCTCGACCTGATGGAGAATGACAAGAACTGGGAACTTCTCCGGACTGCTCGGTGCGACCCAATCCGCCATGCCACTACCGTAGATATGCAGGGCCTTGCCTTCAACCCGGAACAGGAGCTGCGGCGGCTCTTGGCCGCGCCAGCGGAAATCACCTGCCCCCGGGATATCCGTCGCGTCGGGCGATACCGAAAGGACGACGAGTGAACCGTTTCGGCCCCAGGTCAGTCGCTTGAGGAAGACATCGCGCGAGCCGACCTGCAATCGCAGGACATCGGCTCGCCGGGAGTCATCCGTGCAACCCGTGGAACAGAGAAGGACCGAGAGTGCCAGGACGCCCACATTGGCCCTCATTGGCTCAGGCCATCTCGGAAGCCCTCATCAATCCATCTCCCGGCGTGAGTCGTTTCACCGAAGTACGGGGGAGGGCCCCATGAGGTGTGCAAGAACAGAGCGCGGGTGCCATTGATCCACGACCATTGCCCTTGCTGAAGTAGTCCAGCGAGCCTCATTCCATCGTCGCGGGCGATCGACCAGCCCCACCCCCACCTTCCCGTTGCCATGTTTAGGCCAGCGAGGTAGTTGCCCGCGGACTCGGCGGTTGCGTACTTTCCCTTGAGGAGCCGGCCGGTGCCTGGGCCGTCAGGGGATAAGTCCGTGTCTACCTTGATATCGAAGTACTTGTTGTTCTTGGACTCCTGCGACGTGCGATAGAGCCCGAGGAACTTGGAGTAGTCGTTGTCAGACCGAATGGCGGGGTCCCACGAGCTCCCAAAGTCAATCCGTGCCCCGGGAATCACATCGGCAAGTACGGCCCCCGTGTTTCCGTCATGCCTTCTGAACTCATCCCAGTATGCCGTCTCGCCCACCTTCTTCTTCCCCACATAGACTCCGAGGTCAGTGTCCTCCCGGACCTCCAAGACTCGCCCGTCACCAGCAGCGATGGTGGAGCGCCCTTCTGGGTCAACATACCGGAGAGGTGAGTTCCGGACGTAGGCATACCGGTTCCACCGCTGGGGATCGACCAGGTTCTCCTTCCACGTGTAGACGGGGTCGACAGCCGTGAACCGTCCCGTCTTGGCGCCGTAGTACCTGGCACCGAAGTAGTCCAGCCCGCTCTCGCTGTCGCGCAACTGCCCCGTGAACCGCTGGCGCAGGTTGTCCGTGGGCGCGTACAGGGTCCCACGACCGTTGAGGGACGAGTCGATTTCGTCGCCGAAGACGAAGTAGTCGTGACGAGCGAGGACCGTGCCGGTGGGGCCGGTGACGACCCGGACACTGCCGAGGTGGTCTCGCATCAGGTACTGGGCCCCTGCCACAGGATTGGCGGACGCGCGACCGTACTCGCCGGCCAGCCGCCCGAGCGCGTCGTAGACGTAGGTCGTGCCTGCTCCGTCCACGTTGGCGTGCACGCGTTTGCCGTCCCCGTCGTAGCTGTAGGTGGAAGTCACGCCGAACTCGTCCTCGAACTGGACCATCCGGTTCTCGGCGTCGTAGGTCATCTTCCGTCCCAGCTTGTCCTGGGTGTGGTTGCCGGCGAGGCTGTACAGGTTCAAGCCACCCGTGAGGCGGTTGCTGGCGGCATCGAAATCGGCCTGCGCGGTCGGCGTGAGAGCAGGCAGAGGCAGTGAGCTGCTCGAGATCCAGCGGTTGCCGTAGCGGTCGAAGCTGTTCGTCTGGGACCACTGGGCGCCGCCGGCGATGGCGGGCTCGGTGGTGGTCTTGAGGCGGTTGAGGGCGTCGTAGGAGTAGGTCTGGCTCCAGGTGGTCGACGCCGAGTTCACGGTGTGCCGGATGTCCTGAGAGAGCACGTTCCCATTGTTGGCGCTCCCCCCGTACCCGTAGGTGAGTTGGAACACGTCCGACACAGCCGTGAGCCCCAGCCCGATCTGGTCGAGCTGGAGGCGCGAGTTGTACGAGGCGTGCTCGTAGAGCGAGTTGCCCAATTGGAAGTCGGCCACGGCGCCGTGGGAGAAGTACGTGGCTGAGCTGGCGAAGGCCGTGGTGGCGTCCGCGACCTGGGTCGGGCGGGCGGCCAGATCGTAGGTCACGGTGACGACGCGGTCGCTGGGGTACTTCTCCGTGGCGAGATTGCCGGCCCGATCGTAGGAGTAGACGAACGGGTAGGTCCGCGACCCGGTGGTCTGGCTGCTCTGCAGCACGCGGCCGAGCTGGTCGTAGGCCAGGATCTGGCTTGTCGAGGCCGAGGTCTGGGTCTTGGTGAGCCGGCCCTTGGACTCCTCGACCGCGGCGTCGTCGTACGTGTAGGTCACGTTCGGGGTCGCGGGCCCGCCAGAGTAGACCTTCGTCTTGACGCGGTTGAGGAGGTCGTACGTGTAGGTGGTAACCGAGTTGGCCGCGTCCGTACGGGTCTTCAGCTCTCCGCCGGGAAAGTAGGCATAGGTCGTGGTGCCCGACTCGGGGTTGGTGGCCTGGTAGAGCCGCGCCAGGCTGTCGTACGTGAACGTACGGGTCTGGGAACCCTGAGCCACGCCGGTGAGTTGGTCGAAGACGCCGTAAGTGTAGCTGGTGGTGAGGTCGAGGCCGCCGGGATCCTCGACCACGCTGAGCACGCGACCGAGGGCGTCGCTGGTCGCAGTACGCTTCTTCTGGGCCTGGTCGACCGTGGTGGTGAGGTTGTCCGCGTAGGTGGTTTTCGCCACGGCGGTGTCGGGCGTCGTCACCGTCCTGGGCCGGCCGAGCGCGTCGTAGGTGTAGTCGGTGTACTGGGGTGCCTCGCTGCCAGGCCGGTACGGGTTGCTGGTCCACGCCACCCGCCCCAGGGCGTCGTAGTCCTTGAGCGTGGCGATGAACGTTGAACCGGTCTCCCAGAGTCGCGTGCGGATCTTGCGACCGAAGCTGTCGAAGCGTGCGTCGCTCCTCAGGTCCAACGCGCCGAAGCCGCTGCGGTCCTGTGTCGTCGTGACGATGGGGCAGGAGAGGCAGCGCTTGGGGTTGTGGGCGGCGCAGGAGTCTCCCCTGGGGTCCTCCCGGGAAGAGGGTTCGAGCGGAGCGCTGGCCGGATCGTCGCGATCCCGCCGCGGGGCCTTCGCCTTTGCGGCGCCGGTGCTAAGCTCGCTCGGTAATGATCGACCTGCGCTCCGACACCGTCACCCGCCCCACCCCCGAGATGCGCCGCGCCATGGCCGAGGCCGAGGTGGGCGACGACGTCTACGGCGAGGACCCCACCGTCAACCGCCTCCAGGAGCGGGCGGCCGAGCTGCTGGGCTGCGAGGCCGCGCTGTTCGTCCCGTCGGGGACGATGGGCAACGCCATCGCCATCAACCTCCTGACCGAGCGCGGCCAGGAGGTGCTGACCGAGGAGCGCAGCCACGTGGTGCGCTACGAGCTGGCCGGCATGGCCGTGCTCTCGGGCGTGATGCCGCGGGTGGTGCGCACGCCCGACGGCCTGCTCAAGGCCGACGACGTGCGGGCCGCGCTGACGCCGCCGGCGTACTACAAGTCGGACCTGGGCCTCGTGACTCTCGAGAACACGCAGAACCTGGCCGGTGGCGCGGTGCAACCCGTGGAGGAGACCCGCGCGGTGGTGGAGGCGGCCCACGCCGCGGGCCTGCGCGTGCACCTCGACGGGGCCCGGCTGTGGAACGCGGCCGTGGCCCTGGGCCGGCCGCCGGCCGAGCTGGTGGGCGGGGCCGACACGGTCATGGTGGCGCTCTCGAAGGGGCTGTGCGCCCCGGCCGGGGCGCTCCTGGCCTCGACCCGCGAGCGCGTCGAGCGCGCCCGCCGGGTGCGCAAGCTGCTGGGCGGCGGCATGCGCCAGGCCGGCGTGCTGGCGGCCGCCGGCCTGGTGGCGTTGGAGCGCATGATCCCCCGGCTGGCGGAGGACCACGAGAACGCGCAGCTGCTGGCCGAAGCGCTAGCGCGCTGCCCGGGGGTGCGGGTGCAGCCCCAGCGCACGAACATCGTGGTGGCCGTGCTGGAGCGCCGCCCGGCCCCCGAGGTGGCGGCGGCCCTGAAGGCCCAGGGGATCCTGGCGTCGGCCATGGACGGCGCCACCCTGCGGCTGGTGACCCACCACGACGTCTCGCGGGCCGACTGCCAGCGCGCCGCCGAGGTCCTGGCGCGGCTGCTGGGCTGAGCCCGTCACGAGGTGAGGGGGGCTGCCCCCGGGAGCAACGGCGTCGCGTTGGCAGGACGAGGATCGGTCAGGCGAAGCGGCGCAACTCGGCGAAGCGCTCCTCGGCGAACGAGAGCGTCTCGCGCCGGATCAGCTCCTCGATGATCGGGCCCTGCGAGCGATAGGCCCGCAGCGAGTGGCGCTTGCGCTCGGCCTGAGTCTCGTCCAGATCCAGCCGCCAGGCCGGCCGCTCGAGCGGCTCCCAGACCTGGTAGGCCAGCAGCAGCCGGATCGGCGCGGGCGGGCCCAGGTCGGGCATGAGCGTCTCGCGGGCCTGCACGGCCGCCACCTGGCCGGCCTCGTGGGCGGCCTGGTGGTCGGGATGGAAGTCGCCCGCGCTGGGCAGCAGCACCGTCTCGGCCCGCTCCTCGCGCAACAGCCGCAGCAGCCGCTGGTAGGCCCCCGGGCGGCCGTCGGGCGTCTCCCAGCACTGGTAGGGGCGCAGCGACATGTCGGGGAAGCCCAGGAACACCACGCGCTGCAGCGGCACGCCCAGGCGCACGTAGGATTCGGCGGCCTCGCCCTGGCGCACGGCCACGATCGTGTCCTTCTCGGCCGCGTCCTGGTAGCCTAGCCGTCCGTCGGTCACGACCACCACGAGCGGCGGAGCGGGCAGGGCCTGGATCAGGCCGCCGCAGCCGACGTTGCCGTCGTCGTCGTGGGGCGAGACCACCACCACGCGCCCCAGCGCGCCCGGGTCGAGCGGGGCCGGCGCGCTCACGGCCGGGGCTCCTGTCCGAGGCGGGCCAGCAGCTCGACCACGAAGAAGCCCTGCCGCCGCAGGTGCGCCTCGACGGCCGCCTGCACGCCGCTGGGAGACTGGTCGGGGACCAGGCGGAAGTCGATCGAGGCCCGTGCCTCGGTGGGGATCGAGTTGGTGGCCTGCTCGCCCACGTGGCCGGCCGACAGGCCGCGCAGGTTGAGGGCCGGCAGCAGCAGCCGCGCCTCGAAGCCGCGCTTCCTCAACAGGATGAACAGGTGGCGCGCGTTGCGCTCCATCTGCTCGCGGTTCCCGGCGACGTTGGGCAGCTGCACCAGCCGCGCCAGGTCCTCCACCACCGAGCGGGCGTGCGACTGGCGCCAGGCCCGCACCGCGCTGCGCACCTCGTCGGCGCCGGGAGCGGCCTGGGCCACGGCCACGGGGGCGAGGGCCAGCCCCAGGGCCAGCGGCGCGGCCAGCAGCTTGCAGGCTCGACGGGTCATGGGGGGCCTCCGCCGGAATGTTAGTGGACAAACGAAAAGCCCGGGGGCTCGCGCCCCCGGGCTCGGTGAAAGGCGTGCCCTTACTGCTTCTCGGCCAGCTCGGCGAGAGGCGTCAGGGTGGCGGGGCCCAGGATCGCGATGGTCGGCGCCCAGCCTCGTGCGGCCTGCACTCCCAGAGTGGCCGTGGAGCCGCTGACCGCGCTGGGCGAGGCGTTGACCGTGAAGCGGAAGTTGTACAGGGTGCTGAAGGGTTGCGCCGAGGCGGCGTTGGGGGCCGTCCAGGTCACCGTGTTGCCCGCGGTGCTGGAGGTCCAGTCGGTGGCCGCGTTGTTGTCCGGATCGTGGAAGCCGACGTTGCCGACCACGGCGCCGGCCGGCACCGGGATCGAGAACGACTTTACGCCCGAGTCGAAGTCGAAGTTCATCAGGGCGTACTCGTAGCGCCACTGGCCGCCGCCCAGGTCGGTGGCCTTCACGGCGAGCCTGAGCTGGCCGAACTTGGTGGGGTAGAGCACGCTCTGGGCGTTGGCGCCCGGGACCAACGGGTTGACCCACTGGTCGATGACCGGGCCGTTCGTGAAGCTCCCGAGGCTGAAGGTCCAGGTGCTGCCGCCCGTGCCCGTGAACGTGCGCCAGCCCATGGTGTTGAAGATGTTCTTGTCGTCGCGCACGACGTACCAGGAGTCGATGTAGTAGGTCGCGCCGGGCGTCTGCAGGTCGCTCTCGAGCACCGCCATGCGGCGGTCCATGTTGTTGGCGCGCGGCGGAGCCGAGTTCTGGACGCCGTCGCAGTTGGTGTCGAAGATCGACTGGCAGCGCTGCCAGTAGCCGATGCTGGGCAGGATCTCCGAGCGCGGGCCCAGGCTGCTGGTGCCGTCGTTGGTGCCCGTGCCGTAGGTGTCCGCGCAGCCCACCCAGAGGATGTTGCCGCTGCCGCACGAGCAGAGGCTGTTGATCGTCAGGAAGGCGTGCTTGAGCGGCGAGACGCCGATCTGCTCCAGGGCGCCGTTCGCGAGGCGGTAGGCGTTCCAGACCAGGAACGGGTGCTGGTCGTTGTTGTAGGGCGGGAAGCTGCCGCTGAACTTGCCGTACCAGGGCACGTCCGTGGTGCCCACGTTCTGCAGGGTCGCCGAGGGGGCGATCGCGATGCGGCCGGTGGGGAAGGTGCCCTCACGCGCCATCTGCTGCACCGAGTCGATGCCGATGAGGCCGACGTCGTTGTCGGGCACGCCCCAGTTGGGAGTCGTGCACGAACCGTCCGGCGTCTCGACCGAGCCGGCCGGGATGCCCACGGGCGCGCTCAGCTCCATGACGGCCACGGCCAGTCCCTCGTAGCGCGTGTCGCCCAGGACTCGCGCGGCGCCCGTGGTCAGGCGCACGTCGAGGTTGAACATGCGCACCTGCCGCGCGTCACGGTCGACCTTGTAGTGCATGTGGTCCGCCGCGAGCCACTCCTGGCCCTGGGCGTCCACGAAGACGAACGAGCGCTCCTCGGTGCCGCGGCGCAGCTCCAGGCCGCCGAGCTGGATGGCGCCGCCGGGTCCGCGCAGCACGCCGCGCGAGGCCAGTCGCAGCGCCCCCTTGCCCAAGTCGGCGAAGATCGAGCCGGGCGCTTCCAGCACGAGGTCCCCGCTGGCCCGGAAGGGCACGCTCACGCGCCCGTCGATGTCGGGCCTTCCCGCGGGGGAGACCTGGGCTCCGATGCCCTTCAAGACCTCCGTGTAGAAGGCCAGCTTGCCCTGGGCCGGGCCGACCGGCCAGCTCTCCTGGGCGCGCTGCGCGGCGGCCCCTCCAGCCAGCGCCAGGCAGGCCACCGCCGCCAGACTCGTCCTCGCTCTCGACATCCGTGCCTCCATTTCCCGCCGTCCCCCCGTCAGGGTCGAATCCACCTAGTTTACGCGGTCCGCCCCAGCCTGGGAACCACCCCCCCCGGGGGGGCCGGCCGGGCTAGCGGGCGGCGCGCACGATCTTGAGGAACGAGTCCGCCTTCAGCGACGCGCCCCCCACCAGCGCCCCGTCCACGTCGGCCTGGCCCAGCAGCTCCCCGGCGTTCTCCGGCTTGACGCTGCCGCCGTAGAGGATGCGCAGGGCCTGGGCGGTCCCGTCGCCGTGCGAGACGGCCACCTGCCGGCGGATGAAGGCGTGCACCTCCTGGGCCTGCTCCGGGGTGGCGTTGCGCCCGGTGCCGATGGCCCAGACCGGCTCGTAGGCCACCAGCGCGGCGGCCAGCTGCTGCGGCGTGAGGGGCTGCAGGGCCGTCGCCAGCTGGCGGCCGACCACGTCCATCGTGCGACCGGACTCGCGCTCGGCCAGCGTCTCGCCGACGCAGACGATCGGCACCAGGTCGTGGGCGAAGGCGGAAGCGGCCTTGCGCGCCACGCCCGCGTCGGACTCGCCGAAGAGGGTGCGGCGCTCGGAGTGGCCCAGGATGACGTGGGAGCAGCCGACCGCCTTCAGCATCGGCGGGGAGACCTCGCCGGTGTAGGCGCCCTCCTTCTCCCAGTGCATGTTCTGGGCGGCCAGGCCCACCGGCGAGCCGCGCAGCACGTCGGCCACCGCCTGCAGCGCCGTGAAAGGCGGCGCCACGATCACCGCGGGCGAGCCTGGCGCCCCGTCCACCACCTCGCGGGCCAGCAGCGCGGCCTCGCCCGGCGTCTTGTACATCTTCCAGTTGCCGGCGATCACCGGTCGGCGCATCTTCAAGCCTCCTGCAGGCAGACCACGCCGGGCAGCGGGTCCCCGGCCAGGAACTCCAGCGAGGCCCCGCCGCCGGTCGAGACGTGCGAGACCTTGTCGGACAGCCCCATCTGCGTCAGCGCGGCCACGCTGTCGCCGCCGCCCACGATGGTGGTGCCGGGGCACTCGGCCAGGGCCCGCGCCACGGCCAGGGTCCCCTCGGCGAAGGGCTTCATCTCGAACACGCCCATGGGGCCGTTCCAGAGCACCAGCTTCGCGGCGCGCACGCGCGCGGCGAAGTCGGCCCGTGTCTGGGGGCCGACGTCGAGGCCCATCCAGCCCTCGGGGATCTCGCGCACCGGCAGCGTGCGCGACTCGGCGTCGGCCGCGAAGGCCGAGGCCACCACGTGGTCCGTGGGCAGCACGAGCTTGCCGCCGGCCTTCGCCAGCAGCTCCTTCGCCAGATCGAGCTTGTCCTCCTCCACCAGGCTCTTGGCCGTGGGGAGCCCCTGGGCGCGGAAGAAGGTGTAGGCCATGCCGCCGCCGACCAGCAGCGCGTCCACGCGCGGCAGGAGGCTCTCGATGACCTCGATCTTGTCGGAGACCTTGGCCCCGCCCATGACCGCCACGAAGGGCTTCTCGGGCGCCTGCAGGGCCAGGCCCAGGTAGCGCAGCTCGGTCTCCATCAGGAAGCCGGCCACCGAGGTGGCCACGTGCTTCGAGACGCCCTCGGTGGAGGCGTGCGCCCGGTGGGCCGTGCCGAAGGCGTCGTTGACGAAGATGGTCGCGCCGCTGTCGGCGATCAGGCGCTGCGCGAAGGCCGGGTCGTTCTTCTCCTCCTCCGGGTGGAAGCGCACGTTCTCGAGCAGCAGCACGTCGCCGTCCTTCAGCCCGGCGGCCAGCGCGCGCACCTCGCCGCCCACGCACTCGGGGGCCATCGCGACCGGGCGGCCCAGCAGCTCGGCCAGGCGCTTCGACACCGGCGCCAGGCTGAATTCCGGGGCCGGGCCCTTCTTGGGCCGGCCCAGGTGCGAGGCCAGCACCAGCCGCGCGCCGGCTTCCACGAGGAACTTGATGGTGGGCACGGCCGCGCGCACGCGCGTGTCGTCGCCGATCACGCCGTCCTTGACGGGCACGTTGAAGTCCACGCGCTCGAAGATGGTGCGCCCGCGTACGTCCTTCAGGTCTCTGACGGTCTGCTTGGCCATGATGGGCTCCTAGGGATGGGCGGCTCGCGCCGGGAACGGGTCCCGGGGAACGGCAGGAGCGGGGCCGGGCGGGGAGCCCCCGCCCGGCGTGTCGTGGAGAGCCGTGGCGCGGCTAGGCCCTGGCGGCCATGAAGCGCAGCAGGTCCTTCACGCGGCACGAGAAGCCCCACTCGTTGTCGTACCAGGAGAAGACCTTGGCCAGGTGCCCGTCGACGACCTTGGTGAGCGGCGCGTCCACGATCGAGCTGTGCGGGTTGCCGCGGAAGTCGATCGAGACCAGCTCCTCGTCGGTGACCGCCAGCACGCCCTTCATCGGCCCGTTCGCGGCGGCCTTGAAGGCCGCGTTGATGGCCTCGGCCGTGGCGGCCTTGTCGAGCTGCACGGTCAGGTCCACCACCGAGACGTTGGGGGTCGGGACGCGGATGGCCACGCCGTCCAGCTTGCCCTTGAGCTCCGGCACCACCAGGTGCAGGGCCTTGGCCGCGCCGGTCGAGGTCGGGATCATCGACAGGGCCGCGGCCCGCGCCCGGCGCAGGTCCTTGTGCGGCAGGTCGAGGATCTTCTGGTCGTTGGTGTACGAGTGCACCGTGGTCATCTGGCCCTTGACCATGCCGAACGAGTCGTTCAGCACCTTGGCGACGGGGGCCAGGCAGTTGGTGGTGCAGGAGGCGTTCGAGACGATGTGGTGGGCCTTGGCGTCGTACTTGTCGTGGTTGACGCCCATCACGATGGTCAGGTCCTCGCCCTTGGCGGGGGCCGAGATGATGACCTTCTTCGCGCCCGCGTCGATGTGGGCCTTGGCCTTGGCGGCGTCCGTGAAGAGGCCGGTGGACTCGACCACGTACTCGGCGCCCATGGCCTTCCAGGGCAGCTGGGCCGGGTCCTTGGTGGCCAGCACCTTCACGCTGCGGCCGGCCACGTGGATGGTGTCGCCTTCGACCCTGACCTCGTCGGGCAGGTTGCCGAGGATCGAGTCGTACTTGAGCAGGTGGCCGAGGGTCTTGGCGTCCGTGATGTCGTTGACCGCCACGAACTCGATGTCCTTGTCGTGCAGCGCGGCCCTCAGGATGTTGCGCCCGATGCGCCCGAAACCGTTGATTCCGACGCGGATAGCCATGAGGAGTCCTCCCGGGACGAGTGCACCGGGCAGTCTATCTGAGGGCTGCTCGCAGCGTCAACGCGGGCTCGAGGGAGGCTCGAGCGTCGCCTCGGGAGCCTCCGGGTCGGCCCCTGCCAGCGTCATCCGGTCCCCCGGCTGCAGCCCGTGGCAGGTGCGCGGCGGGACCTCGATTGGTCCAACGAAGAGGTCGTTGGCGAGGCCGTTGTCCGCGATCCAGGCGCCCAGCAGGCTGCCCTGGAGATCTTCGTCGGGGCTGAACCGCCGCCACTCGGCCACCGTCACGTCGCCCTCGCACAGCGGCAGGCTGCCCCGGCGCAGGCTGACCCGGTAGCTGCCGCCGGGGTCGAACGGCCCGCGCCGCACGAGCATGGCCACGGCCGTGCCGCTCGGGCTGACCGCGGCGAACACCAGGCCCGGACGCCGGAAGGCCTTGGCGAAGGTCTCGACCTCCTTGCGGTTCTCGGCCTTGGCCTCCTCGACCCGCTCCAGGAACACGCGCGGCCCCTTCTTCATCAGGCCGCGCCAGTTGCGCAGCGGCGGCGCCGCGACGAAGTCCTTCTCCTGGAAGGCGTAGTTGATCGGCAGCGCGAGCCCGATGTGGCGCGCGTCGCGCACCGCCGCCGTGACGATGCCGACCACCTCACCGCGCGGGTTGAGCAGCGGCCCGCCGCTGTTGCCGGGGTTGACGTTGGCGTCGAGTTGCAGGTAGGTCACGCCCATCAGGGGCTGGTGCGGGTTGCTGACACGGCCCACGTGCACCGCTCCCTGCATGCCGAGAGGGGCCCCCACCAGCACGATCGGGTCGCCGGGCTCCAGCGCGCCGGCGTCGCCCAGCGGCAGGGGCTTGCCCGTCCCCCCCGAGACCTCGACCAGCGCGATGTCGAGGCCCGGCTCGGAGCGCGTCACGCGCCCCTGCAGGCGGCCCACGCCGACAGGGCCCCCGGGGGCGCAGATGACGTGGGCGTTGGTGAGCACGGCCGAGCGGCTCACGTAGAAGCCAGAGCCGGTGCAGCCGCCGCTGGTGACGACCACCGTCGAGGCCTGGCCGATCCGACCCAGCTCGGCATGGCCGAGCGGGCGGCTGGCCCACAGCCAGGCCAGGCCCGCCACCAGCGCTCCGCCCAGCCCGAGCAGGGCCAGCGCGGCCAGGACCTGGTTGCGGCCCGACAGGCCGCCCACCCGGTCGAGCAGGCCGGCCACGCCGCCGGCCTGTCCCGGGGCGTCGCTCGGCAGCAGCTCGAAAGCCACGCCCCGAGCCTCGAGGGGACCGGCGAAGCCGAAGGCCGCCTCGCGCGTCACGCGGCGCGCCAGCCGCGGCGCTGGCTCAGCGAGCACCTGCTGCAGCCGCGCGAAGTCGGGGAAGGGCGGTCCCGCGTCGGCCAGGAGCCGTGCGAGACGGTAGCGCTCGCGCGGGTTGGCCACCGGGGCCAGCACCACGTCCACGGCCAGGTCCCGGCGGCAGAAGGCGCACACCCAGGCGTCGGCCGGCACCGCCTGCTGGCAGTGCGGGCAAGAGTCGTAGAGACCGGGAGGGGGCATCTCGGCACGGGAGTCTACTCCCGGGCCGGCTCCTCCCGACGGGAAGTGTGGTAAGGAAGCCCGCATGCGTCGTTCGCCAGGGGTGCTCGCCGGCCCGCTCGCCGCACTGGCGAGGCCTGGCCTCGCGGGGCAGGACCCGGCCGCGGCTGCCACCTGGGACAGGGAGCGCCGCGAGGCCTGGCGCCGCTCCGCGCGCTCGGCGGTGCCGCCCCTCTCGGACGAGGGGTACGTCCAGTCCTTCCATCTCGTGGCGGCGCGCTGATGCCGCCCGCGCCCACCCACTTCGCCACCTGCCCCCTGTGCGAGGCGGCCTGCGGCCTGGCCCTGCGGGTGGAGCGCGGGAAGGTGACCGACCTGCGGGGCGACGCCGAGGACCCGCTGAGCCGCGGCTACGTCTGCCCGAAGGCCGTGGCCCTGGTGGACCTGCACGAGGACCCCGACCGGCTGCGCCAGCCCCTGCGCCGCACGGCCCGGGGCTTCGAGCCCGTCGGCTGGGACGAGGCCCTCGACGAGGCCGCCCGGCGCCTGCACGAGCTGCAGCGCGCGCACGGCCGGCACGCGGTGGCCACGTACCTCGGCAACCCGGTGGTGCACGACCACGGCCTGCTGCTCTTCAGCCAGGTCTTCGAGCGCGTGCTGCACAGCCACAGCCGCTTCTCGGCCACCTCCACGGACCAGCTGCCGCACATGCTGGCCGGGCTGCTCATGTTCGGCAGCCAGCTGCTGCTGCCCGTCCCCGACGTGGACCGCACGGACTTTCTCCTGGTGCTGGGGGCCAACCCGCTGGCCTCCAACGGCAGCCTGATGACCGCGCCGGGGATCGAGCGGCGCCTGCCGGCCCTGCTGGCGCGCGGCGGCCGGCTGGTGGTGGTGGACCCGCGCCGCACCGAGACCGCCCGCGTGGCCAGCCACTACGTGCCGATCCGGCCGGGGACCGACGCGCTGCTGCTGCTGGCGCTGCTGCAGGTGCTCTTCGAGGAGGACCTGGCACGCCCCGGGCGGCTGGCCGGGTTCAGCGACGGTCTCGTCGAGTTGCGCGCGGCCGCGGCCCGCTTCCCGCCCGAGCGCGTGGCCGACGCCACCGGCGTGGCGGCCGGCGACC
>JBDIBD010000025.1:0-22874 GCA_039812725.1 Vicinamibacteria bacterium | reverse complement strand
CGCCAGCGTCGAGAGGGTCAGCAGGTCGCCGCCCGGCGCCACGGTGCGCGCCGACACGGCCGCCCGCAGCCGGCCCTTCTCGCCGGTACGCCACTCGACCGCGGCCGACGGGTCGAGGTGCAGCGAGTCGGAGAGGAAGCCGTAGTAGTTCCAGCGCGCGCCCAGGCTGGCCTCGCCGCGCTCGCCCAGCGCCACCGTGTCGCGCACGAACAGGGCCCCGAACTGGCCGCGCCACAGGTCGGGCTCGAGGCCCGCGTCGGCGTCGGCGGCGGTGGGACGCAGGGCCAGGCGGCCGTAGCCCGAGCCCGCCTCGAGGCGGTGCCCGGTGACCGGCTCCAGCACGAACTCGCCGGCCAGCCGCCAGCCGCGGGTCTGGGACTCGGCCATGACCCCGCCCACGCTCCAGCGCCCGCTGTCGAACAGGCGCCCCTCCAGCCGCACCAGGCCCAGGCCCGAGAGGTCGGCCTCGAGCGGCAGCTGGCCCGCCAGCCCGTCGGGCGAGGCGTGAGCCAGGAACTCCACCCGCCCCGCCAGCGCGCCCAGCTCCATCCCCGAGGGCGCGAAGGAGTCGCCGGCGGAAGCCGTCTGGAGGCCGGCGTCCGCGCTCTCGAGCGGCGTGCGGCGCTTGTGCCTGACCAGCCAGCGCCACTCGCGCGCGGCCTCGTCCGCGGCCGGCATCGCGGCGGGCGGCGTGGCCGTGGCCGGCAGCAGGCCCGCCGGGCTGTCCGCGACCGAGACCGCGGTGCCGGGGTTGCTGCCGCCGAGGCTGAGCGAGAAGAAGGTGCGCTGGTCGGGCAGCACGGTGATCTGCCGCGCCGCCGTGCGCTGGCGGCCGCGCGCCACGGCCCGCAGCACGTAGGAGCCCGCCGGCAGCGAGGGCAGCGTGACGTGGCCGGTGGCGTCGGTGAACGCCACCAGGCCGCCCTCGCGCAGGCCCTGGCCGAAGATGGAGACGAGGGCGCCGGACACCGGCAAGCCCTGGCTGTCCTCGACCCAGCCCTGCACCGAGCCGCCCTGCTCGCGGGCGTCGGCGTGGCCGACGGTGGCGGCACAGGCGAGAACCGCCGCCGCCAGGGTCAGGCGGCGGCTGCAGCTCATCGGCGCCATGCGGACCTCCCCGCGGACACGTCCCCCCAGCCGTGGATCACGACCCAAGCTAGCAGTCCCCCCGGGGGCTGTCAACCCTCCGCGGCCGTGGGGCTTGCGCGGCGCCCGGCGCGGTTGCGGCCGGGCAGGGCGGGTGCTATAAACCGAGGCACACCGCCTGGGGAGCGCCAGCCCTCCATGAAGATCCACGACGTGACCGTTCCCCTGACCCGGGCGCTCCCGACCTACCCCGGCGATCCGCCTTTCGAGATCGAGGCCCTGCGCGCCCTCGAGCAGGGCCACCCCTACCGGCTCTCCCGGCTCAGCCTGGGCACCCACACCGGCACCCACGTCGACGCCCCGGCCCACCTGCTGCCGGAGGGCGCCGGGGTGGACGAGCTGCCGCTCGAGATCCTGGTGGGAAAGGCCCGCGTGGTCGACCTGCGCGTGCGCGAGCGCATCGAGCGGGCCGACCTCGAGGCCTGCGACCTGCGCGCCGACCTGCGCCTGCTCCTGCGCACGCGCATGTCGGGCCAGATGCACCGCCCGACCTTCCAGGAGGACCACGTCCACCTGACCGAGGACGCGGCCGCCTACCTGGTGCAGGCCGGGCTCAAGCTGGTGGGCATCGACTACCTCTCGGTCGACGCCCACGGCAGCCACGACCTGCCGGCCCACCGCGCCCTGCTCTCGGCCGGCGTCGTGATCGTGGAGGGGCTCGACCTGTCCGAGGTCGAGGAGGGCGAGTACGAGATGATCTGCCTGCCCCTGCGCATCCCCGGGGGCGACGGGGCCCCGGCCCGGGTGCTGCTCAAGGAGCGGCCGTGAACGTGCTCCTGCTGCGCGACGTGGTGGCCGTGCTGCTGGCCGGCGGGGCGGGCGAGCGGCTCTACCCGCTGACCCGCGACCGGGCCAAGCCGGCGGTCTCCTTCGGCGGCAACTACCGCATCGTCGACTTCACCCTCTCCAACTGCATCAACTCGGGGCTGCGCAAGATCTTCATCGCCACCCAGTACAAGGCCCAGAGCCTCAACCGCCACATCCGCATGGGCTGGACCGTGGTCAACCCGGAGCTGGGCGAGTTCGTCGAGATCCTGCCGCCCCAGAAGCGCGTGGGCGAGCACTGGTACCTGGGCACCGCCGACGCGGTCTACCAGAACCTGTACTCGATCGAGCACGAGCGGCCGCGCTGGGTGATCGTGCTGTCGGGCGACCACATCTACAAGATGGACTACGGGCGCATGCTCGACGTGCACATCGCCCGCGGCGCGGCCCTGACCATGGCCGCCATCGAGGTGCCGCTGGCCGAGTCGCGCCGCTTCGGCGTGCTGGAGGTCGACGAGGACAGCCGCGTGACCGGCTTCCGCGAGAAGCCCGAGGCGGCCGTGGCCTCGCCCTGGAGCCCGGGCTTCTGCCTGGGCTCGATGGGCATCTACATCTTCGACTTCGAGCTGCTGCAGCGCGAGCTGCTGCGCGACGCCGAGAGCGACTCGAGCCACGACTTCGGCCACGACATCATCCCGCGCCTGGTCTACTCGGGCGAGCGCGTCTACGCCTACCTGTTCTGGGACGAGAACAAGAAGGCCGCCAAGTACTGGCGCGACGTGGGCACCCTGGACGCCTACTACGAGGCCTCCCTGGACCTGATCCAGGTGGACCCGGTCTTCAACCTCTACGACCCCGAGTGGCCGCTGCGCTCGTACATGCCGCAGTTCCCGCCGGCCAAGTTCGTCTTCGACCAGGAGGGCCGCCGCGGCCTGGCGCTGCAGTCGATCGTCTCGATGGGCTGCATCGTCTCCGGCAGCGAGGTGCGCCGCTCGGTGCTGTCGCCCAACGTGCGCGTGCACTCGTACTGCGACGTGCAGGACTCGATCCTGATGCCGAACGTGGTGGTCAACCGCCACGCGCGCATCATGCGGGCCATCGTCGACCGCGACGTGGAGATCCCGGGCGGGGCCGTGATCGGCTACGACGCCGAGCAGGACCGCCGCCGCCACACCGTGTCGGAAGGGGGCATCGTGGTGGTCTCCCCCGGCGAGGAGTGCTACGTCGATCCGGCGTACAAGTGAGGGACCATGACCAACATCGACTCGATCTTTGCGCGTGAGATCCTGGACAGCCGCGGCAACCCGACCGTCGAGGTCGAGGTGGTGCTCGAGTGCGGGGCCCTGGGGCGGGCCGCGGTGCCCTCCGGCGCCTCGACCGGCGAGCGCGAGGCCGTCGAGCTGCGCGACGGGGTCAAGAAGCGCTACCTCGGCCGCGGCGTGCGCAAGGCCGTGGCGGCGGTCAACGACGTGATCGCCGAGCACCTCTCGGGCGAGGACGCCCTCGACCAGGCCCTGATCGACGCCCTGATGATCGACCTGGACGGCACCGACACCAAGAAGCGCCTGGGGGCCAACGCCATCCTGGCCGTCTCGCTGGCCGTGGCCAAGGCCGCCGCCGAGGCCACCTCGCAGCCCGTCTACCGCTACGTGGGCGGCACCAACGCCCGCACGCTGCCCGTGCCCTGCATGAACGTGATCAACGGCGGCGCCCACGCCGACAACAACCTCGACCCGCAGGAGTTCATGATCGCGCCCCACGGCTTCGACTCGTTCGCCGAGGCGCTGCGGGCCGGCGTCGAGACCTTCCACAACCTGAAGGCGCTGCTCAAGAAGAAGGGCCTCTCCACGGCGGTCGGCGACGAGGGCGGCTTCGCCCCCAACCTGAAGTCGAGCGAGGAGGCCCTGGAGACCATCCTCGACGCCATCCGCGCCGCGGGCTACAAGCCCGGCAGCCAGATCGGCCTGGCGCTCGACCCGGCCGCCTCCGAGTTCCACGAGGGCCGGGCCTACGTGTTCAAGAAGTCGGGCGGCGAGAAGAAGACCTCCGAGCAGATGGTCCGGATGTACGAGCGGTGGGCGAAGGACTACCCCATCCTCTCGATCGAGGACGGCATGGGCGAGCGCGACCGCGAGGGCTGGAAGCTGCTCACGCGCGCCCTGGGCTCGAAGATCCAGCTGGTCGGCGACGACCTGTTCGTCACCAACCCGAAGATCCTGGCCGAGGGCATCCGCGACGGCATCGCCAACTCGGTGCTGATCAAGGTCAACCAGATCGGCACGCTGACCGAGACCCTCGATTGCGTGGCCCTGGCCGGCCGGGCCGGCTACACCTGCATGATGAGCCACCGCAGCGGCGAGACCGAGGACGCCACCATCGCCGACCTGGCCGTGGCCACGAACTGCGGCCAGATCAAGACCGGCTCGGCCTCGCGCACCGACCGCATCGCCAAGTACAACCAGCTGCTGCGCATCGAGGAGGAGCTGGGGGCCGTGGCGCGCTTCGCGGGCCGGGCGGCCTTCAACCCGCGGAGGTAGGGGGCGGTTGACCTGCCTTCCCGACGGGCAGCCGCTGGCCGTCGCCGTCGCCGCCTGGCTGGCGTTCGCGCTGCTGGCCATCCTCCTGCCGGCCGTCGCGGCGCTGCGGCTGCTGCGGCTGCGGATCGACCCCGCCGTCGTCATCCCGCTCGGGCTGACGCTGTGCGCCGGGGCCTCCTGGCTCAGCCTGGGCACGGGGGCGGCCTGGCTGTTCCCGGCCCTGGTGCTGGCCCTCGACGGCACGCTGCTGTGGCGGCCCCGGGCCGGCTGGCGCCTGGCCGACGGGCCGCGCCTGCGGGGGGCGCTCTGGCCGTCGGCCGTGCTGCTGCTGCTGTTCGCGGCCACCCAGTTCCGCTTCAACCGCTGCCAGCCCGACGGCTCGTTCGCCCTCGACCCGCTGGAGCGCGTCGACACCGCCTTCCACGTGGCCGTCACCTGGGAGGTCTCGCACGGCTTCCCGCCCCAGGTGCCCGGCCTGGCCGGCGTGCCCATGCGCTACCACTACGGGCCGCACCTGGTGCGCGCGGCGGCGCTGCGCTGGGCCGGGACGCACCCCTACGACGCGCTGGCGCGCTTCGACCTGGCGCTGTGGGCCGTGGCCCTGGTGCTGGCCCTGCGCAGCGCGGCCTGGCTGCTGGGCGCGCCGCGCCTGGTGGTGCGCCTGGCCGGCTGGACGCCGTTGCTGGGCGACCTGGGCTACCTGCTCGTGCCCCTGCTCGGCATCAGCTTCTGGAGCGAGCTGCTGCTGACCAGCGTGCAGCTGTCGCTGTTCTTCGCCAACCCCGTCATCCCGGCCGTGGCCCTCGCGGTGGGCGTGCTGGCCGGGCTGCAGCGCGCCCGGCTGGGGCAGGGCCGGGGCTGGCTGGCGGTGGCCGCGCTGCTGGGCCTGGCGCTGCCGACCTTCAAGATCTTCCTGGCGGCGCAGCTGCTGCTGGGCCTGGGCCTGGCCTTCCTGCTGTGCCGGGAGGAGCGCCGCGCCCTGGTGCTGGTCGCGGCCCCCTGCGCGGTGGTGGTGGCGGTGCTCGTGACCGGTCACCAGCTGGACTCGACCGGGACCTCGCTGCTGCCGCTCGGCCCGGGGCGGGCCCTGCTGGCGCGCATCGGCCTGGTCTCGCCCGATTGGGGCGGTCAGCTGGCCTGGAGCGGCGTCTGGCTGGCGCTCGGGCTGGGGCTGCTGGCCTTCGGGCTGCTGCCGGCCTGGCGGGCGCTGCGCGGCCCCGCGGCCGGGGTGGCGCTGGCGGTGCTGGCGCTCTCGGGCTGGCCGCTGCGGCTGCTCCTCAAGATCATCCCCGACGGGACGTTCGACGAGGGCGCCTACTTCGTGGTGCACAGCGCGGTGTTCCTGTGGGTCTTCGCGCTGGTCGGGCTGGTGGCGCGGGCCTGGGAGAGCCGGCGGCCCTGGCTGCTGCTGGCCCTGGCTTTCGCGCTCAGCCTGCCGAACACCGTCCAGCTCGTGGCCGCCCGGCTGGCCACCCCGGCCGAGCGCGTGCCGCCCGAGGTGCTCGAGGCCACGCGCGCCCTGGCGCGCGTCAGCGCCCCCGGCGAGGTGGTGCTGCAGACCCCCTTCTCGCGCTGGCCGCCGCCGCCGCTGGTCTTCGCGGGCCGCCGCCTGGCCTACACCGAGTACCTGCCGTACATGCTGCAGTTCGCGCCGGTGCGCTTCTCCGCCGAGCGCGAGCGCCAGGTGCGGCGCTTCTTCAAGACCGGCGACCCGCGCGAGGCGCGCGAGCTGGCGGCGGGGCTGGGGGCGCGGCTGGTGTGCGTCTACGGGCGCGCGCCGGAGCCGGGCGTGCGGGCCATCCTGCGGCCGGTCTTCGAGCGCGACGGCGTGGGCGTCTACGAGCTGGCCGGGCCCTAGGCCCGCTACTCTTCCTCTTCGACGCTGATCTTGAGCGAGCGCAGGAACTTCTTGTCGAGGGGCGTCATCTTGACGCGGGCCGGCTCGCCCTTCTCGACCCGGAAGTCGAAGTGCGCCGTGGCGGCCGCCTCCGCGTCGCCTTCGCGGGCGCCCGCCCGGCTGAAGCCGATGGTGGCCTCGAGCACCAGCGAGACCTCGTAGCCCGCGGCCCGGATGCGGTTGAGGCACAGCGCCACCTGGGGCGACTCCGCCAGCGTGCGCTGCAGGGTCTGGCCCAGGTCGCCGACCAGCTTCTTGACCTCGTCGCCGTGCGCCGTCTCCGTCGTGTCCGCCACTGCCGACTCCTTCCGACGATTATGCGGAGCCGTCGCGGGGCCGTCAAGGAAGCGCGGCGGGGCGCCGCGCGGGCGGCCGGGGAGCCAGCGCGATCAGGTCCCCGTCGGACGGCGCTCCAGCACGGTGAGCCGCTCGTGCCGGAAGCGCTCCACGTAGCCGAGCGCCTCGAAGTGGGCTCGAGAGGCGGGACCCTCGCGAGCGCGCAGGTTGACCACGACGTAGCGCGGCGGTTGCCGGCGCAAGGCGTCCCGGTCCTCGGCCAGCCACTCCGCCCGTCGATAAGCGCGGCGCGGCTCGGTCAGCCAGCGGGTCCAGAAGAAGCGGGTGGGGGACCGGCGCTGCGCCACCGCGTAGACCACCTGCTCGAAACCGCGCACGGCCACCTGGTCCGTCGGCGAGCTGTGGCGGGCGATCCAGCGCCCGACGACCTCCTGTTGGGCGTAGGGGGTGTTGTGGTCGAGCGCGAAGGGCGCGAGGAACGCCGCCCGGTCGATCCGGCCCAGCAGGTACTGGCCCGTCAGTGACGCCGTGCGGGCATAGTCCCTGGCCGGCCCGGTCGTCGCGAGGCCGGCCAGCAGCAGAGCCGCCGCCAGCGCCGGGCCGAGCCCCGGACGCGCGCCGGCGCGTCGCGCGAGGGTCCGCTCCAGGTCGACGCCCAGGCAGACGAGCGGCAGCGCCATCAGCGGGGCCAGCGCGCCCCAGTGGTACCCGTAGAACTTGCGCTGCATGACGACCGCCAGACAACCGGCGAGGAGGAGGAGCAGCCCGAGGGCGTAGCGGTTCTCGCCCAGGCTTCGCCGTCGGCGCAACGACCAGCCCGTGCCCAGCAGGGTCAGGACCAGGATGCTCGGCGCCAGCGGGCCCGTCCTCGAGGCGGCGTCGCCGATCCTGCGGAGGACGTCGGCGGGCCCGGACACCGTCGAGCTGTGGATCATGTCGTGGTAATTGGCTCGAAACGCCAGGTCGACGAGGTGCGCCAGGCCCCCGGCACCGAGGAAGTAGAGGGCCACGAGCGCGAGCGGGAGGGAGGCGCCGGCTCCGAAGGCCGCGAGCGCGCCGAGCACGGCCTTGCGGCCGGCTCCCGGCGCCGAGGCTCCAACCGCGCGGGCGAGCATCACGCCGACGACCAGCGCCAAGAGCGGCGCCGCCGGCGGCTTCATGAGCAGGGCCAGTCCCCCGAAGAGCCCCGCGAGCCACCAGCTCCTGGGGCCGGTGGGCCGCCGGACCACCGCGCGCAGCGAGAAGAGGCTCAGGCCTGCGTACCAGATCTCGCACTGGGCCGTGTCCCAGTAGTTGAACAGGCCGAAGTAGAGCAGCGAGACCGCGAGGGCCGCCAGGCCCCTCGCGCCTGGCCGGCGGGGCTCGCCCGCAGGCGACGCCAGGTCGGCGACCGCGAGCCCGACCACGACCACCCAGGCCAGCTCGGCCACGCGGATCGCCCACATGTTCTGACCCGTCACGAAGACCAGGAGGGCGTGGAGCAGGAACACCAGGGGCGTCTTCTGCTCCATCGCGTCGCGGTACGGGACCGACCCCGCCAGCCATTCCCGCCCGACGTAGTAGTACAGGCCCTGGTCGCCCCCGAAAGGATAGAAGAGCGTCACGAGCCCGAACAGCAGGGCCGCCAGGGTCAGCAGTCGGTCGGGCAGGCGGGGTGCCGGGGCGCGCTCTCGAGGGGCCGCGGGAGCCTCGGCGGGAAGTTCACGCACAACGAACAGTGTACAGTATTACTGAACATTGACCGACGCCACCCGGCGCGGAGGGGCCGGCGCGGAGGGCCCCGCCGCGGCGATCCGTTTCCAGATCGTGGCGGTCGGGAAGCCCGCCGTGCGCACCGCCGACAACGGCCGGAACGCGCCGGCGTCGGCCACCAGGGCCAGCAGCGCGCCGTTCCACCGTCGCCCCTCGGCGTGCGCGAGGACCTCGTGGCTCACCACCACGTAGTCGACCTCGCGCGGGTTCAGGCCGCGCTTCAGGCGGTCTGGGGTGTGGACCTGCGAAAGGCCGAGGCGGGCCGAGTAGAGCGCCACCTGGCGGGGAGCGAAGCCGAGCGGCACCAGCACGACCACGTCGGGCGCGGACGCGTCGTCGCGAACCCGCTGGAGGGCCTCGGACACCCATTGGCCGTGGGAGACCGCGGGGCCGGCGAACTCGCCGTAGAGCCTGGCGCCGTAGCGAATGCCGCCCATGAGGTGGTCCGGGTGGGAGTCCACCACGGCTGCGAGCTGAAACGCCAGGCCCCCCGCGCCGGCCGCGCCGGCGGCCCAGCTCCGCCTGGCGGGCGGGAGGGAACGCACCAGCTCCCGCAGCGAGGCGGCGGCGACGACGAACAGCAGCGGCAGCAGGGGCGTCAGGTAGAAGGGCGACTTCCAGCCCTTGAAGGTCACGAGCAGGACCGGCCACAGGCAGGGCAGGCAGACGCGCAGGGCCGGCGACCAGCGGCGGAGCAGCCCCAGGCCCACCAGCAGCAGCACCGGGGGAGTGAGCCTCACCAGCAGCACGAAGGGGTAGTAGTAGTGAGGCAGCGCAGCGACGCTGGCGCCCAGCCACAGATGGTCGGTCTGCCCGTCCCACCAGGAGAGGCGGCTCGCCACGTCGCGCACGGCGCGCAGCGGGTGCGCCGCGTACATCGGCGACGCGAGCGACAGGCCCGCCGCCCACGCCAGGCCGAACCCAACGAAGAAGCGCGCCAGCGCGCCCCGTCCCGCGCGCCAGCCCAACCGGAGCATGGCCAGGAGCAGCAGCGTGGCGGCCCACGGCGTGGCCAGCAGGTCGTTCCCGGCGGCGAAGCCCGCCAGCAGGCCGCAGCCGGCGCCGGCACCCCAGGTCCCCAGGCGCGGCCGGGCGGCGAGGACCCCGCGCAGCGCCAGCAGGAGCCAGGGAACGGCGAACACGTGCCCGTGCGAGAAGGCCAGCCGCGAGGCCGCCAGGAAGAAGGGGCTCAGCCCCAGCCAGGCCGCCGCCAGCAGCGCCCAGGGCCCGGGCATCAGGCGTCGGGCCAGCAGGTGCGTCGCGAGCACGGTCAGGAGCCCGGCGGCGGCAGACAGGCCGCGGGCGGTCCGCTCGTCGGCGCCGAGGAGCGCGTAGGCGGGGCAAGCCAGGAAGAACGGCGCCTGCCCGTTGAGGTAGCCGTCGGAGATCGGCTCGAGCACGCGTCCCTGCGCGCAGAACCGCTGGCTGTCCTCGAAGTCGTAGAGCTCGTCGTAGGTCAACCCCGGCCGGTGGATGTCGACGAGCCGCGGGACCGCGGCCAGGACCAGCAGCCCGGCGACCAGGGCCGCGGCGCGGCTCACGATGCTCCGGGCCAGCTCTCGAGCGCGGCGCGCAGCGCGTCGGCGGCCAGGCGGTGGCCCTGCGGGCTCAAGTGCCCGATCCCGTCCACGGCCAGCGCGCCGTACGGCAGCCCGGCCGCGTGGTACGCCTCCCCGAGGGAGACCACCTGGAGGCCCGCGAGCCCCGCCTGGCGTGTCACGCGTTCTGGCCAGCCGACCTCCCCGCGGTAGCTGGCCTTGCTCGGGTGGACCGCCAGGACCAGCCGCGCCTGGTCGCCCTCGACCTCGCTGCGCAGCCGCAGGATCAGGGCGGTCATCAGCTCCTCGGCCGCGGCGCCGTCCAGGACCGCCTTTCGCCGTCGCTCGGTCCAGTGCTCCTCCGGCCCGGCCGACTCCTCCGCCACGGGACGTCGCGCGAGGTGGCGGTAGAGGACGGAGCTCTCCGAGAGCCACAGGCCGAGCCGGGCCCTCCAGCCGAGCTGCAGGTGCTCGTCGTGGAGCTCGAGGCGGCCGTCCTTGAGGCTGAAGTAGGGCTTGGGGTGCTGTCCGTCGTAGAGGAAGACCGGCAGCATGATGTCGGCGAGGTCGTTGTGGACGCACAGGTTGAGCACCACCACCTGGGGCCGCCAGGCTCGGCCCGCGAGCTCGTAACGGCGCAGCGACTGGTCGACGCCGTAGCCGGGGACGGCCAGATTCGCGACCTCGAAGCGGCGCCCGTCGGGGTCGAGAAGGTAGGCGAAGGTCTGGTCGTCGCCGACTCCGTAGCCGAAGGCCACGGAGTCGCCCAGGAACAGCAGGCGCGTGGGCGCGGGCCCGGCGTGGCGGGGCGCGGGCTGCCCGCGGAAGCCGCGGGCGTCGATGGTCGTGAGGGCGCCGGCCACGGCGAAGCGAGCCCCGGGCCGGGGCTTCCAGCCGAGGCGCTCCGAGTAGACGTGGCCGTCGTAGATGCCGTCCGCCGAGCCGTCCGGCGTCGTCGGGGCGGGGGCGACGAGCCGAGCGCCCAGCTCGAGCGCCGCCAGCAGGGCCAGCCCGGCCAGGAGGCTCCCCGCGGCGAGGGACAGCTCGGCGGCGCGAACCCGGAGGGCCTGCCTCAAGGCCCGTGGCCCCCGGAACTCGGGTAGCATGTGGCCGACCCGCTGCTGCGGGAGTTCATCTGCACTGGACGATTGTACAGTAGGAGTGAACGGTTCGATGAGCCCCGTTCTCCAGCAGAAGACTGTCGGGGCCCACGTCCGGCGTCTCCGGAAGGCGGCCCGGCTTTCGCTGCGCGCGTTCGCCGAGGCCACGGGCTTCTCGCCCAGCTTCATCTCGCAGCTCGAGAACGGGCAGGTCTCGCCCTCGATCCACTCCATGGAGAAGATCGCCACCGCCCTGGGCGCCACCTTGGGAGGGTTCTTCGCGGAGCTGCAGCCGGAGGAGCCCGCGCCCATCGTCCGGGCGCGTGACCGGCGCAGCGCCCGCAGCGCGTGGTCCCGGGCCCGGGTCGAGCCGGTTGGCCCGTTCCCGGCCGAGAGCGGCTTCGAGTCGCTCGTGCTCACCCTCCTGCCGGGCGGGCGCAGCGGCAAGCACCCGGCGGCCCAGTCCCGCCGGCAGCTCGTCTTCGTCCTCGAGGGGCGCGCGACGCTGTTCCTGGGAGAGCGCGAGCACCGGTTGTCCGCCGGCGACGCCGCCGTCCTCAGGGCCCACGAGCCGCACCTGTGGACCAACGCCGGAACGGAGCGCTGCCGCCTCCTGCTGGTCGGCCGGTCCGACTGAGCGGCGTGCCGCCGGCAGGCTTGGCGGTGCGCGACGAAAGCGATACCTTGACGCTGCCATGACCCAGGACGACACCCGGAGAACAGCCTCGAACCTGCCGCGCGCCCCACTCTACGGCCCCGAGCCGCCCCCGCCCGGCCTGGGCCGACCCGGGGCCTTCCCGTTCACCCGCGGCATCTACGGCAGCGGCTACCGGGGGCGGTTGTGGACGATGCGGCAGTACGCGGGCTTCGCCACGGCGGCCGAGTCCAACCGCCGCTACCGCTACCTGCTCGAGAGCGGTCAGACCGGCCTGTCGGTGGCCTTCGACCTGCCGACCCAGATCGGCTACGACTCCGACGACCCGCACGCCGTGGGCGAGGTGGGACGGGTGGGGGTGGCCATCGACAGCCTGGAGGACATGCAGGTCCTGTTCGAGGGCATCCCGCTCGACAAGGTCTCGACCTCGATGACCATCAACGCCACCGCCACGACCCTGCTGGCGCTCTACGTGGCGGTGGCGCGGCGGCAGGGGGTGGCGGAGGCGGCCCTGTCGGGGACGGTCCAGAACGACATCCTCAAGGAGTACGTGGCGCGCGGCACCTACATCTACCCGCCGCGCCCGTCGCTGCGGCTGATCACCGACCTGTTCGCCTACTGCGCCTCCCACGTGCCCAGGTGGAACACCATCTCGATCTCGGGCTACCACATCCGCGAGGCCGGGGCCACGGCCCACCAGGAGGTCGCCTTCACCTTCGCCCACGCCCTCGAGTACGTGCGGGCGGCGCGCGCGGCCGGCCTCGAACCCAACCAGTTCGGCGAGCGCCTGTCGTTCTTCTTCGCCTGCCACTCCGACTTCATCGAGGAGGTGGCCAAGTTCCGGGCCGCCCGGCGGCTGTGGGCGCGCCTGATGAGCGAGCGCTTCGGCGTCACGAATCCCAAGGCCCAGCAGCTGCGCTTCCACGTCCAGACCGGCGGCGTGACGCTGACCGCCCAGCAGCCCGACAACAACGTGGTGCGGGTGGCGCTGCAGGCCCTCTCGGCCGTGCTGGGGGGCTGCCAGAGCCTGCACACCAACGCCCGCGACGAGGCCCTGGCCCTGCCCACCGAGGCCTCGGCCCGGCTGGCCCTGCGCACGCAGCAGGTCATCGGCTACGAGACCGGGCTGGCCGACACGACCGACCCGCTGGGCGGGTCCTATGCGGTCGAGGCCGCCACGGACCAGCTCGAGGCCGAGGCCCTGGCCCTGCTCGAGCGCATCGAGCAGCGCGGCGGGGCCCTGCGGGCCATCGAGCAGGGCGAGATCCAGCGCGAGATCCAGGACTCGGCCTACCGCTTCCAGCGCGAGGTCGAGTCGGGCCAGCGCGTGACCGTGGGCGTCAACCGCTTCCAGGAGCAGCACGAGCAGCCGCCGGGGGACATCCTGCGCATCGACGCCGAGGTCGAGCGCCAGCAGGTCGAGCGCCTGCGGGCGCTGCGGGCGCGGCGTCCCGAGGCCCCCTGGCGCGCGGCGCTCCTGGCCCTGCGCGACGCGGCCCGCGGCAGCGACAACCTGATGCCGCCGATCATCGCGGCGGTCGAGGCCTGGGCCACCGTGGGCGAAGTGGCCGGGGTGCTGCGCGAGGTCTTCGGCGAGCACCGCGAGACCCTGGTGCTGTGAGCCGGGAGCGCCTGGCCCGGCTGGTCTTCCGCCTGCGCCTCGAGGAGCTCGTGGCGCTGCTGTTCCTGCTGCCCACCACCTGGCTGACGCTCTCGGCCCACGCCTACGTGGTGCGCGAGGGGATCCACGGCGCGCGCTACCCCGGCGGCACGGTGCGGCTGGGGGTGGCGCTCCTGATCATCGCCGGCCTGTGGGGCGCGCGCCGGCGCTGGCCGGGATCGCGGGTGGTGCAGGGGCTGCGCGAGGTGCTGCCCTTCCTGACCTGCATCCTGATCTACACCAACCTGCACGACACCATCGGCTTCGTGAACCCCCACGACGTGCACGACCGGCTGGTGGCCTTCGACCAGTGGCTGTTCGGGACGCAGCCTTGCGTCTGGGCCCAGCAGTTCGTCACCCGCGGGCGCACGGAGCTGATGAGCTTCTTCTACGTCAACTTCGCCTGGCTGGCCCCCTCGACGCCGCTGGTCCTGTTCGCGCTGCGGCGCTGGCGCCCCTTCCGGCAGGCCACGGTCGGCATCCTGACCTGCTTCTTCATGGGCTACTTCCTCTACGTGGTCTTCCCCGCGGCGCCGCCGCGCCTGGTGCTGCGCAGCCAGTTCACGGTCTCGCTGCAGGGCTATCCGCAGGGCTTCGCGGGCCTCAACCAGGAGGCCATCGACCTGCTGCCGGTGGACAGCCGCGCGGCCTTTCCCTCGCTGCACACGGCCGTCTCGCTGCTGGTGCTGTACTACGCCTGGCGCCACGTGCGGGCCTGGTTCTGGCTGGCGCTACCGCTGGTGCTGGGGCTGTGGGCCTCGACCATCTACCTGCGCCACCACTACGTGGCCGACCTGCTGGGCGGCTGGGCGCTGGCGCCGATCGCGGCCTGGGTGGCCCCGCGCCTCGACGCCTGGTGGACGCGGCGGCAGCGCGAGCTGGGCGTGAAGCTGGCGCTGGGGGCGGGCGAGGAGGCGGAGGGGGGCGCGGGCGCGCCCCCCGTGGGGGCGGCGGCTACTTCGTCGCCGGCGTGAGGTCCACGGCCCAGGCCCGGTCGCCCCAGGCCAGGGTCAGGGTCGCGCCGGACTTGGCCGGGGCGAGCGTGATCTTGAAGGGGTCCACGGGCTTGTCGACCGGGACCTTGCGCATCGGCACGCGCACCAGCTCCATGGCCAGGATGTTCTTGTCGTAGTCCTCGAGGTTGGGCCAGAGCTCGTTCTTCATGTTCTCCGGGGCCTTGTCGTAGATCTGGCCCAGCGGGGTGCCGTGGTCGGAGTTGACCACCAGCGAGTAGTCGCCCTGCTCCGGGGCGTGCACGTAGAGCGAGTACTTGCCGGCCGGCACCTTCTTGCCGCCCACCAGCACCTCGCCCTCGACGGTCAGGGTCGTGACCTGGTTGACGCCGGCGCGCCACATGCGGTCGGCCGGAAGCTGCTTGAGCAGCTCGTCGGTGGAGCGGCCCTTGAGGGACGGCTGCCCGTACTCGATCGAGACCTTCGCGGCGCCCACCTGGGCCTTGACGGTCTCGCGCGGGGCCTGCTGGGCGGAGACGGCGCCGGCCAACAGGCCGGCCACGGCCACCGCCAGGATGCGGTTCTTCATGCGGTTCTGGCTCCTTTGGATTGACGGGCCCGCGCGCCCGGCGCGGGGCCACCTGACTGTACGCCGGCCGGCGCGGGCCGGCCTGTGAAATCTCGTCAGCGGCCGCCCGGGGGCGCCTCGCCGTCGAGGGCCTCCCTGAGCAGCTTGTTGAGCAGCTGCGGGTTGGCCTTGCCGCCCAGGCGGCGCATGGCCTGGCCGACGAACCAGCCCAGCGCGCTGGCCTTGCCGGCGCGATAGGTGGCCACCTGCTCCGGGCTCTGCGCCAGCACCTCCGCCACGGCGGCCCGCAGGGGGCCCTCGTCGGAGACCTGCGCCAGCCCCTCGCGCTCGACGATGACGGCCGGGGCCTCTCCGCTCGACCACATCCTCTCGAAGACCGCCTTGGCCACCGAGCCGCTGACACGGCCGCCCTCGACCAGCCCCATCAGCTCGGCCAGCCGCCCCGGGGGGACCGGGCAGCGCTCGACGGGGCGCTCGTCGTCCTTGAGCTTGCGCAGCACCTCGGTCATGACCCAGTTCGAGGCGGCCTTGGGGGCGCCGCTGGCCCGCGCCACGGCCTCGAAGTAGTCGGCCAGGGCAGGCGACTGGGTCAGCACACCGGCGTCGTAGTCGGGCAG
The DNA here is from genome assembly GCA_039812725.1 of Vicinamibacteria bacterium. Taxonomy (GTDB): domain Bacteria; phylum Acidobacteriota; class Vicinamibacteria; order Fen-336; family Fen-336; genus JBDIBD01. The sequence continues at coordinate 7,368 of JBDIBD010000025.1, read as the reverse complement.
GCCGTGCTCGGCGACGAAGCGCTGCCGCCGCGCGGCCGGCAGCTCGGGCAGCGCGGCGCGCAGCTCCGCCAGCCAGTCCGGAGCGACCCGCAGCGGCGGCAGGTCGGGCTCGGGAAAATAGCGATAGTCCTGGGCCTCCTCCTTGGAGCGCAGCGGCGCGCTCTCGCCCCGGTCCGCGTTCCACAGGCGCGTCTCCTGCGCCACCTGGCCGCCGCTTTCCAGCGTGCGCGCCTGGCGCTCGGCCTCGTACTCGAGGGCCCGCGCCACGTGGCGGAAGGAGTTGAGGTTCTTGATCTCGACCCGCGTGCCGAGGGCCGCCTGGCCCCGCGGCCGCAGGGAGACGTTGGCGTCGCAGCGCAGCGAGCCCTCCTCCATGTTCACGTCGGAGACGCCCGTGAAGAGCAGCACCGCCTTCAGCGCGGTGAGGTAGTCGAAGGCTTCCTGGGGCGAGCGCAGCTCGGGGCGCGAGACGATCTCGACCAGCGGCACGCCGGCCCGGTTGAGGTCGACGCCGCTCCTCGTCGTGCTCCAGGGGAAGCCGTCGTGCAGCAGCTTGCCGGCGTCCTCCTCCATGTGCAGGCGCTCGAGCCCGATCGCGCGCCGGCCGCCGCCCTCCTGGGGGACCTCGACCTGCCCGCCCAGGGCCAGCGGCTGGCGGTACTGCGAGATCTGGTAGCCCTTCGGCAGGTCGGGGTAGAAGTAGTTCTTGCGCTCGAAGACCGAGAGCGGCTGGACCTCGGCCCCGAGCGCCAGGGCCGCCCGCGCCGCCTGGGCCACGGCCTCGCGCGACAGCACCGGCAGCGCCCCCGGCAGGCCGAGGCAGACCGGGCAGACCAGCGTGTTGGGCTCGGCCCCGAAGCGGTTGGGGCAGGGGCAGAAGATCTTGGTGGCGGTCAGGAGCTGGACGTGCACCTCGAGGCCGATGACCGGCTCCCAGCGCGCGAGCAGCTCGTCCCTGGCCTCACGGGGCATGCGCCGATTCTAACCGCCGGCCCGCCTTGACAGCGCCACGGGGCCCCGTCAGCATCCGCTCTCGTCCATTTCCGCTTCTCCAGGAGGACTCATGAGACTCGCCCGCCTCGCCCTGACCCTCGCCTTCGTCCTGGCCGCCGCCGCGCAGGCCGCCGACGCGCCCAAGACCTTCGGCAAGGCCCTCACCGGCATGAAGCCGACGCCGCTGGCCGACGTGCTGGCCTCCGCCAAGGACGGCCAGCCCGTCTGCCTCGAGGGGACCATCGCGGCCGTCTGCCAGGCCAAGGGCTGCTGGCTCGAGCTGAAGCAGGGCGACCAGGCCGTGCACGTGACCTTCGAGGGCTACTCCTTCTTCGTCCCCAAGGACTCGGCCGGCAAGAGCGTGCGCCTCGAGGGCAAGGTCGCGGTCAAGGAGCCCAAGCCCGAGGAGGTCGAGCACAAGAAGGCCGAGGGCGCCGCCTCGGCCGGCAGCAAGGTCAGCGTCGTCGCTAGCGGTGTCGAGCTGCGCTGAGCCGTCTCGGCGAACGGGCTACGGTCCGGCACCGTCCGCGGGCCGTAGCCTCGACGCGCCCTGGGGCACGCCTCGACGGCGATCCCAGAGGTAGGTGCCCAAGCACCAGGCTGTGGCGGCCCATAGGGTGGGCTCGACCAGCCCGCCGTTGGTCAGGAAGTGGAGCGCGACCCCTGGCCAGATCGACCTCGACAAGAGCCGAGGTCCCGCGAACAGGGGCAGCAGATGGCAGCCCCCAGGGCCAGCCGCAGCGATCCGAGCAGCGGCCGCCACGGCAGGTCCGCCGTGAGAGGCCGAAGCCAGAGCGACAAGCCGTAGCTTGCTTCCGCCAGGAGGAACCACGACACGCCGAGGAGCGTGGCGAGGAGGAGATCTCGTCGGCGGGCTTGCGCCAGATCACCCAAGGTCTGGGAGAAGCCGCGAGGCGCGGAACACGGTCACGACCTCGACCTCTTCCGGGAGACGACGGTAGACGATGCGGAAGGGCGCGGCGATCACTTCCCTGACCTGAGGATCCCCGCGCTCCGGAACGACGCGGCCCGAGTCCGGAAAGGCCGCGAGGCGGTCCACGCAGGCAACGATCCTGCGAACCAAGAGGTCGGCGTAGGCCACCGAGTCCCTTGCGACGTAGTCGCGGATCGACTCCAGGTCGCGCAAGGCCTGTGGCGACCACGAAATCGGGATCACAGCCCCAGGCGTCGCTTGACCTCTTCGTGGGAGATGCGCTTTCCCTGGTCGAGCTCGGCGAGTCCAGCCTCGACCTTGGCGAGGAAGATCATGCGTTCGATGGCGTCCTCGAACGTGGCGTCTTGAGGCAGGTCCTGGAGCGCGTTCAGGATCTGCTCGCGCGGGCTGCGTGTTGCCATGCTCGATGCAGTCTACCCCCTGCACGGACGGGCGCCAAGGTGCCGGCGTCGAGTGTTCCTAGGTCCCCGGCGGCGGGTAGCTCATGCGCCCGCCGCCGAAGGACCAGTTCTCGCGGGCCACCTCCACCAGGCTCACGAGCAGGTCGTCCGGGCGCAGGCCCGGATCGCGCGCCAGGTTCTCCGCCATGGCGGCGTAGAGGGCCCGCTTGACCTCCACGCTGCGGCCGGCGTTGAGCACGACCTCCACGAAGACCACCGCCGCCGTGCGCTCGTGGCCGAGGTAGCGCGGGTCGGCCACCAGATTCTCGGGCTCGACCTCCTCGATCACCTGGAAGCGGTCGTCGGCCGGAACGCCGGCCTTCTCGACCAGGGCCCGGTGGACCCCGTCGGCCAGGGCCCGGCGATAGGCGGGCGAGGTCCCGCGGGCCAGCGTGATGCGCACGAGCGGCATGCTTGCCTCCTCGGGGCGATTCTATCCGCCCGCGCTGCCGCTAGAATGGCGGCCCACGGGGGAGCGATGACCAACAAGAAGGCGCTGGGACGGCTCTGGGACTACACGCGCTGGGCCAACCACAAGGTGCTGCGGGCGGTGGCCACGCTCTCGGTGGACGACTTCAGGCGCGACCTGGGCAGCAGCCACGGCGGCGTGCGCGGCACGCTGGCCCACACGTTGTTCGCCGAGTGGGTCTGGCTGGAGCGCTTCAAGGGCGTCTCGCCCGCGCAGGTCTTCGACGAGGGCGAGTTCCCCGACGTGGTGGCGCTGCGCGACCGCTGGGTGGCCATCGAGGCCCACCGTGCCGAGTGGTGGAAGTCGCTGCCGGAAGACGCCGTCTCGAAGAAGCTGCGCTACAAGAACACCAAGGGCGAGCCTTTCGAGGGGCGCCTGTGGGAGCTGGTGCAGCACGTCGTCAACCACTCCAGCTACCACCGCGGTCAGGTGGTCACGCTGCTGCGTCAGCTCGGCGTCAAGCCCCCGGCCACGGACCTGGTGGCCTACGACCGCGAGCAACGCGCCAAGGCGGCGCGCGGGTAGGTCAGGCGCGACGCAGCAGGTAGAAGGGCCGGCGGCGGCCGCGGTCCTCGGTGGGGAAGAAGCCCACCGCCCGCCAGCCGCGGCCCATGTAGTGGCGCAGGGCCCGGCGCACCTGCTCGTGCCAGTTCTGGGCCACGCGCGGCGCGGCCTGGCAGAGCACGTCCCACTCGGGCGGGATCTCGAGCAGCAGCTCGGCGTCCTCCAGCTCGAGGTTGGGCGCCAGGGTCACCGGCCAGCCGGCCTGCCAGCGCACCTCGTTGACGTGCTGCAGCTCCGGGGCCTGGACGGTGCCCGGCAGCTCGCCCGCCCGGCTGAGCGCTTCGACCTCGGGCGCCTGCAGGTCCCAGCGCACCTCCAGCCGGTCGGTCGGCAGGCCGTGGTGCAGCGGCGACGAGGTCACGCCGTAGGCGTTCTCGTGGAAGGCCGTGCCGACCGCGCCCAGCCGGCGCAGGAAAAGGTGCGCGTTGCGCGCCTGCAGCGGGTCGAAGACGCCGTGCACCAGCGTCAGGCCGCGCCGCAGCGCCTCCTCGCGCTGGGCCCACTTGAGGCGCGCGCCGACCCCGCGCTGCTGGTGCGCGGGCAGCACGGCCAGCAGCTCCGAGCGCATCCCGGGCAGGCCCTCGCGCCAGGCGGGGAAGGCGTAGGCGAAGCCGAGCAGGTCGCCCTGGGCGCCCTCGGCCACGTGCAGCAGTCCGCCGGCCTGCAGCCCCGAGATGAGCTGGATGGCCGAGGTGATCTCCAGGTCCTCCAGCCCCCACACGGCGCGCTGCAGCAGGACGCAGGCGTCGCAGTCGGTGCGCTCGTGCGCCAGGCGGATGCGGATGTCGTCGGTCATGGCGGCGCAGTCTACCAGACCGCCTGGAGGCGGACCCGTGGGTGGGCCCGGTTCCGGTACCATCTCGACGAGGGGCCTGCGGCCCGCCCGCGGCGCGGCCGGGCGAACCCGGCAGGGGTAGCGAGAGCATGAAGAAGGCAGGCACGACCACAGGCGCCTCCGCATCCGAGCTGATCTCGGCCAGGGTCGCCGAGCTCGGGGACTGGCGCGGCGAGACGCTCGCCACGATGCGCAGGCTCATCCACGAGGCCGACCCGGACGTCGTCGAGGAGTGGAAGTGGATGGGCACCCCGATCTGGTCGCACGACGGCATCATCTGCACGGGCGAGACCTACAAGTCCGTCGTGAAGCTCACCTTCGCCAGGGGCGCTGCCCTGAAGGACCCGGCCGGGCTCTTCAACGCGAGCCTCGACGGCCACGTGAGACGGGCGATCGACATTCGCCAAGGCGAGCGGGTCGACGAGCGGGCCTTCAAGTCGCTGATCCAGGCGGCGGTCGTGGCCAACGCCACCGCCCGGAGGGCCAGGCGGGCGAGGAAGCCCTGAGCGCGGTGGTGGCCCCCCGGGGCCGGCGCTAGAATCCTCCCGGGCGCCGCGGCGGCGCCCCCACCCCGGAGGCCGGTCATCGCCAGGAAGAGGACTCGTGTCGCTCGCACGCTGGGCTTCTTGGCGCGCCTGCGGCGCGCGGGCGGGCTGCTGATCTCGCGCGAGATCGCGGTGCTCACCAACGCCATCGCCTTCAACTTCCTGATGTGCCTGTTCCCGCTCATCATCGCCGTGGTGGCGGTCTCGCAGCAGACCGTGCGCGGCCAGGGGGTGCTGCGGGCGCTGGAGCTGGTGATCAACGAGGTCATCCCCTTCGGCCACGAGGCCATCGCCAGCTCGCTGCGCACGCTCACCAAGGCCGCGCGCGGGCTCGAGCTCGTGTCGCTGGTGCTGATCCTGTGGGGCTCCTCGGGCATCTTCATGCCGGTCGAGATGGCCCTCAACCGGGCCTGGGGCGGCCGGCCGCACCGCGACTTCTGGAAGAGCCGCCTGCTGGCCTTCGTGATGACCGTGGCCGGCGGCGTGCTGGCGCTGCTCTCGGTGGCCCTGACCGTGTGGGTGCGGGCCAACGGCAAGGCCTGGCCGCTGGTCACGGGCTACTCGGCCAAGGCCAGCGCCTTCCTGCTGACCACGCTGCTCTTCTTCCTGATCTACCGCTTCGTCCCCGACGCGCCGGTGCGCTCGGGCGTGGCGCTGCGGGCCGCGCTGTGGGGCGGCGGCGCCTGGGAGGCCGCCAAGTACGGCTTCATCGTCAAGCTGGCGGGCATGAACCTGCAGGCCTTCTACGGCCCGCTGGCCTTCGCCGTGGCGCTGCTGCTGTGGGCCTACCTGTCGAGCCTGGCGCTGGTCTTCGGCGCGCTCATGTCGCCGCTGCCCGAGGGGGCCGCCCCGCGCGAGGGCTGAGCCCGCCTAGCGCGGCTTCTCGGGCTGGCGACGGTCGACGGGGGCGGAGCGGCGCAGCACGTCCACGATGGCCAGCTTCTCGGCCAGGCCGATGCGGGTGATCTTGACCCCGAAGCCCTGCGGCAGCTGGGGCGAGCGCGGGGCGCGCGGGTCGTTGACCCAGGTGACCTTGCCGAGCAGGGTGAAGGGCTCGCGGCTCCCGAGGGTCAGCTCCAGCTCGTAGAACTGCCCCGACATGGGCGGGCGCGGGGTGGCCACGAAGAAGCCCCCCAGGCTCAGGTTCGAGACGGGGCAGGCCTGGCCGTCGAAGCGGCAGGTGGCGTGCTCGACCTCGAAGCGGTCGGAGGCCTTCACGGCCGGCGCGGGAAACGGGCGTCGATCCAGGCCCGCACTCCGGCCTCCACGGCCGACTCGCTCGGGCCGCTCTCGCGGTGCACCGCCCGCTGCGGGTCCTCGCCCGGCCCGGAGAAGACGTACACGACGGCCGCGAAGTCGCCCCGGTCCTCGCGAAACAGGTAGGCGTGCAGCTCCGCCCCCTCGCGCTGGAACTTCAGCAGCCGGCCGGTCTTCATTGCCCGAATGATAGCGCCGACCGGGGCTGGCGCTGTGACCGGCATCGCAGCGCCCCTAATGGTCGCGGGGGCGCCGCTCGAGCCGCTTCGGCAGGGCGCGCGGGGCGCGCTCGAGCAGCCGGGGCGGGCCCGCAGCCGCCGGCGGCTCGAGCGCCAACGGTGGGTCGGCGAAGGGCTCCCACGAGGCGGCCGAGGCGCCCGAGCCCCCGACCGGGGCCGAGAGGGCCTTGAAGAACTCGTCGGCGATGATCGTGTAGCCCCTGTCGTTAGGGTGCACGTGGTCGAAGAACAGCTGCGACAGGTCGCTGCCGGCGGCCTTGTAGAAGGCCGGCTCGAGGTCCACCAGCAGGGCGCCCTCGGCCGAGGCCATGGAGCGGATCAGCCTGTTCTGCTCGGCCACGAACTCGTTGCGCGAGGGCGGCACGCGCGCGTCGTAGCCCGCGTTGACCGGGATGATGGTGGCCACCACCGGCAGGCCGCCCGCGGCCTTGACCGTCTGCACGATCGTGGTGAGCGCCGGCAGCGTGAAGCAGCTGGCGGCGTCGTCGCAGGGGTACCAGTCGTTGGTGCCGTAGAGGATCAGCGTGAAGGCCGACCGGTTGCGCGACACGGACCGCCCGATGCGCGCCGCGCCCTCGCTGCTGTAGGTGCCGGGGGCCGCGTCGACCACCAGCTCGGCTGCCCCGAAGTGGGCCCTGAGGCGGTCCTCCAGCAGGGGCGGGTAGCCCTCCTCGGTGCTGGAGCCCTCGCCCTCGGTGATGCTGTCGCCGAAGGCCAGGTAGCGGTTGGGGGTGTTGGCGCCGATCGGCAGGGTCACGGGCAGGGCCAGCTCGGAGCTGGCCGGCACGTCCACGGTGACGGGCTGCGGGGCCACGTAGAAGCGCGGCAGGGCGGTGACCGACACCCTGACCTGGCCGCGCGGCAGGCCGCCGAGCGTGGCCTTGCCCGTCAGCACCTCCGTGGTCGCGCTGCGGCTGGCCGCCGTGACCGTGGCGTTGGGGATGCGCACCTGTTCGCCGTCGTCGAGCCGGCCGTTGGCGTTCTCGTCGTAATAGACCAGCACCGCCAGCGAGAAGAGCTCGCCGGGCGGCGTGGGCGGGGCCACGGGGTTGCCGCCGCCGCCGCCGCACG
>JBDIBD010000024.1:0-23382 GCA_039812725.1 Vicinamibacteria bacterium | reverse complement strand
GTCAGCGTGCCGGCCCGCAGGTCCGCCACGAGCGCCTCCAGGCGGCCCGGCAGCGCGTCGAGCAGCAGCGCGAGGAAGCTCGGGTGCCAGACGGAGACCAGCGCCAGGTCGCGCGCCCGCAGCAGGAACAGCAGCGTGACGTAGCGGAAGGTCTCGATGTCGGCCAGGTGGCGCACGTCGGCAGGAACGGCCAGCGTGGCCTCCGCCAGGCGCTGGGCCAGGCCGCCCAGGTAGGCGGCGTCGTCCTCGAAGCCCACCGGGACCACCGTCCCTTGAGGCGGCGCGGGCGTGAAACCGGCCGCGGGCGAGATCGACCAGTAGGCCCGGCCGCGCGCCACGCCCGGCTCGCGCCGGGCCAGGTCGCACATCCAGGGCGCCACCGCCCGCCGCAGCTCGGCCTGCAGGGAGGCCGTGTACGGGATCCATTTGACGGCGCCGGTCGAGCCGCTGGTGGGCTCGAGCCGCAGCACCGGCTCGCGGGTCAGCACGCCCGGCTCGCCGCGCGCCGCCCGCAGGATCCAGGGCTCGAGCTCCGGGTAGGAGCGCGGCGGCACGGCGGCGGCGTAGTCCTCCCACGAGCGCAGCCGCGCGAAGCCGTGCTCGCGCCCGAAGGCCGTGTCGCGCTGGCGCTCGAGGTACGAGCGCAGCAGCGCCTGCTGGGTCGGCTCCGGTCGCGCCAGCGCCGCCCGGAAGCGGACCCAGCCCGGCAGGTTGACGGCCGCCCAGCCCAGCCCGGCCAGCATCAGCGCCGCGGGCTCACAGGAGGTCGCTCGACTCCCCGCGCCGCCACGTGCGCCGCCCGACGGGGGTCAGGTTGGCCCAGGCGATCTCGGTCAGGCAGACCAGCTCGTCGCCGCGCTCCCAGCCGGGATTGCGCTCGAGGAAGCAGCGCACGTGCGGGTCGTCCTGGCGCCCGGGCGGAATGCCGCGCAGGTGCGGGCGCAGCACCTGGGGCTGGTCGAAGCGCACGACGCCGCTGGCGGGGTCGTAGGCCGCCCCGAGGCGCTCGGCGGCCAGCGCGTCGCGCCGCGCCGCGAGGCCCGCGTCGGCCCGCCCCTGCAGCGACGGGACGTACTCGCGCCAGAAGACGGGCAGCATGCGGTAGGTGCGGTAGCCCGAGGTCAGCAGCAGCCAGTAGAGGTGGCGCACGGCCATGTTCTGCCGCAGCCGGCAGACGGCCCCGATCCAGGCCGCCGGCAGGGCGGCGCTGCGCCAGCCGCGCGGGTCCACGATCGTGTCGCCCGAGTAGGCCACCCCCACCGGCTCGCCCGCGGCGCGGCTCTCGTAGAGCAGCAGGGTCGAGAAGCCCACCAGCCCCTGCTCGTCCTCCAGCAGCAGGGCCCAGCTCTTGGCCGCCAGGTCCTGATCGAAGCGCGCCGGCGAGACGCCCTCGAAGTGCGCCGCGAGCAGGGCGTACATGGCGTCGCGCTCGGCCGGCGCCAGCTCCTCGCGGGCCACCAGCCGCGCGGCCACCCGCGTGCCGCTCACGCCGGCCGCCGCAGGCGCGCGATCAGCATGTAGCCCGAGGCCGGCACCAGCGCGTCGAGGGCCGCCACGGCCGCCACGAAGGGGTAGACCAGCGCATAGGCCCGGAAGGCCTTGCGGTTCTTCTGCAGGTCGCCGCCCGTCACCACCAGCCCCTTGGCCGAGCCGCGCTTGCCCAGCCGCTCCACGCCCCAGTTGATGAAGGTGTCGACCAGCTCCGAGAAGAAGCGCGAGTAGGTGTGGGCCGCCTCGAGGCGCAGTCCGGGCTCGAACAGCTCGCGCAGCCGCTCCGGCGTGTAGCCCGGCCGCAGGTGGCCGTGCTTCTCGTCGGTCTGCCCCAGGGCGTGGCGCAGGCGCCGCAGCAGGCTGCGCTTGAGGTGCGGCGTGTTGACCAGCAGCAGGCCGCCCGGGCGCGTGACGCGCAGCAGCTCGGCGGCGAAGGCGCCCTCGTCGCGCACGTGCTCGAGCATGTCGACCACCACCACGCGGTCGAAGGCCGCGTCGGGCCAGGGCAGGCGCGCGCCGTCCACCAGCTCGACCCGCTCGCCCACCAGCTCGCGGATGGAGGCCACCGCCTCGGCCGTGAGGTCGGCCGAGTCCCAGGCGCCGCCGGCCCGCCGCAGCAGCAGGCTGACCACGCCGTTGTCCGAGCCCAGGTCGAGGCAGCGCAGGCCCTCGGTGGGCCCCAAGAGCCCCTGGATCTCGCGCAGCTTGCGCTGCTTGAGCACCGACTTGCGGAACAGGCGCAGGGCCCAGGGCTCGCCGGCCAGCGGCTCAGCCACGCTCGGCCCTCAGGATCACGGGCGAGCCGAAGCGCCGGGTCAGCGTCAGCGCCGCGGCCAGCCCCTCGAGGGCCCGCGCCAGGCCGGCCGAGCGCAGGGCGCGGTGCAGGGCCATCGGCCAGAAGAACTGCGCGAAGCGCCCGGACGGCGCGAAGCCGTGGGCGCGCAGGGCCCCCTCGACCTCGGCGTCGTGGAAGACCGTGTACGGGCGCGTGTCGCCCTCGACGCGCTTCTTGAGGCCGAAGAAGGCCTCGGCCGCGGCGTTGACCGAGCGGCGCGTGGGGTAGTCCACCACCACGGCCCGCCCGGCCACGCGGCACAGCTCGGCCACCAGCTGCGGCCAGCGGCCCACGTGCGGCAGCAGCCGGTAGCAGAGCACCGCGTCGAAGCTGCGGTCGGCGAAGGGCAGCGCCAGCAGGTCGCCGCGCTCGAAGCGCGCCTGGCCGGCCTGGAGCCAGGGCTGCAGCCGCGCGGCGCAGACCGGCGCGCTGCCGTAGACCGTCAGCTCGTGGCCGGCCGCGACCAGAGGCCCGGCGGTCTGGGCGTGCCCGCCGCCCACGTCGAGCAGGCGCGCGCCGGGCCAGGGACCGAGCGCCGCCAGCGTGGCGCGCGCCTGCACCTCGAGGAAAAAGGCCCCCACCGGCCCGCCGAAGCGCCGGGCGTACTGCTCCGAGGAACTCTCGACGTCGGCGTCCTCGCGCGCCTCCACGGCGGCGGCCGGTGCAGCAGGCATCACGGGCATGCTATGCGAGGGCCGCGCTCCGCTCCAAGCCAGGCGCGTTTCGCGCTGCGGCGCGCCATCGCGGACAATAGGGCTTCGTCGCGGGCGCATCGGCCCGCTGGAGGTGTCACGACGATGAGGGATCGGAACGGCGCGCTGCCCCGCCTGCTGGCGGTGCTGGCGCTGCTGCTGCTGGTGCTGGGAGGGGTGGTCTCGCTGCGCGTGGGCGCGCCGCCGACGCTGACGCTGGAGGCCGCGCTGCCCGCCATCGGCGCGCGCACGCCCGTCACGGTGGTGGCCGCGGAGCCGCGCCGCGGCCTGGCCGGCCTGAAGCTGGAGCTGGTCCAGGGCGAGCGCGTGGTGGTGCTGGCCGACAAGGCCTTCACGCCCCAGCCGGCCTGGAAGCTCTGGGGGCCGCTCACGGCCCGCGAGGAGCTGCGCCTGGACGTCGGGCGCGAGACCGTCAAGGACCTGCGCAACGGCACCGTCACGCTGCGGGCCACGGCCACGCGGGCCGGCACCTGGCTGCGCTCGGCCGGGCCCAGCGTCAAGGAGCTCAGCCTGCCGGTGCGCCTCGATCCGCCCTCGCTGGAGGTGGTCTCGTCACAGCACTACGTGGCCCAGGGCGGGGCCGAGGCGGTGGTCTACCGCGTGGGCGAGTCGAGCGTGCGCGACGGGGTGCGGGCCGGCGAGCGCTTCTTCCCCGGCTTCCCGCTGCCCGGCGGCGGCTCCCGCGACCGCTTCGCGCTGTTCGCGGTGCCCTACGACCAGTCCGACGTGGCCCAGGTGGCGCTGGAGGCCAGCGACGACGTGGGCAACACCGCCCACCGCACGTTCGTGGACAAGTTCTTCGCCAAGCCGCCCCACCAGGACACCATCGCGCTCACGCAGCAGTTCATGGAGAAGGTGGTGCCGGAGATCCGGGCCCAGACGCCCGACCTGCCGGACAAGGGCGGCCTGCTGGAGAACTACCTCGAGATCAACGGCGACCTGCGGCGCCGGAACGCCCAGGAGCTGGTGGACCTGGCGCGCCGCTCCCAGCCGCGCTTCCTCTGGAGCGGGGCCTTCCTCCCGCTGCACAACGGCCAGGTCATGGCGGCCTTCGCCGACCACCGCACCTACACCTGGGAGGGGCGCGAGGTCGACCACCAGGACCACCTGGGCTTCGACCTGGCCTCGGTCAAGAGCGCGCCGGTGCCGGCCTCCAACCAGGGCCTGGTGGTGCTGGCGCGCTACTTCGGCATCTACGGCAACACCGTGATCGTCGACCACGGCTACGGCCTCATGACCCTGTACGCGCACCTCTCGGCCATCGACGTGAAGGACGGCCAGGAGGTGCAGCGCGGGCAAACGCTGGGGCGCACGGGCGCCACGGGCCTGGCCCTGGGCGACCACCTGCACTTCACGGTGCTGCTCCACGGCCTGCCCGTCTCGCCGGCCGAGTGGTGGGACGGCCACTGGATCGACGACCGGCTGCGCCGCAAGCTGGGCGCGGCCCTGCCGGCCCGGGAGTAGGCCGAAGGCCGTGCGCGACGGCCCCCTGCGCCGGGCGGTGAAGGCGCTGGCGCGCACGCGCTACCTCTTCGACCTGCGCCTGCAGCGGGCCTTCCTGCGCCGGCGCGGCCAGCTGCCCTGGGAGCTGGGCGGCGCGTGCCGGCGCTGCGCGGCCTGCTGCGAGGCCCCCGCGATCCAGGTGCCGCGGGTGGTGCTGGCCTGGTCGTTCCTGCGCCGCCCGCTGCTGGCCTGGCAGCGCGCGGTGAACGGCTTCGAGCACCTGCGCACGCTGCCGCGCGAGCGGCTGCTGGTCTTCCGCTGCACCCACTTCGACCCGGCCGCGCGCGCCTGCGACAGCTACGACTCGCGCCCCGGGATGTGCCGCGACTACCCGCGCCTGCTGCTGCACGCGGCGGCGCCCGAGTTCCTGCCGGGCTGCGGCTACCGCGCCGTGGCGCGCAACGCGGCGGGCCTGCGGGCCGCGCTCGACCGCCTCCCCCTGGACGAGGAGCGACGCCGCGAGCTGGACAAGGGCCTGCGGCTGGACTAGTGCTTGCGTCCCGAGGGGCTGGTCAGCAGGGCCGGGTTGATCCCCAGCCGGTCGAAGCACTGCTGCCAGAGCTCCTCCACGCGCGGGCTGAAGGCCATGTCGGCGTCGTAGGGCAGCACCAGCCAGACGCCCTCCTCCATCTCGCGCTCGAGCTGGCCCGCGCCCCAGCCGGCGTAGCCGTAGACCAGCCGGCCGTGCACCAGCCCCAGCCCCGGCGCGCGAGAGAACAGCAGCGGCAGCACGTCGGGCGAGCTGGAGACGTGCAGCCCGGGCGCCATCTCGACCGACTCGACCCCGTCGATGGCCTCGTAGAACAGCGCCAGCAGCCCCTCGGTGGGCACCGGGCCGCCCAGGTGCAGGGGCGTCCCGGCGTGCACCTTCTCGCGGTGGCCCGGCGAGAGCAGCTCGCGGGCCGGGCTCTCGTGCAGTCGGTTGATGACCCAGCCCATGGCCCCCTCGCTGGCGTGGTGGCCCATCAGCACCACCGTCTGCGCGAAGTTCGGGTCGAGCAGGGTCGGGGTGGCGACCAGGAAGTAGGGCGGGCTCAGGGTGTCCATCGCAAGGCCAGCTTAGCGCTTGCCGCCCCCGGCCGGAAGGGCATTCGGCGCCCCGCGGCTTGACCGGCCCTGCCGGGCGCAGTTAAATCGCGCCTTTGGCGCGGTTTTTCCGGGCGCCGGACGGAGGAAGGCAGGCATGTCACGAGTGCGCGCGCGCATCACCTCGCTGGGACGTCACGTCCCCGAGCGGGTGATGACCAATGCGGACCTCGAGAAGGTCGTCGACACCTCGGACGAGTGGATCCGCACCCGCACCGGCATCCGCCAGCGGCACGTGGCCGCGCCCGGCACCGGCACCAGCGACCTGGCCGTGCGGGCGGCCCGCGAGTGCCTCGAGCGCCGCGGCATCGGCCCCGGCGAGATCGAGCTGATCATCGTCGCCACCGTGACCCCCGACATGCTCTTCCCCGCCACGGCCTGCCTCGTGCAGGACAAGCTGGGCGCCCACCGGGCCTGGGGCTTCGACCTGCAGGCGGCCTGCTCCGGCTTCGTCTACGCCCTCGCCACCGGGGCCCAGTTCGTCGAGAGCGGGACCCACAAGCGCGTGCTGGTGATCGGGGCCGAGATCATGACCTCGATCCTCAACTACAAGGACCGCGCCACCTGCGTCCTGTTCGGGGACGGGGCCGGGGCCGTGCTGCTGGAGCCCTCCGACGACGAGACCGGCCTGCTGGGCTTCGCCAACGAGGTCGACGGCTCGGGCGGCTGCTTCCTGCGCATGCCGGCCGGCGGCAGCCTGCGCCCGGCCAGCCACGAGACCGTCGAGCAGAACCTGCACTACGTCCACCAGGAAGGCCAGCACGTCTTCAAGTACGCCGTGCGCAAGATGGCCGACGCCAGCGTGCAGGTGCTCGAGAAGCTCGGCCTGCGGGGCGAGAACGTGGACCTCTTCGTCCCCCACCAGGCCAACATCCGCATCATCGACGCGGCCCAGCACCGCCTGGGGCTGCCCGACGAGAAGGTGGTCAAGAACATCGACCGCTACGGCAACACCACCGCCGCCACCATCCCGCTGGCCCTGGGCACCGCCCTCGACGAGAAGCGCCTGAAGCACGGCGACCTGGTGGTGCTGGCGTCGGTCGGGGCCGGCTTCACCGTGGGCGCCGCGGCCCTGCGCTGGCACGGCTTCCCCTGGCCCTGAGCCCGGGCTGACTCGCGGAGCACGACTTGAGCGACGCCGCCGTCCCGACCCCTCCTCCGACCTTCGACTTCGGCGGCTGCCTCAAGGCCTTCACCTCCGACCCGTCCTGGTTGAGCAAGCTGCTGGTCGGCACGCTGGTGGCCCTGGGCGGCTGCTTCCTGTTGCCCCTGCCGTTGCTGGTGGGCTACCAGTTCCGGGTGCTCAAGCTCAGCGCCGCCGGCGCCCCGCGGCCGTTCCCCGAGTGGGAGGACTGGGGCGGGCTCTTCGTGGACGGCCTCAAGGTCATCGCGGCGCTGCTGCCCCTGCAGCTGGCCCTGTTCGCCGGCGTCGGCCTGCCCATCTTCGCCGTGATGGGCGCCGCCGGCGCCCTGGGCGACGAGCGCGGCGGCCCCTTCGTGATGCTGCTTCTGTTCCCCCTGATCCTCATCGGCCTGGTGGCGGTGGTGGCCTTCGCCGTGTACATGCAGGCCGCCCTGGTGGCCCTGGCCCGCGAGGGCGAGATCGGCGCGGCCTTCCGGCTGGCCGAGAACGTGGCCTTCCTCAAGCGCAACGCCGGGCCCATGCTGCTGGCCTTCGCGGTGCTGCTGGTCGCCAACACCCTGGCCCAGTTCGGCATGTGCCTGTGCTACGTGGGCCTGATCCCCACCACGCTGTGGTCGCAGCTCACGTTCCACTACGCGGTGGGCCAGGTGGCCCGGATCGACGCCGCGCGGGGCTGACGGCGGGCCGGAAGTTCTCGCAGCCCTATCTTGTAGGACCGCACTGGCCGAGGCCGCCGGTCCCGGTGGTAACTCTCTGATCCAGGCCCCTTTTTCGGGCCCTGTGGAGCGATCGTTCCGTCTGGGCTGGTTGTACTATCGCGTTGCCGAGTTCGGCCTACTCGGTGTTCTGCGGACCGTGGGGAGTCGAGAGCGTGACTGGCAGCGCCCACGAGTTGAACTGTCCGGACCACGGGCCCGGCCCGTACGCCCTCATCTGCCAGCACCTTTTGTCCGGGGCGGGACTCGAGTACGTCGCTATCCCGAACTGCGGGCACGGGCCGGCACAGGCGTGGTGCTTAGCGTGCGATGAGGTTGTGCAGGAGGAGCGCGGCTGGAGTGAGCGCGCTACCGCCAGTGCCCAATGGCGGCTCTACTGCGCCACCTGCTATCGCGAAGCGCTTGGCGGCCACCGGTTCGCGGGGTGGGTCCAGGGCTCTGACGATCAGTGCGACTGGTCGCAGCACCCGGAACCAGGCAAGCAAGCATCGTAGGCCTGCACACGCGAAGATTGGGGCCTCCGGGCCGCAGAACAACCGGTTGCAGCTGACAAGGGGCGCTTGGAGCTGGTGCATACTCTCTCGTCGGCTGATAGCCCAGCAGCTTCAGGCTTCGGCCTGCGGGGCGCTCGTGAAGGTCGGCCCCTTGCAGCTGAACCGGAGTGTTGGGCGGGCCGTGGGAGGGAATGCGTGAGTGCCTCTTGGGTGCGATGGGTGGCGGTGGCGAGCAGCGCCGTCGCCTTGATGTTGCCAGCCGGCGGCAGCAGATCTTACGCGGATTCTGAGCCGACCATTTCCTCTTGGGCGCAGACCGTTCGAGACGGTCCTCTGGCGCTTCGGCGTGGCCGTGTGTGGACCGTGGCTCTTTCGAGCGATATCCCTGGGGTGGTTCAGAGCCTGGGTACCGAGGCGGTACCAGCGCTCATCGCTGCGCGGGACGCAGAAGACGAGGAGCTGGCTGAGGGTGCGACCTGGATTCTGTGTCATCTGTCCGACGGCCGAGCAAGAACAGCTTGTACTGATTACGACGTAGCGCCGAAGCCGCTCACCCTAGAGAAGCCGTTCTATCCACACGACGCCTTTGGCAAACGCGTCGAGGGTGCAGTGCATGTCCGAATTCTCATCAGCGCAGTGGGACGCGTCACCTACGCGGCCATCGAGAAGTCGAAGCCGATGCTTGACGCGAGCGCGCTACACTGTGTTCGGCGATGGACCTTCGAGCCCGCACGGCGGGCGGGCAAACCGGTCCCCTGCGTCGCCGACGCGCCCGTGACGTTTCGGATTACGGGCACGCGGTAGACAAAGGGCTACCCAACAAGGGCTTGCAGTTGTCGAGAGGGCGCTTGGTGCTGGGGCATACTCTCTTGTCGGCTGGGCTGGGCCGAAGGCGCTGGTGAAGGTCGGGCCCTCGCAGCTGAAGCCCGGTGTTGGACCTCAGTGGGGGGACCGATGCAGGAGGAGGCCGAGGCCTTTCGGAGGGCCGCCGAAGCCTACTGCAGATGGGCCGAGGCGGAACCAGCGTCCGAGCAGCAGGAAGCCCAGACAGCTGTTCGCCTGCTGGCCAGCTTGCTCCACCAGATCCATAGCCTTCCCGCCGGCCAGGTGGAGGACCTTCCAGAACATGACATCCTCCTCAAGGGCGACACCACCCGCGCGATCTACAAGCGATTCGGAGCACTGCCGTTTCAGTACTACTTCGACGTCTTCCATCCTACCCACCTGCCGCCAGAGCCGGCGGATGCAGGCGACTTGGCCGACGACCTGATGGACATCTACCTTGACCTGAAGCAGGGACTTGCATACGCGTCGGCTGGCCACGTATCGCACGCGGTGTTTCACTGGCAGTTCATGTTCGGAGTGCACTGGGGCCGACACGCCGTTGGTGCCTTGCGCGCGCTGCACTGCCATCTCACCGAACCCGCTCCTTTGGAAGAGCATCCGTGAGGTCCAACAAGGGCTTGCAGGCGCTCTTGAAGGGCGGCTCCTTGCAGCTGGACCGGGGCGCTCTGCGGACCACGGGGTGGGCGTAGAATGACGGCGGGAGCGGAACGTGCGATTCAAGGTTGAGCTCGAGCGTGAGCAGGATGGCCGCTGGATCGCCGAAGTGCCGGAGCTGCCGGGCGTTCTGGCCTACGGGCAGTCATCGGCCGAGGCCAAGGCGAGAGTCCAGGCGCTGGCCCTGAGGGTGGTGGCCGACCGCCTCGAGCACGGCGAAGCTGGCCCGGATCTGCTCAACATCTCCTTCAACGCCGCGTGAACGCCTGGCCGAGCACTCGCGCACAGCGGGTGCTCGCTGCGCTGCTGCGCCTGGGCTGGAGGGTCAAACGGCAAAGCGGCTCGCACAAGGTCCTGGCCAAGGATGGCTGGCCGGACTTCGTGTTCGCCTTCCACGATGGCGACGAGATCGGGCCATCGATGCTCGCACGGATCGCCCGGCACACGGGCCTGACACCGGCCGATCTCTAGTGACCATCGAGCCGCAGAACGACCGGTTGCAGCCGACGGAGGGCGAAGGCGGCCCGCTTCGCGGGCCATCGTTCCCATCCAGTACTCGGACTAGCGCAGCGCCGTCCGACAGTCGGTTGTCGCTGGCAAGGGGCGCTAGTGCATGCTCCCTTGTCGGCTGTTGGCCCGGCAAGGCGGCTTCGGCGTCAGACCGCTCGTGAAGGTCGCGCGCCTCGGAGCAGAAGCCCAGTGTTCTGCGGGCCGCGGGGGTTGGGCGTGACGATCCTGAATCCGCTCGCGTGGGCGCCCATGATCCTGGCGCTCTCCCTGATTCCCCTTGGACTGCTCGTGTTCGAGAGAGACCGCGCCGGGGCGTTGGCCACGTGCGTCATCTGCGCGGGTCTTGCCGCGCTGTCGCTCGTTCCCGCGGCGGGCCTGGCGTGGCTGTTCCGCGACGGGATGGGTCCTGATAGCGTCCCGAGCAGTGGCTGGAACGCAATGGGTCGCTTCTGGGAAGGGTTCTGGCTGCAGTGCCTGCTGGCGCTCGGGGTCGTTGCCGCCGCAGTCGCCCTCTGCCGCCGTCGCATCGCCAGTCTTCGCTCCACGGCGGTAGAGTGATCGGCTCGGGATGCGGCGCCTGAAGCACGCCCTGCCGAGGCGGGTCGTATGATCGAGAGGCCGCACGACGACCGGGAGCAACTGTCGAAGCGCGAACGCGGGCCCGCTGCGCGGGCGACTGTTGGAGTCGCGCTTCGCAGCCGAGGCCAAGTTCGGCAGACCGTGGGGTGAGCGTGGCAGTCTGTAGCATCCGAGCCTACCAGCCAGATGACGCTCAGGCCCTCTGGGAGGCCGCTCGGGAGTCTGTCGGCGAGGTCTTCCCCTGGTCGCCTTGGTGCCATGCGCAGTACTCGCTGGCGGATGCTGCCGAGTGGATCCGCACGCGCGCTCCCCTTGCGGCCAAGGGGCTCGAGTACACGTTCGCGATCGTAGGAGGCGACGGGCGGTTCCTCGGAGAATCCCATATCAACCAGATCAACGGCAGCCACAGGTTTGGGAACATGGGCTACTGGGTCCGCACTTCCGCGACCCGGTGTGGCGTGGCCACCGAGGCCGTACGCCAGCTTGCGGCGTTCGCGTTTCGGAAGACCGAGTTGGTTCGGCTGGAGATCGTGTGTGCCGTGGCGAACGAAGCAAGTCAACGGGTTGCCGAACGCGCGGGCGCCGTTCGGGAAGGAGTCCTGAGGCACCGCCTCCATCTACATGGCCGGCCTGTCGACGCCGTCATGTACAGTCTCGTGCGAGGGGCGTGAGAGGCTGCCGCGGGATGTGCGGGGGCCTCGCGCCGGCGAAGTAGACGCCGGGCGAGCCTGGCGTCAGAAGGCAGGCCACGATGAAGAGCGAGCAGGCGGCGCCCGAGTCGAAGGGCGTTTCGGTGAAGCTCCTGGCGGCCATCGACCTGGGCCCGGAGATCGAGGGCCTGGCAGGGCGTCAGCTGCGAATGCGCCTGGTGACGATCGAGCCCGGGGGGTCTTCGGCCCGCTTCACGACCACAAGGGCAGGCCGGGCCTGGTCTACGTGCTGCAAGGCACGATCACCGACCATCGGGACGGAACGACCACGGACTACGGGCCGGGCCTGGGCTGGCCCGAGGACAGGCACACCACGCACTGGCTCGAGAACAGGGGCACGACGCCGGCGGTGGAGATCTCCGTCGACGTCGTGAGCCAGCCCTAGGCCGGGCCCGGCGACAGGAGGTGGCCATGAGCGACCAGCTGCCCTGCCTCGACCTGCTCGAGGCCACGCCGGCGGTCCTGCGCGGCTTGATGGCGGAGGTCAGCGAGGAGGACGCGCGCTGGAAGCCGGCCGACGACCGCTTCTCGATCGCCGAGGTGCTCTCGCACCTGTCGCACTCCGAGTGGCACTGCTACCGGGCGCGGCTCGACCGGTTTCTGGCAGAGGAGCGCCCGGAGCTCGAGCCGGACGAGGCGCAGATGCACCTCGACGTCTACCGCAACGCCGACCCGGAGGAGGACTTCGCGCACTTCGAGGACCAGCGCGAGGCCAATGTCGAACTGCTGCGGGGGCTTCCCGTCCAGGCGGGCGACCGGAAGGCGCTGCACCGCTCGGCGGGCGAGATCACCCTGTCGCAGATGCTGCACGAGTGGGCGCTGCACGACCTGGGCCACGTCCGCCAGGTCGCGGAGCTGGTGAGGGCGCGCAAGTACCTGGCCGGCGCCGGCCCGCTGGGCGAGGACTATCGGCTGAAGCCCTGACGGCCGGCCCTACTCCTGCGGCGTCGCGGCCAGGCGGCAGCTCAGCACCGGGCACGGCGCCCGCCGGATGACGCGCTCGGTGGTCGACCCGAACAGGGCGTGGTCGAGCATGCCCTTGCCGTGCGTGCCCAGCACGATCAGGTCGACCTTCTCCTCCTCGGAGAAGCGCACGATCTCGGCCGAGGGCTTGCCCTGCACCACGACCTGGCGCGCGACGACCCCCTTGGCGCGGGCCTCCTCGGCCAGCTTCTCCAGCTCCGTGCGGGCGTAGCCCGTCATCTCCTGGAAGACCTCGGCCATGGGCACCGGGAAGAGGTCGCTGGCGTAGCCCACCGCCAGCGTCTCGACCACGTGCAGCAGCACCAGCTCGGCCTTCAGCTCGGACGAGAGCGTGAGGGCGTAGCGCAGGGCGTGGTGGGCGCTGTCGGAGAAGTCGGTCGGAACCAGGATCTTCTTGATGGGGATCATGCCGCGCCTCCGGGGAAGGGGTTCTGTCCGATTGTAGCCCCGCGACCCGGCCGCCAGGGACTAGAATCCGGGCGTGGGAGCCCTCCGCCTGCTGTCCTGGCTGGTGCGCATCTGCCTCGTGCTGATGGTGGTGCGCCTGTTCCTGCAGTTCGTGGCCGGTGTGGTGCGGGGCCTCCGGGGCGAGCCCGCGCCCGGCCGCCCCCGCCCCCGGCCCGGGGGCGCGATCGACCTGGTGCGCGACCCGGTCTGCGGCGCCTTCGTCCCCCGCGACGGGGCCCTGAAGGGCCGGCGGGAGGGCCGGGAGGTGTTCTTCTGCTCGGCCGCCTGCCGGGACCAGGCCGGCCCGTCGGGCTCCCGGCCGGGGCTTCTGGAGTAAGATGCCCCGCGGAAATCCGACCGCTGGAGGCAGCATGGGCGAAGCGCTGGGAATGATCGAGACGCGCGGCCTGGTGGCCCTGATCGAGGCGTCCGACGCCATGGTCAAGGCCGCGAAGGTGACGCTGGTGGCGTACGAGAAGATCGGCTCGGGCTACGTGACCGCGCTGGTGCGCGGCGACGTGGCGGCGGTCAAGGCCGCCACCGACGCCGGCGCCGCCGCCGCCCGCCGCGTGGGCGAGCTGGTGGCCGTGCACGTCATCCCGAGGCCGCACCAGAGCCTCGAGGACCTGCTGCCGATCGGCAAGGCCGGCAAGTAAGACGGCGCCATGATCCTGGGGCGCGTGGTCGGGACGGTGGTCTGCACGCGCAAGGACGAGCGGCTGCAGGGCATGAAGCTGCTCGTCGTGCGGGCCGTCGACCCCTCCGGCAAGGACGAGGCCGGCTACACCGTCTCGGTCGACACGGTCGACGCCGGCCCGAACGACCGGGTGCTGCTCGTGGCCGGCTCCTCGGCCCGCATGGCCTCGGGCCTCAAGGACACGCCGGTCGACTCGGCCATCGTGGGCGTGGTCGACCACGTCGAGGTGAAGGAGTAGCCCCGTGCTGCTCGCCCGCGTGGTCGGCACGGTGGTGGCCACCCGCAAGGACCCCGGCCTGCACGGCCAGCGCCTGCTGGTGATCCAGCCCATGCTGCCCGACCGGCGCCCCAGCGGGAAGCCGCTGGTGGCCCTCGACCACGTCGGCGCCGGCGCGGGCGAGGACGTCTTCTACGTGCGGGCCCGCGAGGCGGCCCTGCCCTTCGAGCCCGACCAGGTGCCGAGCGACGCCACCATCACCGGCATCGTCGACCACTGGCAGGTCGAGGGCTAGGCCATGCTCATCGCCCGCGTGGTCGGCCAGCTGGTGGCCTCCCAGAAGTACGACAAGCTCCAGGGCGAGAAGCTGCTGCTCGTGCAGCCGCTGGGCCTCGACGACCGGCCGCGCGGAGGGCCCGTGCTGGCCATCGACGGTGTGCAGGCCGGGGTGGGCGACCGGGTGCTGCTGGTGCAGGACGGCAAGGCCGCCATGGCCGTGCTCGACAAGGGCCTGGCGGCCGTGGACGCGGCCGTGGTCGGCGTGATCGACCAGGTCGACCTGCAGGAGTCGTGAGATGGACGACGCGCGCATCCGCCAGCTGACCGAGGAAGTGCTGGGGCAGATCTCGCAGCCGCGGGCGGAGGAGGTGCACGACCTCGAGTCGCGCGTGGCCCGCCTGGAGGCCGAGGTGCGCTCGCTGCGGGCGGCCCTGGGCGCCACGGCCCCCGCCGCAGCGCCGGCCGTGACCGTGGCCACGGCCACCGTGGTCCGCGCGGGCCCCGCCACGCACCCCTCCCTGCGGGTGCTCGACGTGCGCGGCTGCGAGGACGACGGGCGCTGCGTGCTCGAGCCCGAGCACGTGTGCGACAAGTCGGGGCGCTGCAAGACCCTCGGCTTCTGACGCCCGCGCCGGGCTAAGATGGCGCGGGGCAACCGCCGTCCAGTCCGCTGGAGGTCCACCGATGCGCCAGGCGCTCCTCGTCGCCACGCTCGCTCTCCTGGCCGTGCCCCTCTCCGCCGAGACCAACGCCGAGCTGCAGGAGCAGGTGCGGCAGACGGAGGCGGCCTTCGCCAGGACCATGGCCGACCGCGACCACGCGGCCTTCGCCTCGTTCCTGGCCGACGAGACGGTCTTCCTGGGCCGCAGCGTGCTGCGCGGCAAGGAGGCCGTGGCCGCGGCCTGGAAGCGCTTCTACGACGGCAAGGAGGCGCCCTTCTCGTGGGCCCCGGAGCGCGTGGCGGTGCTCGACTCCGGGACCCTGGCCTACAGCACGGGCCCCGTGTTCGACCCCGACGGCAAGCGCAGCGGGACCTTCAACTCGACCTGGCGGCGCGAGAAGGACGGCCGTTGGAAGATCGTCTTCGACAGCGGCTGCCCGGCCTGCGACTGCGCCCCGGCCGCGCCGGCGCCCGCGCCGAGCGCGACGCCCAGCCCGAAGTAGCGCCGGCTACTCGTTCAGCTCGGCGAACGACGACTTGCCCAGGTTGAGGGCGCGGGCGAAGCCCGCCACCAGCCGGCCACCCTCGAGCGCCAGCCGGTGGAAGCTGAAGTCGCCCAGCCCCAGCGTCATCTCCGCGCCCGGGAAGGTCTCGCGCCAGGCCTCGGCCAGGGCCGCCTCCTCGTCCTCGCCGACCTCCTCGACGTGCCCCTGCAGGGTCACGCGCGGCAGGGCCAGCGGGTCCTGGCCGGGACCGTCCGGGACGTGGATGGCCGCTGCGAAGGCGGCTCCGGGGCGCAGCGCCCGCCCGTGACGGGCCATCCTCGAGGTGTGCACGTAGAGGGCCGCGTGGTCCGGGGCCCGCAGGAAGGGCATGACCCCCGCCAGCGGGCCGTCCTCGTCCACGAGGGCCAGCGTCACCACGCGCTCGCGTTGCAGCAGGGTGCGGAGCAGGTCGCGTTCGTCGGGTCCCATGGGGAGTAGGCTACGCCCGTCGGGCCGGCCGCGCCAACCGGACCGCGGGCGGCCCGGCCCGGAGCGAGAATCCGCGCGGACCGCCACGATGCCCGAGCGCACGATCCTGCACGTCGACATGGACGCCTTCTACGCCGCGGTGGAGCAGCGCGACCGCCCGGAGCTGCGCGGCCAGCCGGTGATCGTGGGCGCCGACCCGCACGGCGGGAAGGGGCGCGGGGTGGTCTCGACCGCCTCCTACGAGGCGCGCCGCTTCGGCGTGCACAGCGCCCTGCCCATCTCGCAGGCCTACAGGCTGTGCCCGCAGGGGATCTTCCTGCCGGTCGACATGGAGCGCTACGCGGGCGTCTCGCGCCAGGTCATGGAGGAGCTGCGCGGCGTGACCGACCTGGTCGAGCCGCTCTCGATCGACGAGGCCTTCCTCGACGTGACCGGCTCGCGGCGCCTGCTGGGGGACGGGGAGCAGGTGGCCCGCCTGGTCAAGCAGCGCATCCAGGAGCGCACGCGGCTGACCGCCTCGGTGGGCGTGGCGAGCTGCAAGCTGGTGGCCAAGATCGCCTCCGACCTGCGCAAGCCCGACGGGCTGGTGGTGGTGCCGCCGGGGACCGAGGCCTCTTTCCTGGCCCCGCTGCCGGTGCGGAGGCTGTGGGGCGTGGGGCCCAAGACGGAGGAGCTGCTCTTCAAGCTGGGCGTGCGCACCATCGGCGACCTGGCGGCGCTCGACGACGCGCGCCTCGAGCGCCGCGTGGGCAGCCACGGCCTCGACCTGCAGCGCCTGGCCCGGGGCCAGGACGACCGGCCCGTGCAGGCCGACGCCGGCGGGGCCAAGAGCCTGGGCCAGGAGCACACCTACGGCGCCGACACCTCCGACCTGGCGCGCCTGCGCCGCACGCTGCTCGAGCTGTGCGACGGCGTGGCGCGCCGCCTGCGCCGGCACGGGCTGCGCGCCCGCACCGTCACGCTGAAGTACCGCGACGCCGACTTCCAGACCGCCACGCGGGCCGTGACGCTGGCAGACCCCACCGACGCCGGCGAGGTCGTCTTCGAGGCGATCTGGCGCCTGTTCCAGCGCCAGCACCGCGCGGGCCAGGCCGTGCGCCTGGTGGGGGTCTACACCTCGCACTTCGACGAACGGCCGCAGCTGGCCCTGTTCGCCCCCGAGCCTTCCCCCGCCGACCGCCTGCGCGACGCCGTGGCGGAGCGCTTCGGCCCGGGCGCGCTGGTGCGCGCCAGCCTGCTGGGCCGGGGCGAGCGCCGGCACCCCGAAGCCAAGGCCGAGGGGCCGCCGACGGAGACGCCGGGCGGCAAGCGCCGCCCGTCGTCCTGAGTTGGGACCGCAGGGGGCGGTCGGCGAGGCCAAGAAACGTCGTCGTCATCCTGAGGAACCGCCGTCCAAGCTTGCGACGAAGGATCTCCCGGGCTGTACGGCCCGGCAGATCCTTCGCTCCCAGCCAGACGGTGTCGCTCAGGATGACGGAAAGTCAGCCGCGTGCCCGCGCCGGCCGGTTCCGGAGATAATAGGCAGCCGCATGCCGACGGAACCACTCCCGTGACCACCTTGCTGGACGGCTCGACCGTCGTTGGCGCCCTCGTCCTCCTGCTGTCCGTCTCGGCCCTGGGCCTGGCCCTGGGCGCCCTGAAGCTGCGCGGAGTCGGCCTCTCCACCGCCGGCGTGCTGTTCGTGGCGCTCTTCTTCGGCCACGTGGGCGCGCACCTCGACGAGCGCGTGTTGGAGTTCGTGCGCGAATTCGGCCTGATCCTGTTCGTCTTCTCGATCGGCATGCAGGTCGGCCCGGGCTTCTTTGCCTCCCTCCGGCGCCAGGGGCTGCGGCTCAACCTGCTGGCCGTGGCCGTGGTGCTGCTGGGCGTGGTCGTGACGCTGGTGGCGCACTACGCCGGCGGGGTGCCCGTGCCCGCCGCCGCGGGCCTGCTGGCCGGGGCCACCACCAACACCCCCAGCCTGGCGGCGGCCCAGCAGGCCCTGCGCGAGGTGGGCGGCGAGGCCGGCAGCGCGGCCGCGGCCAACCTGCCGGGCCTGGGCTACGCCGTGGCCTACCCCTTCGGCGTGCTGGGCATCATCCTCGGGCTGGTGATCCTGAAGACGGCCTTCCGGGTCGAGCTGCCGCACGAGGGCCGGCTGCTCGAGCGGGCCCTCAAGTCCGACTCGCCGGTCCCGGCGCGGGTGACGCTCGAGGTCACCAACCCCAACCTCGAGGGCCTGCCGCTGGGACGCGTGCCGCTGGTGGGCTCGGCCGGCATCGTGGTCTCGCGCCTGATGCGCGACGGCGAGCTGCTGGTGCCGCAGCCCGAGACCGAGCTGAGGCGCGGCGACCTGCTGCTGGCGGTGGGCCCGGCCCAGGAGCTGGAGGGCCTGCGGGTGGTGGTGGGGCGCGACAGCCCGATCGACCTGACCGCGCTGCCCGGCCCGCTGACCACCAAGCGCATCATCGTGACCCGCCGCCAGGCCTCGGGGCGCAGCCTGGCCGAGCACGACTTCGTGCACCGCTACGGCGTTCAGATCACGCGCGTGGCGCGGGCCGAGGTCGAGATGGGCGTGCACCCCGACTTCGAGCTGCAGTACGGCGACGTGGTGCTGGCCGTGGGCGAGCCCGAGGGCATCCGCCAGCTGGCGGCCGAGCTGGGCGACTCGCCGCGCGACCTCAACTACCCGCACCTGGTGCCGATGTTCGTGGGCATCGTGGCCGGCGTGGCGCTGGGCAGCTGGCCCTTCGTGCTGCCCGGGATCCCGGCCCCGCTCAAGCTCGGGCTGGCCGGCGGACCGCTGCTGGTGGCGCTGCTCGCGGCGCGCCTGGGCAAGCTGGGGCCGCTGGTCTGGTACCTGCCGCTCTCGGCCAACTTCGTGCTGCGCGAGGTGGGCATCTCCCTGTTCCTCTCGGCCGTGGGCCTGAAGGCCGGCGGTCACTTCGTGGAGACGCTGGTGGTCGGCCCCGGCCTGACCTGGATGGCCTGGGGCGCGGCCATCACGGTGCTGCCCATCCTGGCCGTGGGGGCCGCGGCGCGGGCGCTCTTCAAGGTCAACTTCCTGACCCTCTCCGGCGTGCTGGCCGGGAGCATGACCGACCCGCCCGCGCTGGCCTTCGCCACCTCGGTGGCCGGCTCCGACGCCCCCTCGCTGGGCTACGTGACGGTCTATCCCCTGACCATGATCCTGCGCGTGGTCTGCGCGCAGCTACTGGTGCTGCTGCTGGCCTGAGCGGACCCCGGGGCACGCCGGGCGTAGAATCTCCGCGCACCCATGAGCCTGTCCGCTGGCGCCCGCCTCGGGCCGTACGAGATCCTCGCGCCCCTCGGCGCGGGGGGCATGGGCGAGGTCTACCGCGCCCTCGACACGCGCCTGGGGCGCGACGTGGCGCTCAAGGTCCTGCCGGCGGCGGCCCGCCGGGACGCCGAGCGCCTGGCGCGCTTCGAGGCCGAGGCCCGCGCCACCAGCGCGCTCAGCCACCCCAACATCCTGACGCTCTTCGACGTGGGGCAGCACGAGGGGGCGCCCTACGTGGTCTTCGAGCTGCTGGAGGGCCAGACCCTGGCCGAGCGGCTCGAGGCCGGGGCGCTGCCGGCCCGCAAGGCCCTCGACCTGGCCCGCCAGGTGGCCGAGGGGCTGGCCGCCGCCCACGAGCGCGGCATCGTGCACCGCGACCTCAAGCCCGGCAACGTGTTCCTGACCCGCGACGGCCGCGCCAAGCTGCTCGACTTCGGCCTGGCCCAGCTGGAGGACGGGCAGCACGGCCTGGGCGACGACGGCGACGTCACGCAGGGACGCGTGCTGGGCACCGTGGGCTACATGTCCCCCGAGCAGGTCTCGGGCGGGAACGCCGACGCGCGCTCCGACATCTTCTCGTTCGGCGTGCTGCTCTACGAGATGCTCTCGGGCCGGCGGGCCTTCAAGGGGGCGAGCGCGGTCGAGACCCTGCACGCCATCCTGCGCGGCGAGCCGCCGGCCTTCGAGCCGGCCGAGGCCCTGCCGCCGGCGCTGGAGCGCATCCTGCGGCGCTGCCTCGAGAAGGCCCCCGAGCAGCGCTTCCAGTCGGCCCGCGACCTGGCCTTCGCGCTCGACACGCTCTCGACCATGAGCCTGGCCCCGCTCTCCGGCGGCCACGGGGCCGCGCTCGATCCCCACGCGCGCCGGCGGCTGTTCCTGATCGGCCTGGGCTGGGCCGCGGCCGGCGCCACGGCCACGGGCCTGGCCTTCTCCGTGGCGCGCCGCTACCGCCCCGCGCGCGAGCTCTCGTTGCAGCGCGTGACCTTCCGGCGCGGCACGGTCGAGGAGGCGCGCTTCTCCCCCGACGGCCAGACCGTGGTGCTGGGGGCGGCCTGGAGCGGCGCGCCGGTGGAGGTCTTCCTGGCGCGCCTGGACGGCCCCGAGTCGCGGCCCCTGGGCCTGCCCGGCTCCGACCTGCTCGCGATGTCGCGCGGCGGCGAGCTGGCCCTCTCGCTGGGCCGGCGCCGGGTGGGGACGTTCGTGGCCACGGGCACGCTCTCGCGCGTGGCCCTGGCCGGTGGGGCGCCGCGCGAGGTGCTGGAGGACGTGCAGGCGGCCGACTGGGACCCCGAGGGGCGCGAGCTGGCCGTGGTGCGCAGCCAGCAGGGGCGCAACCGCCTGGAGTACCCGCCGGGCAGGGTGCGTTTCGAGACGGCCGGCTACGTCAGCCACCCGCGCTTCTCCCCCGACGGCCGGCGACTGGCCTTCGCCGAGCACCCGGTCTGGGGCGACGACGGCGGCCACGTGGCGGTGCTCGACCTCCTGTCGGGCGAGGCCCGACGGTTGTCGCGCGGCTGGAGCAGCGTGCAAGGCCTGGCCTGGCACCCGTCGGGGCGCGAGGTCTGGTTCACGGCCACGCGCGAGGGGGCCTCGCGCGCGCTGCGGGCCGTCGACCTGGGCGGGCGGGAGCGCCACGTGCTGCGCATGGCCGGCTCCCTGACCGTGCACGACCTGCGCGCCGACGGCCGCGTGCTGCTCGGGCACAACCAGGTGCGGCGCGAGATGGCCGTGCGGCTGCCGGGCTGGCCGGAGGAACGCGACCTCTCGTGGCTCGACTACTGCTTCCCCTCCGACCTGCTCGACGACGGCTCGGTCGTGGTCTTCGCGGAGAACGGCGAGGGTGGCGGAGCCGGCTACTCGGTCTGGCTGCGGCGCACCGACCTCTCTCCGGCGGTGCGCCTGAGCGAGGGCGCCGCGATGGCCCTGGCGCCCGACGGGCGCTACGCCCTGGCCAACCTGCGCTACACCAGCGACACGCCGCAGCTGCTGCTCGTGCCGACCGGCACCGGCCAGCCGCGCGAGCTGCCGCGCGGGGGCGTCAACACCCAGGCGGCCTCGTTCTTCCCCGACGGCCAGCGCGTGCTGCTGACCGCCGCGGCGCCAGGCCAGCCCACGCGTCTCTACGTGCAGGACCTGGCGGGCGGACTTCCGCGCCCGGTGGCGCCCGAGGGGACGCGCTTCCCGCTCTCCACCCACCCGGTCTCGCCCGACGGCCGGCGGGCCTTCGCGCGCGACGGCGACGGCGTGCTGCGCCTGTTCCCCCTCGAGGGCGGCGGCGCGGCCGAGCCGCTCCCGGGCGTCGAGCGCGACGACGAGGCGCTGCGCTTCAGCGCCGACGGCGGCTCCGTCTACCTGTACCGCCCGGGCCAGGTGCCGGCCCGCGTCGAGCGGGTCGAGCTGGCCACGGGCCGCCGCGAGCCCTGGCTCGAGATCCACCCGGCCGACCGGGCCGGCGTGCCGGCCATCACGCCGGTGCAGCTCACGGCCGACGGCCGCGGCTACGTCTACGGCTACCGGCGCGTGCTCTCGGACCTGTACGTGGTCACGGGCCTGGAGTAGCGCCGCGGGCGGCACAGCCGCCCCGGGCCACGCCTTCCGGCC
The DNA here is from genome assembly GCA_039812725.1 of Vicinamibacteria bacterium. GTDB lineage: Bacteria > Acidobacteriota > Vicinamibacteria > Fen-336 > Fen-336 > JBDIBD01. The sequence continues at coordinate 1,961 of JBDIBD010000024.1, read as the reverse complement.
GCCCTCCGTCCTGAGCGACACCGCCCGGCCCGCCCTCCGTCATCCTGAGCGACACCGGCGTGCCTCGGGAGCGAAGGATCTCGCGGGTCGTGCCGCCCGAGAGATCCTTCGTCGCCGGACGGGACGGCGGCGCCTCAGGATGACGACAGCGTGTCCTGGCCTGGCCGACCGCAGCGTTGCGGGTCAGGGCTCAGGACGAGGACGGTGGGCCCGCCTGGGCCTCGAGGGTCTCGAAGACGTCCTGGGCCAGGTCGCAGGCGAACTGCAGGGTCATGGTGACGTCCTCGCGCAGGTCGGCCTGCAGCCCGTCGGAGCTGCGGTCGCGGCGCAGGATCTTGAAGCAGATGCGGTTGAGCTCGCGCAGCGCGTCGCACAGCTCGTGCGCCCGGTAGCCCTGCTCGAAGCGCCGCTCGGCCAGGTCGCGCACGTAGCCCAGGAAGACGCCCTTGTCGCGCGTGCGCACGGCGTTGGTCAGGTGACGCAGGATCACGCGGTGGTTCCAGGCGTGCTCGTCGGGGGTCAGGGCCTGGTAGCTGGGGAAGCGCCGCGGCCCGTCGGGACCCAGCAGCACCGCGGTGAACTCCTCGGTGATGGCCTCCTCGTGCAGCTCCAGCAGGCGGTGGACGAGCAGGTTGTTGAGCACGCGCGCCTCCTTCAGGGCGGCGCGGTTGCGGGCGTGCCACTCCAGCGGGTCGGCCTTGAGGTGCTCCAGCAGGAAGGGCAGGCGGCGCAGCACCGCCAGGCGCTGGCGCGGCTCCCAGCCCAGCCGCTCGCGTGTGCGCCGCGCGTCGATGGTCATGCGCGTGTCGATGTACTCGGCCATCCAGGGGCGCTCGAAGGGGCGCTCGCCCAGCAGGCGGCCGGCCAGGTCGCGGGCCCACATGCCCGGGCCGCACAGCGGCCGCGGCAGGCGCCAGGGCGGGCGGCGCCGCCCGAACCAGAGCCGCGTGGCCTCCTCGTAGAGCTCGTTGTGCGAGACGCAGCCGTCGGGGCTGGCGATCAGGACCTCGCCCGGCGACAGCTCGGGCAGGCGCGGCAGCAGGTGCTCGAAGAAGAGCACCAGGTCCTTGACGTGCATGTACGGGATGGCCGACTCGCCGCGCCCGCCCAGCAGGCGCGCGTTCCAGGCCGAGGACAGCCAGGTCTCGAGGAACTTGAAGAGCGGCGGGTACTCGCACCAGTCGGAGAAGAGCGCCGCGAAACGCACGATGGTGGCCGGGAAGTGCTGCTGGTACTCGCGCACCATCTGCTCGCCCTGGCGCTTGGTGCGGGCGTAGACGTGCTCGCCGTCGGCTGGGCTGCGCTCGTCGAGCACGCCGCCGGGGGGCGGCAGCCGGCAGGCCGCCACCGAGCTGGAGAAGACGAAGTGGCGCGGGCGCAGCTGGCGGCAGGAGTCCAGCACGTGCCGCAGGCCCTCCACGTTGGTGCGCCAGTACTGGGGGTGCTCCTCGCCGGTGAAGTCGTAGTGGGCGGCCAGGTGCACCACCAGCTCGGCCCCGCCCTGCTCGCGGATGCGGGCGAAGGCCTGCTCGACGGCGCGCCGGTCGCCGATGTCGGTCTCGAACCAGGTGATGTTGGGGTGGGTCGGCGCGCCGGAGCGCACCTGCGAGCGGCGCGCCAGGCCGAAGACGCGGTAGCGCTCTTTCCAGGCCTCGAGCAGGTGCCGGCCGACGAAGCCCGAGGAGCCGGTGACGACGATGGCGGGCAGGCTCACCGCAGCCCCAGCACCGCCTCGCCCCCGGCCACCTCGACGGGCACGCTGGCGAGCGGACGGTTGGGCGGGCCCGCCACGGGCCGGCCCGCGTCGTCGAACTCCCCGCCGTGACAGGGGCAGAGGTAGCGCCGGCGGGCCGCCTCCCACTGCAGCGGGCAGCCCCAGTGGGTGCACAGCAGGCTGCGGGCGACCGGCCCCGTGGCGGACGGGCGCAGCTCCACGGGCTCGCCGCGCCACTGCACGGTCA
>JBDIBD010000023.1:0-23512 GCA_039812725.1 Vicinamibacteria bacterium | reverse complement strand
GGAGCGGCCCTTCGGCGACGGCCACGCCGCCGAGGCCATCGTGGCGGAGCTGGAGCGGGGCCTGCGGCCGTGAGCGCGCCGCCCTTACGGTCCCGCGAGCCGGCCCGCCCCCGGCCGGCCGCGGAGGCCGCGCTGGTGGCCGTGCTGCTCGGGCTGCTGCTGGGCCAGCTGGCCTGGGGCGCCTGGAGCGACGGCGTCACCTTCGACGAGCGCGAGTACCTGTCGCGGGGCTACCGACACCTCGTGCTGGGCGACCAGCGCCTGGGCGCCGAGCACCCGCCGCTGGCCAACGTCCTCGCGGCCGCGCCGATGCTGGCCCTGCCGGTGCAGGCCCGCCCGCTGCGCCCCGACGAGCTCGTGCACTGGTGGGACTGGAGCCGCGATTTCCTCTTCGTCGACAACGCCGGGCTGCCGCTGGTCGCCTGGGCCCGGGCCACGGTCATCGCCCTGAGCCTGGCCCTGGCGCTGCTGGTGTGGGCCTGGAGCCGGGCGCTCTTCGGCCCCTGGGCCGCCGCCTTCGCGCTGGCCCTGTGGACCTTCCACCCGTCGCTGCTGGCCCACGGCCACCTGGCCACGACCGACCTGCCGGGGACGGCGACCACCGTCCTGGCCTCGTGGGCCCTGTGGCGCTGGTCGCGGCGGCCGGCCTGGTCCCGGGCGGCCCTCTTCGGGCTGGCCTTCGGGCTGGCCGCGGCCACGCGACTGACCATCTTCCTGCTCGTGCCCGTGTTCCTGGCCCTGGCGCTGCTGCCGCTCGAGCCCGGCAGCGGGCCGCGCCGGCCGCGCCAGCTGGCGACTCTCGCGGCCTGGAGCGTCGGGCTGGCGTGGCTGGTGGTGTGGGCGGCCTACGGCTTCCACTTCCGGCCCTGGCCCGGCGAGTCGCCCGGTCCCGTGGTGCCGGCCCAGTGGCTGACGGCTCTCGACGGCCTGCCGGGCCGGCTGCTGGCCGCGCTGCGCTCCTGGCGACTGTTGCCCGCCGGCTACGTGACCGCCTTCGAGGTGCACGTCATCAAGGTGTCGGTGGGCAACGAGGGCTACCTGCTGGGCCGGATCGGCACCTCCGGCTGGTGGTCCTACTACGTGGTGGCCCTGCTGGCCAAGAGCACCCCGGGCTTCCTGCTCGTGGCGGCTCTCGCGCTGGCCCGGGCGCTCCAGGCGCGCGGCGCCACGGCGCGGCTGCTGGCCCACTTCTGGCTGCCGGCGGCGGCCTTCTTCGTGAGCGCGTCCTTGTCCAAGGTGCAGGTCGGGGAGCGCTACGTGCTGCCGGTGCACGTTTACCTGATCCTGCTGGCGGCTGCCGCGCTGCGCTTCCTGCTCGAGCGCGCCGGCGGGCCGGCCGTGCTGGCGGTCGCGCTGGGGCTGCACGCGGGCTCGAGCCTGCTGGCCGCCCGCCACGGCTACCTGGCCTACTTCAGCCCGCTGGCCGGCGGCCTCGACAGCGCCCACCTGGTGCTGGCCGACTCCAATCTCGACTGGGGCCAGGACCTGCCGCGCCTGGCCGCCTGGATGCGGCGCCACGGCGTCGCGCGGGTGGGGCTGAGCTACTTCGGCGCCGACCTGCCGGCCCGCTACGGCATCGACTGCGAGCTCCTGCCCGGCCAGCCGCCCGCGCGCGTGGAGGACCTGCGCGGCGTGGTGGCGGTGGGCCCCACGCGTCTGGTCGGCCTGTTCCAGTCCCCCGCCGAGCGCGCCTTCCACGCGGTCCTGCGCCGGCGCGAGCCCGACGACCGCGCCGGGGCGCTGCTGATCTACCGCTTCCCGGAGGGACCCTAGCAGGCGGTCCTGCTGCTAACATTCCCGCCAACTTCTGTCAGGGAGCGGGATGGCCAGGAAAGCTGCCAACAAGACCACCGCACCGCTCGGCTTCGAGGCCAAGCTATGGGCCGCCGCCGACGCGCTGCGCAACAACATGGACGCGGCCGAGTACAAGCACGTCGTGCTTGGTCTGATCTTCCTCAAGTACATCTCGGATGCCTTCGAGGCCAAGCACACCGAGCTGCTGGCCCAGAAGGCCTATGGCGCCGACCCCGAAGATCCCGACGAGTACCGCGCCGCCAGCATCTTCTGGGTGCCCAAGGAAGCCCGCTGGCAGCACCTGAAGGCCAGCGCGCCCCAGCCCACCATCGGCACCCTCGTCGACGATGCCATGGCCGCCATCGAGCGAGACAATCCCACGCTCAAGGGCGTGCTGCCCAAGGACTACGGCCGGCCCGGCCTCGACAAGCAGCGCCTGGGCCAGCTCGTCAACCTCGTCAGCGACATCGCCCTCGGCAGCCCCTCGGACCGCGCCCAGGACACCCTCGGCCGTGTCTACGAGTACTTCCTGGCCCAGTTCGCCAGCGCCGAGGGCAAGAAGGGCGGCCAGTTCTACACGCCCTCGCGCGTCGTCCGCGTGCTGGTCGAGATGCTGGCGCCCTACAAGGGCCGCGTCTACGACCCCTGCTGCGGCTCGGGCGGCATGTTCGTCTCGAGCGAGAAGTTCATCGAGGCCCACTCCGGCCGACTGGGCGACATCTCGATCTACGGCCAGGAGAGCAACTACACCACCTGGCGCCTCGCCAAAATGAACCTGGCCATCCGCGGCATCGACGCCCAGATCGCCCACGGCGACACCTTCCACGCCGACAAGCACCCCGACCTCAAGGCCGACTACGTGCTGGCCAACCCGCCCTTCAACGACAGCGACTGGCGCGGCGAGCAACTCCGCGAGGACCAGCGCTGGGCCTACGGCGTGCCCCCGGCCAGCAACGCGAACTTCGCGTGGGTGCAGCACTTCATCCACCACCTGGCGCCCGCGGGCATCGCCGGCTTCGTGCTGGCCAACGGCTCGATGTCGTCCAACCAGTCGGGCGAGGGCGAGATCCGCAAGGCCATCGTCGAGGCCGACCTGGTGGACTGCATGGTTGCTCTGCCCGGGCAGTTGTTCTACTCAACGCAGATTCCGGTGTGCCTATGGTTCCTGCGGCGCGACAAGCGGCGGCTGCCCTCGGCTGGGGCCGGCGTCGTTGACCGGCGCGGACAGGCGTTGTTCATCGATGCTCGCAAGCTGGGAACGATGGTGGACCGCACCCACCGCGACCTGAATGACGACGATCTCGCCAGGATTGCCGGCACCTATCACGCTTGGCGCGGGGAGCCCCTCCGGGGTGAGGGGACAGCTCCGTACGCTGACATCCGCGGCTTCTGCAAGTCCGCGACAATCGACGACATCCGCAAGCACGGGCACGTGCTGACCCCGGGGCGCTACGTCGGGGCGGAGGCTGCGGAGGACGACGACGAGCCGTTCGAGGAGAAGATGAAGCGCCTAGCTGCCACGTTGCGTGAGCAGCACGCTGAGGCCGCCAACCTGGATGCCGCCATCGCCGCCAACCTGAGGGAGTTGGGGTATGGCGGCTGAGTGGCGCCCCTGCACGATTGGCGAACTCTGTGATGCGAGCACATGCGAGTTGCAGACAGGCCCGTTCGGCTCGCAACTACACGCGCTTGACTATGTCAAGAATGGGGTTCCAGTCGTGCCGACGGAGGCGATTCGCGACCGGCAAATCGACCACTCTGTGCTCCCAACCATCTCGCGAACAAAGGCTGAGGAACTCGCGCGCCACCGCCTCAGGCCCGGCGACATCCTCTTTGCCCGGCGGGGCGTCCAGGCGACTGGCCACATCGGTTGCATCCGAGAACCCGAGGACGGGTTCATCTGCGGAACCGGAGCAATACGGCTCCGGGTTAGAGCAGACTCTCAGGTTCGTGCTGACTTCCTCTCGCACGTGCTTGCCAACCCGGCATCGGTGGAGTGGTTCAAGTTCCATGCGATCGGTGCGACGATGCCGAATCTCAACGAAGGCATCATCCGATCGTTCCCTCTGACCATCCCACCCCTTCCCGAGCAGCGGGCCATTGCTCACATCCTCGGCACGCTGGACGACAAGATCGAGCTGAACCGGCGGATGAACGAGACGCTGGAGGCGATGGCGTGCGCGCTGTTCAAGTCCTGGTTCGTGGACTTCGACCCGGTACGAGCCAAGGCCGAAGGCCGCGACCCCGGCCTGCCCAAGCCCCTGGCCGACCTCTTCCCGAACTCCTTCGAGGACTCCGAACTGGGCGGAATCCCGGCTGGCTGGAACGTCGCGAGGCTCGGTGACTTGGTTGACCTCGCCTACGGTCAAGCCTTGAAGGAGGAGACACGCAAGTCCGGGGTCGTTCCGGTCTTCGGATCGAACGGCTTGATCGGATGGCACAACGAGGCATTGGTCCGCGGGCCCGGAATCGTGGTTGGGCGGAAGGGCAACCCTGGAATCGTGACCTGGGCGCCGACAGACTTCTTCTGTATCGACACCACGTTCTACGTAGTGCCGAAACAACCCAGCCTCTCGCTTCAGTTCCTCTACCATGCCCTGCAAGGCCAGGACCTTCCCGCGCTGAGTGCCGATTCGGCCGTCCCTGGCCTGAACCGCAACATCGCGTACATGAGCCGGCAACTGGTACCAACGCCGGCAGTTGTCGCTGCCTTTGGCGGGTGTGTCGGCCCGATGGATGAGAGCTGTGATTGCAGGGAGCGGGAGTCCCGAACCCTCGTCACCCTCCGCGACACGCTGCTCCCCAAGCTCGTCTCGGGCGAGCTGCGCCTGAAGGACGCCGAGCAAATCGCCGAAAGGGCAGCGTCATGAGCGCCGGCCGGCCATACTCGATCAAGATCTTCCTGCCCGGTGGCGATCCCGACGGCCTGCGCACGATCGAGAAGTCCAACTGGACCGGCAGCGGCATTGTGATTCCGCGATCGCTGTTCGGCGGCGCCCGCCAGCGCAAGGAGCTGAGCCGCACAGGCGTGTACGTCCTGCTGGGACCGCCTGAGGACTCGGGCCTGCCGCGGATCTACGTCGGCGAAGGTGACCCGATCCGGCCTCGGCTCGACCAGCACGCCGCCCGCAAGGACTTCTGGACCGCCTGCGTCTGCTTCACGAGCAAGGACGAGAACCTGAACAAGGCCCACGTCCAGCACCTGGAGGCGCGGTTGATCGCGCTGGCCAGCCAGGCCAAGCGCTGCATGCTCGATAATGGCAACGTCCCGCAGCCGCCATCGCTGTCGGAGGTCGATCTGGCCGACGCCGAGGGCTTCCTGGCCGAGATGCTGCTCTGCTTCCCGCTGCTGGGTCTGAACGTCTTCTCCCAGGCCCCGACCGTGGAGCATGGCCGCACGGAGCTTTCGCTCAATGCCAAGGGCGTCGAGGCGAAGGGCGCCGAGACGCCCCAGGGCTTCCTCGTCCGCAAGGGCAGCCAGGCGGTGGGCAAGGAAGTGGCCTCGATCCACGGCTTCCTGTCCGAGCTGAGGCGCAGCCTGGTCGAGAACGGCGTGCTCAAGCTGGACGGCGACTACTACGTTTTCTCCCAGGACTACCTGTTCAGCGCACCCTCGACCGCAGCCGGCGTCATCCTGGGGCGGAGTGCGAACGGCCGGCTCGAGTGGCAGACGAAGGACGGCAAGACCCTGAAAGCCCTCCAAGAAGCAGAGACGCCGGCATGACCGCCTGTCGCCGCTTCCCGCCAATTCGGCTCCAATTCCACTCCAATTCGCCACCCGAGACCAGGCAAGTCCTTGTGGCCGAGCATGTTGTCGCTGCCCGCCTGATTCCCTCCAATGCGGCTCCAATCGACCGGCCAACCCCCGGTCGCGGTAGGCTTCCGGGCAGCCCCTGCGCAAAGCAGGGCGCCCGGCTTGGCCCGGAGAGGATGGAGCGATGACCCCCAAGAAGCCCGGAGAAGTCGGGCCGGCCGCAGGCCCAGCCCGCATCGAGTACCTGCGGGTCGAGAACTACCGGGCGCTCCACGCGGTCGAGCTCCGCGACATCACGCCCCTCACGGTCCTCCTGGGACCGAACGGGAGCGGGAAGTCGACCATTTTCGACGTCTTCAACTTCCTCTCCGAGTGCTTCCGGTTGGGGCTCCCTTACGCCTGGGACCGGCGGGGCAGGGCGAAGGAGCTGAGGACCCGGGGTTGCGAAGGCCCGGTCGTCATCGAGATCAAGTACCGCGAGCGACCCCAGCAGCCGATCATCACGTACCACCTCGCGATCGACGAGGGTCCGAAGGGGCCGGTGGTGGCCGAGGAGTGGTTGCAGTGGCGGCGGGCGAGTGCCGGGAAGCCCTTCAAGTTCCTCAACTACCGTGAGGGTCGAGGCGGCGCGGTCAGCGGCGAAATGCCCGACGAACAGGACTCCCGTGTCGAAACGCCACTTCGCTCGCCGGACCTGATCGCGGTGAACACGCTGGGGCAGTTCGCGGAGCACCCGCGTGTGGCGGCGCTGCGCGAGTTCATCACGGACTGGTACGTCTCGTACCTCTCCATCGACGACGCCCGTAGCCAGCCCGAGGCCGGCCCGCAGAGCCGGCTGAGCAAGTCGGGGGACAACCTCCCGAACGTGATCCAGTACCTGAAGGAGCAGCACCCCGAGCAACTCCAGAAGATCTTCGGGATCCTCCAGCGGCGCGTCCCTCGTCTCGAGAAGGTCCTGGCCGACGAGATGCCCGATGGGCGACTCTTGCTGCAGATCAAGGACGCGCCCTTCGAGAGGCCCGTGCTGTCACGCTTCGCTTCCGATGGCACGCTCAAACTCCTCGCTTACCTCACGGTCTTGCACGACCCGCAACCCCCGCAGTTCGTCGGCGTCGAGGAGCCCGAGAACTTCTTGCACCCGCGTCTGCTGCCGGAGCTGGCCGAGGAGTGCCGCGGGGCAACGGCGCGCTCGCAGCTCTTGGTCACGACCCATTCGCCGTTCTTCCTCAACGCCGTGCGGCCGGAGGAGGTCTGGGCGCTCTACCGTGATGGACAGGGCTACACCCAGGCCGTTCAGACCTCGCAGATCACAGGCATCCCCGACTTTCTGCAGCATGGGGCGTCGATGGGGCACCTCTGGATGGAGGGTCGTTTCGGCCTGTCCGATCCCCTGGTGAACGCTGGCGCCCCAGGCGGCAAGCTCAGCCGCCGATGAAGGTGGCGCACGTCGAGGTGATCGTCGAAGAGCCGTCCATGGAGGCGGCCCTTCAGGCCATTCTGCCCACGTTGCTCGGAGCGACGAGCTTTCGGATCTATCCGTTCCAATGCAAGAACGAGCTGCTCGGCCGGCTCCCCGACCGTTTGCGAGGCTACGCGGGCTGGCTCCCGGACGACCACTGCGTTCTTGTGGTTGTCGATCGTGACGACGACGACTGCCGCAAGCTGAAGAGGAAGCTGGAGTCGATGGCTGCCGCCGCGGGCCTCGTCACGCGCACGAGGGCCGAAGGGGGCCGGTACGCCGTGGTGAACCGCCTCGCTATCGAGGAACTCGAAGCCTGGTACTTCGGGGATTGGGAGGCCGTCCGCAGGGCCTACCCCCGGGTACCTGCGACGATACCGGCTCGCGCGGGCTTCCGGGACCCCGACGCGATAGCCGGTGGAACCTGGGAGGCGTTCGAACGAGTTCTGGAGAAGGCCGGCTACTTCCGCGGCGGTCTGCGGAAACTTGAGGCTGCCCGGACCGTTGCCCCACTCATGGACCCGGCGCGCAACAGCTCGCGGAGCTTTCAAGCGCTCCGGGACGCTTTGTCGGAGATCTCCTCTTGAGGGGCGTCGAGGCAGTCTTGGGAGCCGGACCCGGCCCGCCCGGGCTCAGGTTAGGCTAGCGTCCATGGCCCAGCTCGACCGTCTCAGCGTCCGTGGCTTCAAGTCCATCCGAGCACTCGATGACTTCAAGCTGCGTCGATTGAATGTCCTCATCGGCGCGAACGGGGCTGGCAAGAGCAACTTCATCAGCCTGTTCCGGATGCTCTCCGAGATGATGGCGGGTAGGCTGGAGTTCTTCGTCTCGAGTCAGGACGGGCCGGATGCACTCCTGCACCGTGGCCTCAAGCACACCAAGGAACTGTGCGCCGAGTTTCGGTTCGGCAAGAACGGCTACGAGGTGACGCTTGCACCGGGTGCCGGCCGCCTGATCTTCACCCGCGAGACGACCACGTTCGTGGGGGACTACTACGACGCGAGGCCCCATTCCCTGGGCGCGGGCCACAACGAGGCACGCCTGCCGCAGGCCACTGGCGATAGCTACGCGCCCTTCGTCCGCGCCGCGATCGCCAGTTGGCGCGTCTACCACTTCCATGACACCAGCGACACGGCCGGGTTTCGGCAAGCCCAGGCGGTGCGCGACAACCTGTTCCTCAAGCCGCAGGCGGATAACCTGGCCCCGTTCCTTCGCTTCCTGAAGGAGCAGCACCCGGAGAGCTACGCGCTCATCCTCGCCACTGTGCGGCAGGTCGCGCCATTCCTCCGCGACTTCGTGTACCGGCCCGAACCCGGCGAGCGCGTGGAACTGGAGTGGTTCGCGGAAGGCGATCCTGACACCCCGCGAGGCCCCCGCCAGCTGTCGGACGGCACCTTGCGCTTCATTGCTCTTGCAGCACTGCTCCTGCAACCCGTGGAGTTCCGGCCGCACACTATCCTCATCGACGAGCCCGAGTTGGGATTGCATCCCTTTGCCCTGGGACTGCTCGGCGCCCTGCTGCGGCGGGCCAGCGCCGAGGGCCAGATCGTCGTGTCCACGCAGTCTGCCGAGCTGGTGAGCGAGCTGTCGCCGGACGACGTCGTGGTCGTGTCCTTGGACGACGGCGCGTCGACCTTCCGACGCCTGGACGCGGACGTCCTGAAGGAGTGGCTCGCCGACTACTCGCTCGGCGACCTGTGGAAGATGAACGTCCTGGGCGGGCGACCCCGCTGATGGTCTACCTGGTGGTCGTGGGGGAGGGCCAAACGGAGGAGGCCTTCGTAAACACGATCCTCTCGCCCCACCTCGGCGTGATGAAGGTCTTCGCCTCGCCACGCCTGGTCACCACGTCAGGGCGCGGCCGCGGCGGAGCGCTAACGCGGGATCGAGTCGTGCGGTTCCTCTCGCGCACGCTGAAGGAGCGGACCGACACCTTCGTCACGACGTTCTTCGACCTGTACGCCTTGCCAGGGGACTTCCCGGGACGGACCGCGGCCGCCACGATACCGAATCCGTTGGAGCGGGCTTCGCGGGTGGAGCGTGAGCTCGAAACGGCGGTGGTGGCGGCCGCAGGTTGTCGACCGGAACGCTTCTTCGCTCACATTCAGCCATACGAGTTCGAGGCCCTGCTGTTCTCGGATACCGACACGCTCGTGCAGGCAAACGCGGGATGGCGCGCGGCGGCTGGGACACTGCGACAAGCGCGAACGGCCGCCGCTACGCCAGAGCACATCAACGACGGCCCCGATACCCATCCATCGAAGCGCTTGGAAGGCTTGCGGCCGGGATACGAGAAGGTGCTGAACGGTCCGGCTATCGCAGGCGCCATTGGCCTCGATCGCATCCGACTCGAGTGTCGCCACTTCGATGCCTGGCTGGGCCGAGTGGAAGCCCTGCAACCACTCTAGGGACGGCATGGCCCATTTCACGGAATCGGTCGTCGAGGCCGCAGCGCTGGGTTGGTTCCGCGAACTGGGCTACGCCGTGCTCACCGGGCAGGAGACTTTGCCCGAGGACGGCGGCACGGGCCTGCGCCAAGCGCACAGCGATGCCTCGTTCGCTCCGGTCCTTGAGGAAGCGCTCCGCCGCCTGAACCCCGAGCTTCCAGATGACGCGCGTCGGGATGCGTTCCGTCGCTTGACCCGGCCTCAAGGCACGAGCCTCCTGGCGGTGAACCGCGACACGCACCGCATGCTGGCCGAGGGAGTCGAGGTGGCCTACAGGCGCCCCGATGGGTCCATGGGCGGCACGCGGGCGCGGGTACTCGACTTCGAGCAGCCCGAGAACAACGACTGGATGGTGGTCAACCAGTTCACCGTCCAGGAGAGCAAGCACCTGCGGCGGGCCGACGTAGTCGTCTTCGTCAACGGCCTTCCCTTGGCTGTGATCGAGCTGAAGAACGCGGCCGATCAAGGGGCCACGCTGGCGACCGCTTTTCAGCAACTCCAAACCTACGCTAACGAGGTTCCGAGCCTCTTCTTCTGGAACGAGGCCCTGGTGATTTCGGACGGCGTCCAAGCGCGAATGGGCGCGCTTGCCGCCGGCCGCGAGCGCTTCATGCCCTGGCGGACCATCCACGGAGACGGTCCCGCGCCGCGCTTTCTACCCGAGTTGGAGGTGCTCGTTCGTGGCGTCTTCGACCAGCGACGGTTCCTTGACCTAGTTCGCCACTTCGTGGTCTTCGAGGATCTGGGAGGCGGCAGCCTGGTCAAGAAGGTCGCCGGCTACCATCAGTTCCATGCCGTCAACGTGGCCGTCGAGGAAACGGTGCGCGCCACCCGCGCCGCGTCGTCTCACCGCGTGGCGGAATCGCCCGGACGCTACGAGACTGGCCGACGCCCTGGCGGGGAGCCAGGCGACCGCCGCGTGGGCGTCGTCTGGCACACCCAGGGGTCGGGCAAGAGCCTGACCATGGCCTTCTACGCGGGCCGCGTGATCCTGCACCCGCAGATGGCCAACCCGACCGTCGTGGTGTTGACCGACCGCAACGACCTTGACGATCAGCTCTACGGTGTCTTCGCCCGCTGCTCGGACCTGCTCCGCCAGCCACCGGTGCAGGCCGCAGATCGCGCCGACTTGCGGGCCAAGCTGTCGGTAGCCTCCGGAGGCGTAGTCTTCACCACCATCCAGAAGTTCTTCCCGGAGGAGAAGGGCGACAGACAGCCAGTGTTGTCGGACCGGCGGAACGTCGTGGTCATTGCCGACGAGGCCCACCGGAGCCAGTACGACTTCGTGGACGGCTTCGCGCGCCATATGCGGGACGCGCTGCCGAACGCCTCGTTCATCGGCTTTACCGGGACGCCCGTCGAGAAGGCCGACGCCAACACGCGCGCCGTCTTCGGCGACTACATCAGCATCTACGACATCCAGAAGGCCGTGCAGGACGAGGCCACGGTGCGGATCTACTACGAGAGCCGCCTGGCGAAGCTCGAACTGCGCGACTCCGAGCGACCGAGGCTTGACGACGACTTCGAGGAGGCCACCGAGGGCGAGGAGGTCGAGCGGAAGGAGAAGCTCAAGAGCCGCTGGGCCCAGCTCGAGGCGGTGGTCGGCTCGGAGCGCCGCGTCAAGCTCGTGGCCCGCGATCTGCTTGGGCACTTCGAGAAGCGGCTGCAGGCCATGGACGGCAAGGCCATGATCGTCTGCATGAGCCGGCGTATCTGCGTCGATCTCTACCGCGAGCTCGTGGCGTTGCGGCCAGAGTGGCACAGCGAAGAGGACGAGCGCGGGGCGCTCAAGGTCGTTATGACCGGCTCGGCCTCGGACCCCCTGGAATGGCAGGTCCACGTGCGGAACAAGCTCCGCCGGGAGGCGCTGGCCAAGCGCTTCCGGGACCCGGGCGACCCGTTCAAGGTCGTCATCGTACGCGACATGTGGCTGACCGGCTTCGACGCCCCCAGCCTGCACACGATGTACGTCGACAAGCCCATGCGCGGCCACGGCCTGATGCAGGCCATCGCCCGGGTCAACCGCGTCTTCCGCGACAAGCCCGGCGGCCTGATCGTCGACTACCTGGGCCTGGCCGACGAGCTGAAGCAGGCACTCGCGACCTACACCGAGAGCGGTGGCACCGGCCGCGCCGCGCTCGACCAGAGCGAGGCCGTGGCCCTGATGCTCGAGAAGCACGAAGTGTGCACCGGCCTGTTCCATGGCTTCCACTGGTCGCGCTGGACGAAGGGCACGCCGCAGGAGCAGGTGTCGCTCCTGCCTGCCGCCCAGGAACACGTCCTGGCCCTGGAGGACGGGAAGGCGAGGCTACTGCGAGCCGTGACCGAGCTGTCCCAGGCCTTCGCGCTCGCGGTGCCGCACGAGCAGGCCCTGCGCATTCGCGACGACGTGGGCTTCTTCCAGGCGGTGCGGGCGGTGCTGGCCAAGGGCACGCCCTCCGACGGCAAGACCGACGAGGAGCTGGACCACGCCATCCGCCAGATCGTCTCGCGGGCCGTGGTTTCCGACGAGGTGGTGGACATTTTCGCCGCGGCGGGCCTCAAGAAGCCGGACATCTCGATCCTCTCGGACGAGTTCCTGGCCGAGGTGCGCGGCATGCCCCAGCGCAACCTGGCGGTCGAGCTGCTGCAGAAGCTGTTGAAGGGTGAGATCCGCACCCGCTCCAAGCACAATGTCGTGCAGGCGCGGTCGTTCGCGGAGCTGCTCGAGCAGGCCGTCCGCAAGTACCAGAACCGGGCTATCGAGACGGCCCAGGTGATCGAGGAGCTGATCCAGCTCGCCAAGGACCTGCGTGCGGCAGGCGACCGGGGCGAGGCGCTGGGCCTGTCGGACGACGAGCTGGCCTTCTACGACGCGCTCGAGACCAACGACAGCGCGGTCAAGGTGCTCGGTGACGAGACGCTCAAGACCATCGCCCGCGAGCTGGTGGCGACGGTCCGCAAGAACGTCACGATCGACTGGACGCTGCGCGAGAACGTCCAGGCCCAGTTGCGCGTGCTGGTGAAGCGCATCCTGCGCAAGTACGGGTACCCGCCCGACAAGCAGGAGAAGGCCACCCAGACGGTGCTCGAGCAGGCCGAGGTGCTGTCGGAGGGCTGGGCGGTATAGCCGGCCGACGGGCCGGCCGACGGGAGGGATGATGCCGCTGGCTCCCGAGACGGTAGCGGAGATCGAGGCTGCGATCCTCGATCAGGGTTCGCTCTCGAAGAGAGCCATAGCCGAGACCTGGGGCCTGACGGACGAGGGCTACCAGGAGCTCCGAAAGCGCCTTCTGTCCCAGGGGAGGGTGGAGGCCGGGCCGCAGAAGGTCGGGGGCTTCGAAGCCAAGAAGCAACACGGCCCGTTGCCCCCAGACGATGGCGACCACATCCTCCGTGAGCAGTGGGAGGACCAGGTCGTGTCTCGCCTCTTGGAGCTGTTCCAGCACCGTGAGCTGGAGGAGCTCCTCGGCGACCTGGCCTACACCGTGCGGCAGTCGCGAGTGTTGCAGGGCGGGAAAGACCGCCGCGGTACCAAGGCGGAGCTCGCGTCGGCGCTGGTCGTGCAACATGGGATCGACCTGCTCGCGGAGACACGCGTCAGGACGGCCATCGCGAAGGCGTGCAAGGTCGAGGCCCCGGGGCGCTGGCATCCCGGCAAGCGCGCGGCTCTAGAGTTCGTGCAGAAGGTGGGCTTGCCAGTCGCTCTCGGCGGCTTGCCGTCCGACGAGGCTCCGCCGTCCTGGGAGTTCCTGGAAGGGCGGCTCTCCCTTCCTCCACTGGAGGATTTCCAGGACGACGTCCGCCAGCAGATCACCTTCGCGATTGCTCCCCGGCAGGGCTACCGCTCGATCGTCACTCTGCCGACGGGCGCCGGAAAGACGCGGGTGGCGGTCCAGGCCATCAGGGACTGGCTCTACTCGCTCTACGAGCCCGAGAACGGACGGGCCAAGCAGGCGACGGTGCTTTGGCTGGCACACACGGAGGAGTTGTGTGAGCAGGCTTGCACCTGCTTTCGGCAGGTGTGGCAGGGCTCTGACTCCGTAGCCCCATTGCTGCTCATGCGCTTCTGGGGCGGCCACATGCAGGACCTGGGAGGCAACCAGGAGACCCTTCAGCGCGTGCTCAGGATGCCCAGCGTCCTTGTTTCGACGCCGCAGCGGATCGTCAACCTGCTGGAGAGCCAAGCCGGGGAGGCACGTGAGCTGGTGGCGGATCTCAAGGCCAACCTGGGACTGCTCGTCGTGGACGAGGCCCATCGCGCGGCTGCCCAGTCCTATCGACGGATCATGGCCGACCTCGCTCCGAAGGAGGTGCCGGTCATCGGGCTGACCGCTACGCCTTTCCGAATGGAGTACGTCGACACGGATCCCGAGGCCGGCACCCGTGAGCTGCGCGAGATCTTCCAGAACCTGATCGAGCCCACCAGGACCCTTGGAGCAAACCCACGCGTCAAGCTGCAGGAGCGTGAGATTCTGGCAAGGCCTCGCTTCGTCGCCATCGAGACGCAGCTGCCGCTCCGCATGCCGGAGCTCGAGGGCAACGAGCTGCCAACAGAGGACGACATCGAGCGGATCGATCGCGCGCTGGCCGTCGGAGCGGACCGCTCCCAGCGGCGACTGCTGCTGCTGGACAGGATCGTGCCGGTCGCCCAGAACCCGGCCAACCTCATGCTCTACTTCGGGCCAAGCGTCCGCGACGCCGAGTGCATGGCGTACCTGCTCCGCGAACGTGGGATCCCCGCGGCCGTTGTCAGCGGCATGACGCGGGAGGCGTCGAGGCGGCGCCTCATCGACCGCTTCAAGCGTGCCGAAATCCGGGTGCTGTGCAACTGCGAGGTACTGGCCACCGGCTTCGATGCGCCGCGCGTCACCCATGTGTTCATGGCCCGTCCCACGGTTAGCCAAGTGCTCTACGAGCAGATGATCGGGCGGGGAATGCGGGGCAAGCGTTTCGGCGGCACGAACGTCTGCACGATCCTCGACTGCGTCGACGACTTGCGCGGGGGCATGCGCCCCGAACTCGGATACAAGCGCTTCCAGCGTGTCTGGCGAAAGGAAACGGGCAGCGCAGGCTAGCGGTCGGTGCAGTCGGGGCGTGGAGATGCTGGTACTGGAAGTCCTCCGCTGCGCATCGTTGGCGCTTGAGGTGCGGCCCCGGCGGTGTCGCACTAGGACTCGATCCGCGTGCGGGCGACAGGGCCGAGAGAGGCGTTGAGCCACATACTGACGGGACACGAGGGAGTGAATGCCCACCCTGCAACTCAAGATCAAGCCGAATGAGGTTCGCTCGGTGGCCGAGTTCACCGCGTACCTTGAGAAGAAGTGCTCCGGCGAGGGTCTACTCTTCCGTGGTCAGCCCGAAGACAAGCCACTCCTCCCGCGAATCGCGCGACTCCGCCTCAAGAGCGGCGGCCTACTCCGCGCCGAGCAGAGAATGCTCCGGGCCTTCAAGCTAGAAGGCATCCCCTACCTGCAAGCTACCCCCGAGAATGACTGGGACTGGCTCGCGATCGCGCAGCACCACGGCATGGCGACAAGGCTGCTCGACTGGACCGCCAACCCGATGGCTGCGCTCTGGTTTGCCGTCGAGCGCGCGCCGCGCGCCGACCAGCCCGGTGTGGTCTGGGTGTTCGACACGAAGGAGAGTGACTACGCGGACACCGAGACAGGTGACGGCCCGTTCTCGGGCCCGCGTACCCAGGTGTTTCGGCCACGTCACCTCACGAAGCGGATCATCGCCCAGTCCGGGTGGTTCACGGTCCACATGTACCAGGACCAGCTCAAGGGCTTCGTGCGCTTGGAAGCGAACCGACTCTATAGGTCGCGCCTGCGAAAGGTGCTAGTCCCGTCGTCATGCATGGCAGGTATTCGGCGGGGACTTGATCGCATGGGTTTCAACGCCGCGAACTTCTATGCCGATATTGACGGCCTATGCCGGCACATCGAGTGGCAGCATAGCTTGCTCGATGACGAACCGTAGTTGAAGCCGCCCGCCGACCGGTTGGCTGGCGTGAGGCACTCGGCGCTCCGCGGCGTCCCCGTCCGCTAGTAGTCCCCCTCTGGTGGCCCGGAGCCCACCAACCCGCCCTCGACAGATTGCCCCCCTCACTTCGCCCCGGGTCCGACACGTGGCCCGGTCCTTGCAGTACTGCCTGTCGCCCCGCACAGCCAACCGGGGTGGCGACGCGAGCCCAAGCGTCCCGGACGCGGCCAGGGTGGCCGGAAAGGGAGCTAAAGCCCGCGCATGGAGGCAGTTTTGCGTCAGCGCAGCCAGCGATACCGTTTCGACTTCTCGACCGAGGGGCAGCAGCTCACCGAGAGCATGCACGCTCTGGGGCAGGGTGGTGCACCAAATGGTGCAGTGACCGCTGCCCAGGGCCGCGTCCGGCTGGACGGCCGCTTCTTCAAGCTGGGCGACGAGAAGTTCTGGGTCAAGGGCGTCACCTACGGGCCGTTCCAGGCCCGCACCGACGGCGCCTTCCTGCCCGAGCAGCACCAGCTCGAGGCCGACCTGCGCCAGATCGCCGGCCTGGGCGCCAACGTGGTGCGCGTCTACCACGTGCCGCCGCGCAGCTTCCTCGACGCGGCCCAGGCCTTCGGCCTGCGGGTGCTGGTGGACGTGCCGTGGTCGAAGCACCGCTGCTTCCTCGACAGCGCCGAGGACATGGAGAGCGGCCGCCGCGCGGTGCGCGAGGCCGCCCGCGCCTGCCAGGGCCACCCGGCCCTGTTCGCGCTCTCGGTGGTCAACGAGCTGCCGCCCGACGTGGTGCGCTGGCTGGGCCGCGAGAAGGTCGAGGCCTTCATCGACGAGCTGGTGGCCATCGCGCGCGCCGAGGACCCCGAGGCGCTGATCACGTTCGCCAGCTTCCCGCCCACCGAGTACCTGCGGCCGCAGACCACCGACTTCCACACCGTCAACGTCTACCTGCACGAGCGCGAGAAGTTCCGCTCGTACCTGCAGCGCCTGCAGAACCTGGCCGAGGAGAAGCCGCTGATCCTGGGCGAGTACGGCATCGACTCGCTGCGCAACGGCGAGGAGCACCAGGCCGAGCTGCTCGAGATGCACCTCGAGGAGGTCTTCGGCCAGGGCCTGTCCGGCACCTGCTGCTTCTCCTACACCGACGAGTGGTTCACGGGCGGCCACCCGATCACCGACTGGGCCTTCGGCCTGGTGCGGCGCGACCGCTCGCCCAAGCCGGCCTTCCACCGCGTGGCCGAGGTCTACCGCCGCAAGCACCCGCTGCCGGCGCTCTCGCGCTACCCGAAGGTCTCGGTGGTGGTCTGCAGCTACAACGGCAGCAAGACCCTGGACGGCTGCCTGAAGTCGCTGCAGAAGCTCAACTACCCCGACTACGAGGTGGTGCTGGTCGACGACGGCTCCAAGGACGCGGTGCCGCAGATCGCGGCGCGCTACGACTACATCCGCTACCACCGCCAGCCCAACCGCGGCCTGTCGGTGGCCCGCAACGTGGGCATGGAGCTGGCGCTGGGCGAGATCATCGCCTACACCGACGACGACTGCTTCGCCGACCCCGACTGGCTCTACTTCCTGGTCGCGAAGCTGCTCGAGACCGGCGCCACGGGCGTGGGCGGCCCCAACCTGCTGCCCACCGGCGACGGCCCGGTGGCGGCCTGCGTCTCGGCCAGCCCCGGCACGCCGGCCCACATCCTGGTCGACGACAACCTGGCCGAGCACGTGCCCGGCTGCAACATGGCCTTCTGGGCCGACCGGCTGCGGGCCATCGGCGGCTTCGACCCGGCCTACACCAAGGCCGGCGACGACGTGGACGTCTGCTGGCGCCTGCAGGCCGAGGGCGACGAGATCGTCTTCGCCCCGGCCGCCATGGTCTGGCACCACCGCCGCGCCACCGTCGAGGCCTACCTCAAGCAGCAGCGCGGCTACGGCGAGGCCGAGGGGCTGCTGAAGCGCAAGCACCCCGAGAAGTTCCAGGGCTTCCGGGCCGACCTGTCCTGGATGGGGCGCATCTACACCCGCGCGGGCCTGGGCCTGGAGGTCGGCCGCCCGATGGTGCACTACGGCACCTTCGGCACGGGCATGTTCCAGACCATCTACTCTGCGCCGCAGGTCTGGTGGCCGCTGATGGTCACGTCGCCGGAGTGGTGGTTCGTCGCCCTGGCGATGCTGCTCCTGGCCCCGGTCTTCAACCCGGCCGCGGCCCTGGCCGACCTCGGCCTGCTGGGCGGCTTCGCGCTGTCGCCCTTGGCCAACCCGCTGCTGCTCGTGCCCGTGGCCATGCTGGCCGCGACGCTGGCCGTGGCCTTCCTGGTGGCCGGACAGGCCACGCCGCCGCCGCACCAGCGCCGCTGGTGGTCGCGCGCGCTGATCGCGGCCATGCACGTGGCGCAGCCGGTCGAGCGCGGCTGGGCGCGCTACAAGACGCGCTTCGAGACCATCGTGATCCCCGAGGCCTTCCACGCCCTGCGGCGGGCCTGGGAGCGGCGCGTGGGCGCGCTGCTGGGCCGGCGCCAGGTCGAGCTGTGGAGCGAGGGCTGGGTGGGCCGCGAGAAGCTGCTCGAGTCGCTGCTGCAGCTGGCCGCCGAGAACCGCTGGTTCGTGCGGGTCGACCCCGGCTGGAACGAGCACGACGTGCGCTTCTACGGCGACCGCTGGTGCAAGACCGACCTCTGCAGCGTGACCGAGAACCACGGCGGCGGACGGCTGCTGACGCGCGTGCGGCTGCGCCCCGCGGCCACGCTCTTCCAGAAGGCGCTGTGGTTCGGCCTGGGCTACACGCTGCTCCTGTCCTGGGGCCTGTGCGACTGGTGCGCGCTGGCCGTGGCGCCCTTCCTGCTGGCGCTGCTGGTGCACGTGCGCCGCTCCGGCCGCCGCCTCAACGCGGTGGTGATGGCCAGCGTGCTGAGCGTGGCCGAGCGCCAGGGCCTGACCGTGGTGGGCGAGCCCGAGGCCTTCTCGAAGCCCCTGCCGGAGACCGAGCAGGCCGAGCTGGCCCTGCCCGCCGCCGGCGCCGCGCGGGCCCGCACGGCCATGTCGGTGTCGCCCATCCTGGCGCGCGCCGCCGGGCTCATGCCGCAGCCGGCCGGGCGCTGACGGAGCGGCCTTGAGCGAGACCCTCGTCCCGACGCCGCCGCCCTCCTGGCACAGCACCTTCGCGCTGCTGCGCCGGGTGCTGGCCTACCTGCGCCCGCACCGCGCCCGCTTCCTGGGCGGCGTCTCCCTGACGCTGGCCGGCATCGCCCTCGACCTGGTCAAGCCGGTGCCGCTGGCGCTCGTGCTGAACCACGTGCTCGGCGAGCAGCCGCTGCCGGGCTGGCTCGCGCCGCTGGCCGGCGGCTGGAGCGAGTTCGAGCTGCTCTCGGCCGCCGCGGCCGCCATCGTGCTGGTGACGTTCCTGCGCGGGGCCGCCACGGTGGGGGCCAACCAGCTCACCATCGACACGGGCCAGCGCATGGTCAACGACCTGCGCACCGGCATCTACGCCCACCTCCAGAAGCTCTCGCTGCGCTTCCACCACCGGCAGCAGACCGGCGACCTGCTCTTCCGGGTCATGGCCGACACCTACTCGGCCCAGGGCCTGGTCATGAACGGCTTCCTGCCGCTCAGCACCGCGGCGGTCATGCTGGCCGGCATGTTCGCCGTGATGATGGGCTACGACTGGCAGCTCTCGCTGGTGGCCCTGATCGTCTGCCCGCCGCTGTACCTGGCGGTCACCCGCATCACCGGCCGCATCCACCTGCAGGCCACCGCCTCCAAGGAGGCCGAGAGCGCGCTCTACTCCCGGGCCGAGACCACCATCGGGGCGGTCAAGCTGGTGCAGGCCTACGGGCGCGAGGAGCGGGCCGTGGCCGAGTTCCGCCAGGGCTCCGAGAAGTCGCTGCGGGCCTCGCTGCGGCTCTACCAGATCGAGACGGTCTTCGCCCTGGTGGTCGACTCGGTGCTCTCGCTGGGCACCGCCGCGCTCGTCTGGCTGGGGGCCCTGCACGTCATGCAGGGGCGCCTCAACATCGGCGACCTGACCATCTTCCTCTCGTACCTCAAGGACCTCTACGGGCCGATCCAGAGCATCAGCCAGAACCTGGCCGAGATCTCCTCCTCGCGGGCCGGCCTGGAGCGGGTCTTCGCCGTGCTCGACATCCGCCCCGACATCCAGGACGCGCCGGGGGCCCGGCCGCTGCCGCCGGTGCGCGGGCACGTGCGCTTCGAGAACGTCAGCTTCGACTACGAAGAGGGCCAGCCGGTGCTGCGCGACGTGACGCTCGACATCCAGCCGGGACAGAAGGTGGCCCTGGTGGGCCGCACGGGCGCCGGCAAGAGCACCCTCGCCAGCCTGGTGCTGCGCTTCTTCGACCCGCAGCAGGGCCGCGTGACCGTCGACGGCCACGACCTGCGCGAGGTCAAGCTGCGCTCGCTGCGCGACCAGGTCACGCTGATGCTCCAGGACCCGATCCTGTTCCACACCACCATCCTCGACAACGTCGCCTTCGGCGCGCCGGTGAGCGAGGAACAGGTGCGCGAGGCCGCCCGCCGGGCCGAGGCCGAGGGCTTCATCCTCGAGCTGCCCCAGGGCTACGACACCGTCATCGGCGAGGACGGCTCGACCCTCTCGGGCGGCCAGCGCCAGCGCCTGGCCCTGGCCCGGGCCCTGCTGCGCGAGGCCCCGGTGGTGATCCTCGACGAGCCCACCAGCTCGCTCGACCTCAAGACCGAGTCGCGCGTCTGGAAGAACGTCGAGCGCCTGCTGGAAGGCAAGACCGCCATCGTCATCGCCCACCGCCTGAGCACGGCGCGGCGCTCCGACAAGATCGTGGTGCTCGAGCAGGGCCGCATCGTCGAAGAGGGCAGCCACCAGGAGCTGCTGGCGCGCGGCGGGGCCTACGCCGAGCTGTGGGCCCAGCACTCGCTGGCCGACGACGAGGGCGTGGTGGTGCCGTTCCCGGGCGTGGCCGCCGCCTCGGCCTGACATGGCCCGGCTGGTCGTGCTCGGCATGATGGGGCGCTGCCCGTTCGGCGGGCAGAGCTGGCTCTACCTCAACTGGCTGCGCGGCCTCGCGCGCCTGGGGCACGAGGTCTGGTACGTCGAGGACGACGCCACCTGGCCCTACGACCCGCGCGTCGACGCCATCTCCGACGACCCCGGCTACGCCGTGGCGCACATCGACGGGCTGCTCAGGCGCGTCGGCCTCGAGGGGCGCTGGGCCTACCGCGCGCTCTACCGCTCCAGGGACGAGGTCTACGGCCTTTCGAAGGCGCGCCTGCTGGAGCTCTACCGCGACTGCGACGCGCTGCTCAACGTCTGCGGCGCGACCGTGCTCAACGAGGACCACCTGGCGGCCCGCCGGCGCGTCTACGTCGAGACCGACCCGGTCACCAACCAGCTCGAGCTGGCCGAGGGCAAGCAGAAGACCTTCGACGTGCTGCGGGCCCACGACACGCTGGTGACCTACGGCGAGAACTACGGCGGACCGGGCTGCGGCGTGCCGCTGGCCGGCGGCTTCACGTACCTGAAGACCCGCCAGCCGATCGACCTCGAGCTGTGGCCGATGGCCTTCGACACGGCCGCGCGCAGCTGGACCACCATCGGCAACTGGAAGCAGAAGGGCCACGACGTCACCTGGAACGGCCAGACCTACTACTGGAGCAAGCACCACGAGTTCCTGAAGTTCGTGGACCTGCCCCGCCGCCGGCCGCAGGTCGACTTCGAGCTGTGGCTCAACGTGGACGACCAGGCCGACCGCCGCACGCTGCTCGAGCACGGCTGGCGCATCGAGAGCCCGCTGCAGGCGTCCCTGGACATCTTCGGCTACCCCGAGCTGTTCCGGCGCTCGCGGGCCGAGTGGACCGTGGCCAAGGACCAGAACGTGCGCCTGCAGAGCGGCTGGTTCAGCGAGCGCGACGCCTGCTACCTCGCCAGCGGCAAGCCCGTGGTGGCCCAGAGCACCGGCTTCGAGCACGTGCTGCCCACGGGCGAGGGGCTGTTCGCGTTCCGCACCATGGACGAGGTGCTGGCGGCCGTCGACCGGGTCGAGTCGGACTACCCGGCGGCCTGCCGTGCGGCGCGGGCCGTGGCCGAGGAGCACTTCGAGGCCACGCGCGTCTGCCGGCGCTTCGTCGAGGACCTCGGGCTGTGAGCGCCGGCCTGAAGTTCGTGATCTTCAACGCCGACGACTTCGGCTACAGCCGCGGCGTCAACCGCGGCATCGCGGAGGCCCACGAGCGCGGCGTCGTGACCTCGGCCACGCTGATGGTCAACACCCCGGCCACGCGCGAGGCGGTCGAGCTGTCGCGGCGCCTGCCGCGCCTGGCCGTGGGCCTGCACGTCAACTTCACCAACGAGGCCCAGCGCCTGATCGACCTGGACGACCGCGAGGCCTGCCGGGCCGAGCTGTGGCGCCAGTACGCCACGTTCTGCGACCTGCTGGGCCGCAAGCCCACCCACCTGGACGCGCACCAGCACGTGCACCGCCACCCCATGCGCCTGGGGCTGTTCGAGGAGCTGGCCGACGCCGTTGGTCTGCCGCTGCGCGACCGCGCGCCGGTGACCTTCAAGGGCGGCTTCTACGGCCAGTGGGAGCCGGGCGTCTTCGACCCGTCCAAGGTCTCCTTCGAGGCCCTGGCCGGCATCCTGCGCCACGAGGTCTTCGAGGGCGTCTTCGAGCTGGCCTGCCACCCCGGCTACTTCGACCCGTCGCTCGAGGCGGTCTACCACCGCGAGCGCGAGCCCGAGCTGCGCACGCTCACGGACCCGCGCGTGCGGGCCCTGATCGGCGAGCTCGACCTGCGCCTGATCTCCTACGCCGAGCTGCCCGCGGCCGTGGCCGAGCTGCGGTCCCGGCGCCCGTCGGCCCTTGGCCCGGCCGCCGGCGCCGCCCGGACCGGCGGCCGCTTCGTGATCTTCAACGCCGAGGACTTCGGCTACAGCCGCGGGATCAACCGCGGCATCCGCGAGGCCCACGAGCGCGGCGTGGTGAGCTCGGCCAGCCTGATCGTCAACGCCCCGGCGGCGCCGGAGGCGGTGGCGCTGGCCCGCGAGCTGCCCCGGCTGGCCGTCGGCCTCGACGTGAACTTCACCGACGAGGGCCGCGCGCGCATCGACCTCGAGGACCCGGCCGCCTGCCGGGCCGAGCTGTGGAGCCAGCACGCGCGCTTCTGCGACCTGCTGGGACGCCAGCCCACGCACCTCGACTCCCACCACCACGTCCACCGCCACCCGGTGCGCCGGCGCCTGTTCGAGGAGCTGGCCGACACCTTTGGCCTGCCGCTGCGCGACCGGCCGCCCGTCGTCTTCAAGGGCGGCTTCTACGGCCAGTGGGAGCACGGGGTCTTCGACCCCGAGAAGGTCAGCCTGGCCGCCCTCGAGGGCATCCTCCGCCACGAGATCGGGGAGGGCGTCTACGAGTTGGCCTGCCACCCGGGCTACTTCGACCCGGCCCTCGAGGCCGTCTACCACCGCGAGCGCGAGCACGAGCTGCGCACGCTCCTCGACCCGCGCCTGCCCGCGCTGCTGCGCGAGCTGGGCCTGCGCGCCATCTCGTTCGCCGAGCTGCCGGCCGTCCTGCGCGAGCTGGGAGCCGAGGCCCAGGGCAGCCATGTCCGCTGAGACCGGTCCGGGCCGCTCGGCCTTCTGGCCGGCCTTCTGGCTGGCGCTGCCGCTGCTCTTCGCCAAGCTCGCGCACTGGAGCCTGCCGTCCTGGGACCGCGTGGAGTGGCGCGACTACACCCGCGACGTCTTCGCCTCCGCCCACGCCGACGTGCTGTTCGCGGCCGGCTTCGGCCTGGCCGGGGGGGCGCTGCTCGTGGCCCTGCGCCGCTTCCCGCGGGCCCAGCGCGCGGCCTGGATCGGACTGGTGGCCCTCGGCGCCGTGTGCGCGGTCTACGCCGTGGCCAGCGTGCAGATCTTCGCCTTCCTGCGCTCGCCGCTGACCTACCCGCTGCTCTACCTGGCGGGCGACATGAACAGCATGCGCTCGTCGATCGGCACGTTCGTCTCGCCCGGCGTGGCGACGGCCCTGGTGCTGGTGCCGCTGGGCTACCTCCTGGCCGTGCGCTGGAGCGCGGGGCCCGCCGGCCAGCGCCTGGCGCGCCGGCTGGCCCCGCCCG
>JBDIBD010000022.1:0-23684 GCA_039812725.1 Vicinamibacteria bacterium | reverse complement strand
GCACGGCGCGCTGCTCGTGGCGCTGTTCGTCTGGGCCGCGCGCACGCCGCCGCGCGAGCCCTCCCCGGCCTAGCCCGCCGGCGGGGCCGTGCGTCGCTCGTGGCGCTCCCAGGCCCCGTCCGTGCGCAGGATCTCGCAGGGCGCGAAGTCGGCCTTGTAGGCCATGGTGGCGCTGCCGGCCACGAAGTAGCCGAGGTAGACCCACGGCACCCGCTCGCGGCGGGCCGCCGCCAGCAGCCACAGCACGTTGTAGATGCCGAGGGCCCGGCGGGCCTCGGCCGGGTCGTAGTAGCAGTAGACCGCGCTCCAGGCGCGCGGCTCGAGGTCGATCACGGCCCCCGCCACCAGCCGCCCGCCCGCCCGGTACAGCAGCTCCCGCGTGCGGAGCGGGCTCCTGTGCAGGAAGCCCACGAACTCCTCCCAGGAGCCGTTCATCTGCCCGTCGTGGCGCCCCTCGAGGTAGCGCGCGTAGAGGGCGTGGGTCTCGCGCTCGGCCGCGGGCGGGCGCACCTCGACGGACAGGTCGGAGTTGCGCGCCAGGCAGCGCCGTTGCGAGCGGTCCGGGCGGAAGGCGGCCGCCGGCACCCGCAGCGCCCGGCAGGCCTGGCAGCCCTCGCACTGCGGCCGGTAGGCCACGGGGCCCAGGCGGCGGAAGTTGAGGTCCATCAGGGAGTGGTAGAGCCCGGGCCGCTCGCCCGGCAGCAGCAGGCTCACCTGGCGCGCCTCGCGCCCGGGCAGGTAGGGACAGGCGTGGGCCTCGCCCGGCTCCGGCTCCTCGCGCGCCAGCACGTGCGCGAGGCGGGCCGTGCGGCGCTCGTGCAGGGCCTGCTCGTCGCTCACGGCCGCCCGCGGCTCAGAGCCGCGGCAGCGTCAGCCCGGGCTGGCGCTGGTACTTGCCCTGCCTGTCCGCGTAGGAGGTCTCGCAGGGCTCGTCGCTCTCGAAGAACAGCACCTGGGCGATGCCCTCGTTGGCGTAGATGCGCGCGGGCAGCGGGGTGGTGTTGGAGACCTCGAGGGTCACGATCCCCTCCCACTCGGGCTCGAAGGGGGTCACGTTGACGATGATGCCGCAGCGCGCGTAGGTCGACTTGCCCACGCAGATGGTGATCACGTTGCGCGGGACGCGGAAGTACTCGACCGTGCGCGCCAGCGCGAAGGAGTTGGGCGGGATGATGCACTCCGGCCCCTTCACGTCCACGAAGGAGCGCGGGTCGAAGGCCTTGGGATCGACGATGGTCGAGTTGATGTTGGTGAAGATCTTGAACTCGTCGCCGATGCGCACGTCGTAGCCGTACGACGACAGGCCGTAGGAGACCACGCCCTCGCGCACCTGCTTCTCGCAGAAGGGCTCGATCATGCGGTGCTCGAGCGCCATGCGCCGGATCCAGCGATCTGACTTCACCGCCATGACAGCCCCCTGCCTGCTCCCCGCCCGCCCTCCCGGCCGACGCCGTCCCGGTCCCGTCGGCCCGAGCGACGCCGTCTGCGCCCCGTCATCCTGAGCAACGCCGTCTCCGCCCCGTCATCCTGAGCGACGCCGTCCGGTTCGGGAGCGAAGGATCTGTCGGTCAAGCCCGCGTCGCCGAGTCGCCTGCGGCGGCGCTGGGCGATCAGGTCCTTCGTCGCCGGCCGGACGGCGGCTCCTCAGGATGACGGGCTACAGCAGCTCGATGCCCGGAAAGAAGTAGCCGATCTCGAAGCGGGCCGTCTCGGGCGCGTCGGAGCCGTGGATGGCGTTCTGCTCGATCGAGCTGGCGAAGTCCTTGCGGATGGTGCCCGCCGCGGCCTTGGCCGGGTCGGTGGCGCCCATCACCTCGCGCAGCTGCGCGATGGCGTTCTCGCGCTCGAGCACCATGGTCAGGCAGGGGCCCGAGGACATGAACGCGCACAGGCTGCCGAAGAAGGGGCGCTCCTTGTGGACGTGGTAGAAGCCCTCGGCCTCGGCCCTGGTCAGGTGGCGCATCCGGGCGGCCACCAGCTTGAAGCCGGCGCCCTCCAGGCGGGCCAGCACCTGGCCGGTCTTGCCGGCCTTGACGGCGTCGGGCTTGACGATCGAAAACGTGCGCTCGGTCAACTCTGTCTCCTGAATGATGACGGCGGGGGACCAGGCCGGTCCCCCGCCCGTGACGCGCGGCCGGGCCGCGCTACTTCTTCCTGCCCTTGACCAGCTTGGCGATGGCGGCGCCGATGTCGGCCGGGCTCTTGACGACGTGGATGCCGGCGGCCTTCATGGCCTTCATCTTCTCGGCCGCCGTGCCCTTGCCGCCCGAGATGATCGCGCCGGCGTGGCCCATGCGGCGGCCCGGCGGCGCGGTCTGGCCGGCGATGAAGCCCACCACCGGCTTCTTGACGTGCTTCTTGACGTACTTCGCGGCCTCTTCCTCGGCCGTGCCGCCGATCTCGCCGATCATGACGATGGCCTTGGTGGCCTTGTCGGCGTTGAACAGCTGCAGGGCGTCGAGGTGCGAGGTGCCCGAGATCGGGTCGCCGCCGATGCCGATGCAGGTGGTCTGGCCGATGCCCAGGGCGGTCAGCTGGCCGACGGCCTCGTAGGTCAGCGTGCCGCTGCGGCTGACGATGCCCACCGAGCCGGGCATGTGGATGTGGCCGGGCATGATGCCGACCTTGCACTTCTCGCCGGGCGAGATGATGCCCGGGCAGTTGGGCCCGATCAGGCGCACCGGGCGCCCGGCCAGGAAGGCCTTGGCCTTGACCATGTCGAGCACCGGGATGCCCTCGGTGATGCACACGATCAGGCCGATGCCGGCGTCGGCGGCCTCCATGATGGCGTCGGCCGCGCCGGCCGGCGGCACGAAGATCATGGAGCAGTTGGCCCCGGTCTTGCGCACGGCCTCGTCGACCGTGTTGAAGAGCGGGAAGCCCTCGACCTTGCTGCCGCCCTTGCCCGGCGTGGTGCCGCCCACGATCTTGGTGCCGTAGTCGCGGCAGCCCAGGGCGTGGAAGGTCCCGTGCTTGCCCATGCCCTGGACCAGCACGCGCGTCTTCTTGTCGACCAGGACGCTCACCGGACACCTCCCGCCGCCGCCACCACCTTCTTCGCGGCGGTGGCCATGTCGTCGGCCGTGGCGAAGGCCAGGCCCGACTCGCGCAGCATGCGCTTGCCCTCGTCCTCCTTGCTGCCCTTCATGCGCACCACCACGGGCACCTGCACGTGCAGGTCGCGCACCGCGGCGATCACGCCCTCGGCCAGCACGTCGCAGCGCAGGATGCCGCCGAAGATGTTGATCAGCACGGCCTTGACGTCGGGGTCGGCCAGCAGGATGCGGAAGGCGTTCTTGATCTGGTCGGCGCTGGCGCCGCCGCCCACGTCGAGGAAGTTGGCCGGGCTGCCGCCCGCCAGCTTGATGATGTCCATGGTGGCCATGGCCAGGCCGGCGCCGTTGACCATGCAGCCCACGTTGCCGCCCTCGAGCTTGATGTAGTTCAGGTTGTACTGGGAGGCGTCGACCTCCAGCGGCGACTCCTCGTCGAGGTCGCGGTAGGCCGCGGCCTTCGGCTGGCGGAAGAGGCCGCTGTCGTCGAAGTTGAGCTTGGCGTCGAGGGCGTAGAGCTGGCCCGCGCGCGTCATCAGGAAGGGGTTGATCTCCAGCAGCGAGGCGTCCGTGGCCAGGAAGGCCTTGTAGATGCCCTGCATGAAGGTGACCGCCTGGCCCAGCAGCTCGGGCGGCAGGCCCAGCCCGAAGGCCAGCTTGCGAGCCTGGAAGGGCTGGAAGCCGGCGGCCGGGTCGATGGTCTCCTTGAGGATGGCCTTGGGGTCCTTGGCGGCCACCTCCTCGATGTCCATGCCGCCCTGGGCCGAGGCCATCACCACCGGCCGGCCCGTGGCGCGGTCGACGATCACGGCCAGGTACATCTCCTTGGCGCCCTCCAGGTCCATGCCCTGCTCGACCAGCAGGCGCCGCACCACGCGCCCCTCGGGGCCCGTCTGGTGCGTCACCAGCGTCATGCCCAGCATCTTCCCGGCGATCTCCCGGCAGTCCTGCTCGGTGCGGGCCAGCTTGACGCCGCCGCCCTTGCCGCGCCCGCCGGCGTGGATCTGGGCCTTGACCACCACCGGAAACCCGAGCTCGCGCCCCGCCGCCACGGCCTCGTCGACCGTGAAGGCGGCCTTGCCGCGAGGCACGGGCACCCCGAAGGAGGCCAGGACCTCCTTACCCTGGTACTCGTGGATCTTCACTCTGGATGCCTCCCGGGCCGGCAGACGCCTGGCCCGCGCAAAACCGGCGAATCATACCTCGGGCGGGGTCAGTTCTCGTCGAGCCCCTCCAGCAGGCCGACCAGGTGCGGCCGCAGGCGCCGCAGCTCGTCGCGGTGGGCCGCGGACAGGCGCGCCAGGATGCGCTCTCCCCAGGGGGTGACCGCCAGCAGCACGCGGCGGGCGTCGTCGGTGGCGCGCTCCCGCGCGAGCAGCCCGCGCCGCTCCAGGCGGTCCACCAGCCCGACGGCGCTGTGGTGGCGGACCTGCAGGCGCTCGGCCAGCTCGCCAACGCTGACCCGGTCGCGGCCCGGGAATCCCTTGACGGCCAACAGGGCCTGGTGCTGTTGCGGGGTCAGGCCGGCCGCTCGCGCCTCCCGCTGGCTGAAGGCCAGGAAGCGGCGCATCGCGTAGCGGAACTCCGCGAGCAGCTCGTAGTCCCGGGCTCGCGCCGGCCTCCGGGGCATGCGGCACGATAGCCCATCCGCCCGGCCGGGGCCAGGGGCGGGCCCACACGGGAATATCCGAACACGATAGAATCGGCGCATGCCTCCCGACGGCGCCTCCCTGCACCGCCGCCACCTGGCGCTGGCCACCGTCTCCTTCGCGGTCTGCTTCGCGGGCTGGGGGCTCGTCAGCGCCTTCGGGCGCGTCCTGCGCGAGCGCTTCGCCCTCTCCGCCACGCAGGGCGCGCTGCTGGTGGCCGTGCCCGTCCTGCTGGGCGCCCTGGCGCGCCTGCCCATGGGCATGCTGGCCGACCGCTTCGGCGCGCGCTGGACGTTCTCGCTCCTGATGGTCGGGGTGGCCGCCCCCGTGGCCCTCGTCCCCGCCGCGCCGACCTTCCCCGCCCTGCTGGCCACCGCGTTCTTTCTCGGGATGGCCGGCTCGTCCTTCGCGGTCGGGGTCAGCTACGTGTCGCGCTGGACCAGGCCCGAGCACCAGGGGGCGGCCCTCGGGGTCTACGGCCTCGGCAACGCCGGCCAGTCGGCGGCCGTCTTCCTCGGACCGGTGCTGGCCGGCCTCGTCGGCTGGGAGCGCGTCTTCCACCTCAGCGCGGCGATCCTGGTGGCCTGGGGCATCGCCTTCGGGCTGCTGGCCCGTGACGCCCCGGCCCGCGGCGCGCCCAAGGGTCTGGTCGAGATGGCGCGCAGCCTGCGCGAACCCCTGGCCTGGGTTTTGTCGGCCTTCTACTTCCTGACCTTCGGCGGCTTCGTGGCCTTCGCCATCTACCTGCCCACGCTGCTGAGCGACCGGTTCTCGCTTTCCGCCGCCGACGCGGGCCTGCGCACCGCGGGCTTCGTGGTCCTGGCCACCGCGCTGCGGCCCGTGGGCGGCGTTCTGGCCGACCGCATCGGCGGCGCGCGCGTGCTCTCCGGCGTGTTCGCCGGCATCGTCCCATTTGCGCTGCTCCTGGCCTGGAACGCGATGGTCCCGTTCACGGTGGGGGCGCTGGGCTGTGCCGCGCTGCTCGGCCTCGGCAACGGGGCCGTCTTCAAGCTCGTGCCCGAGCACTTCCCGGCCCAGACCGGGACGGTCACCGGCCTGGTGGGCGCCATGGGAGGCCTGGGCGGCTTCTTCCCCCCGCTGCTGCTCGGCTTCTTCCAGGACCGCACCGGCCAGGTCTGGCCGGGCTTCGTCTTCCTCGCGGCCACGGCGGCCGTGCTGTACGCGGTCAACCGGGGCGTGTTCCTGCCCCGGCAGGAAGCGCTGGAGCTCGAGCTCTCCCCGGCCCTCCGGCGCGTGGCCGGGCAGGTCCGGGCCGGCGCCGTCGCCGCGCTCGCCACGGCCCTGCTGGTGGCCTCGATCGTGGTGGGCTCGCGCAACCTGCAGAACTTCGACGCCGCGCTGGTGATCTACACCTTCGCCGTGATCTTCGCCACGTGGGGCGTGGTGTACCACTACGCCACCTGGCTCCAGCGCCCGCCCACGCGCGTCTTCTGGCAGCGGGGCTTCGCGCTGCTGCGCGAGCGGGGCGTGGCCAGGAGCGTCGTGCGCCTGGCCAGCCTGGCGGGCAGCCACCTCGCGGGGCAGACCTTCATCCGGGAACGCTCCCGGCTGCGCTGGGCCATGCACCAGATGCTGTTCTGGGGCTGCCTGCTCGCGGTGGCCATCACCTTCCCGCTGGTCTTCGGCTGGGTCCACTTCCGCACCGCGCCCGGGGACACCGCCACCTACGTGGCCTACCTGTTCGGCTTCCCCGCCTTCCGCTTTCCGGTGGACTCCGCGGTGGGCTTCGCCACCTTCCACGGGCTGGACCTGGCGGCCATCCTCGTGCTCGGCGGGATCGCGCTCTCCCTGTGGCGCCGCTTCGGCGACGCCGGAGCGCTGGCCGTGCAGTCGTTCAGCCAGGACTTCTTCCCGCTGGTGCTGCTCTTCGCGGTCTCCGTCACCGGCCTGGCCCTGACCGCCTCGAGCGCCTTCCTGCGCGGGCAGTTCTTCGGCTTCCTCTCGATCCTGCACGCCATCACGGTCGTGGCCACGCTGCTCTACCTGCCCTTCGGCAAGCTCTTCCACGTCTTCCAGCGCCCCGCGCAGCTCGGCGTCAAGCTCTACCAGGACGCGGGCGAGGCCGGTCCGGGCGCCGCCTGCCTGCGCTGTGGCGAGCGCTACGCCTCGGCCATGCACGTGGCCGACCTGAAGCGCGTGCTGCCCGAGCTGGGCTTCGACTACCGGATGGACCAGGCGGGCGCCACCTGGCAGGAGCTCTGCCCCGCCTGCAAGCGGCGCGCGATCGCCCGTGCGCAGCTGCGGCTGCAGGAGGAGTCCCGTGGCTAGGCCGCCCCAGTCGCCCGACCTGTTGGCCGAGCGCTTCGGCCCCCACCTCAACTCCTCCCCTCCGGGCGGCTGGGACGACGAGGCCCAGCACCCCGCCCAGAAGCTGGTCAAGACGCACTGCTGCTTCTGCGGCCAGCAGTGCGGCATCCAGCTCAAGGTCCGCGACAACCAGGTCATCGGCTTCGAGCCCTGGGAGGACTTCCCCTTCAACCGCGGCATGCTCTGTCCCAAGGGCGTGCGCCGCTACCTGCAGGGCAACCACCCCGATCGCCTGCTCCAGCCGCTGCTGCGCACGGACTCCGGCTTCCGGGACGCGAGCTGGGACGAGGCCCTCGACTTCACGGTCCGCCGCCTGCGCGAGGTCCAGGAGCGGTACGGGAAGGACGCGGTCGCGGTCTACGGCGGGGCCTCGCTGACCTCCGAGAAGAGCTACCTGCTGGGTAAGTTCGCCCGGGTGGCCCTCGGCACCCGGCACATCGACTACAACGGCCGGCTCTGCATGGTCTCCGCGGGCACGGCCTACAAGCTGGCCTTCGGGGTCGACCGTTCGCCCAACCCGTGGAGCGACATCCCGAAGGCCCAGGTGGTGCTCGTGGCCGGGGCCAACGTGGCCGAGTGCGCGCCCATCACCACCGACTACCTCTGGCGCATGCGCGACCAGGGCGGGCGGCTGATCGTGGTCGACCCGCGGCTGACGCCCATCACCCGCAACGCCGACCTCTACCTGCCCGTGCGCCCGGGGACCGACGTGGCGCTGTTCTCGGGCCTGCTGCACGTGGTGCTGCGCGAGGGGCTGCAGGACGCGGACTTCATCGCCGCCCACACCACCGGCTTCGAGGCCGTGGCGGCGGCGGTCGCGGCCTGGGACCCGCGCCGCACGGCCGAGGTCACGGGTGTCCCGCCCGAGGCGATCGAGAAGGCCGCGCGCTGGTTCGGCCAGGCCGAGCGCGCCATCGCCCTGCACGCGCGCGGCATCGAGCACCACAGCAAGGGCGTCGAGAACTGCCTGGGCCTCATCAACCTGTGCCTGGCCACCGGCAACCTCGGCCGCGAGGGCGCGGGCTGCATGATGATCACCGGCCAGGGCAACGGCCAGGGCGGCCGCGAGCACGGCCAGAAGTGCGACCAGCTCCCGGGCCAGCGCTCGATCTCCGACCCGGCCGCGCGCGAGCACGTGGCGCGGGTCTGGGGGATCACGCCGGAGGAGATCCCGCAGGCCGGCTATTCCGCGGTCGAGATCATGGAGGCCATCCACCGCGGCGAGATCAAGGCCCTGCTCTCGATCTGCTTCAACCCCGCGGTCAGCCTGCCCGACGCCGCCTACACGCGCGAGGCCCTCGAGAAGCTCGAGTTCCTGGGTGTGGTCGACTTCTTCCTCTCCGAGACCGCCCAGCACGCCGACGTGGTGCTGGCCGGCAGCCTGCAGGAAGAGGAGGAGGGGATCGTCTGCAGCGCGGAGGGGCGCGTGCTCCACATCCGCCAGGCGGTCACGCCGCCCGCCGAGGCCCGCAACGACTGGTGGATCTACGTGGAGCTGGCCCGGCGGCTGGGCCACGGCGCGAAGTTCCCGTACACCGAGCCGCGCGAGATCTTCGACGAGCTGCGCGAGGCCTCGCGCGGCGGCCTGGCCGACTACGCGGGCATCACCTACGAGCGCATCGACCGCGAGCAGGGCCTGTTCTGGCCCTGCCCCAGCGAGGACCACCCGGGCACGCCGCGCCTGTTCGAGGGCGGCCACACCTTCCACGCCGACGGCAAGGCCCACTTCCAGGTGGCGGAGTACCGCGAGTCGGGCGATCCCACAGGCGCCGAGTTCCCGCTCTACCTGACCACGGGCCGCGTGGTCAGCCAGTACCTGTCGGGGACCCAGACCCGGCGCATCGGGCCGCTGGTCGAGCAGTACCCGGTCCCACGGCTCGAGCTGCACCCGCGCCTGGCCGCGCAGCTCGGCCTCGCGGCGGACGACTGGGTCACCGTCACCACCCGGCGCACGCAGATCACCCTGCAGGCCCTGGTCGTGAAGACCATCCGCCCTGACACCGTGTTCATCCCCTATCACTGGCCGGCCGAGCAGAGCGCCAACCGGCTGACCCACCGCACCCTCGATCCCCGCAGCAAGATCCCGGAGTTCAAGGTCTCGGCCTGCCGCGTCGAGAAGGCCGCCGCGCCGCCCGAGTGGGCGGCCCGCAGCCTGCCCGCGGGGGCCTCGCAGCGCGCGCCGAGGCGGGGATGAACGGCTACGGCTTCTTCGTCGATCCCTCGCGCTGCATCGGCTGCGAATCCTGCGTCAACGCCTGCGCGGAGTGCGAGACCCACCGCGGCCATTCCATGATCCACCTCGACTTCGTGGACCGGCGCGAGACCATCGCCACGGTGCCGATGGTCTGCATGCACTGCGACGACCCGACCTGCGCCCAGGTCTGCCCCGCGGACGCCATCAAGAAGGGCGAGGACGGGGTGGTGCAGTCCTCGCTGAAGCCGCGCTGCATCGCCTGCTCCAACTGCGTGCTGGCCTGCCCTTTCGGCGTCCCGAAGGTGATGGTGCGCCAGGAGCAGATGATGAAGTGCGACATGTGCTACGACCGCACCTCGGTCGGCAAGCGGCCCATGTGCGCGACGGTCTGCCCCAGCCAGGCGCTGGCCTACGTGCCCCCCGAGCAGATCCGCGCCACGCGGCGCGAGGTCCCCGTGCGGGACTTCCGCTTCGGGAAGCAGCTGGTCACCACCCAGGTCGCGATGATGGTCCCCCGCGGCCGGACCGAGGTGAGCCTCGACGTGGCCGACTACCTGTGGGAGCAGCAACCATGAGCGAACCCGCCTGGCGCAGCGACTTCCCCCTGCGCACGGGGGACGAGCGCCTCGTCACCCGCCGCCAGTTCACGCGCTTCCTGGTCCTCACCAGCCTCGGCATGTTCGTGGGCAACCTTTGGATCCTGCTCCGCGCGCGCTGGCGGGGCCGGCCGGCCTACCCCATGAAGCGCGTCGCGCTCGCCTCCGAGGTCCCGGTGGGCGGCGTGCGGACCTTCGACTACCCGGGCCCCGACGACCCCTGCCTGCTCATCCGCACCCGGGAGGACGTCTTCGTGGCCTACAGCCAGAAGTGCACGCACCTCTCCTGCGCGGTCGTGCCCAGGGTCTCGGAGGGCCGGCTGCACTGCCCCTGCCACGAAGGCGCCTTCGCGATCGCCGACGGGCGCGTGCTGCAGGGCCCTCCGCCCCGGCCGCTGGCCCGCGTGCGCCTGGAGCGCCGGGGCGACGAGCTGCTCGCGGTCGGAATGGAGGGCGCCTGATGTCACGCAGGCTCGAGGCCGCCGACGGCGCGCTGGCCCTGCTGGCCGTGCTGCTCGTGGTCCAGATGTGGCTGCTCACGGCCACGCTCGAGCTGGACCTGGCGGGCCAGGCCCACGTGCCGTTGCCAGCGGCGGTGCTGTCGGGCCTGCTGTTCGCGGCCTGCGCCGGCCTCGGCCTCCTGGCCGAGCGACTTCACGCGCGGCCGGAGTGAGGCCCGGCCGGGAGGCGCTCGCCCTCCCGGCCGGCCACGGCGACGCCAGGGCAAGGCCGCCGCGCGCGAAGGCCCAGCCTAGCGGCCCGCGGGCTGCTGCTGGCCGGAGTCGCGCACCTTGGCCATGCCCAGCAGCTCGACCTCGAAGACCAGCGGCGTGCCGGGCGGGATGGTGGGCGGGCTGCCCCCGTCGCCGTAGGCGATGTCCGACGGGCACACCAGGCGCGCCTTGCCGTTGACCTTCATGCGCTGCAGCCCCTCGGTCCAGCACGGGATCACCCGGCTGAGCCGGAACTGGACCGGCTGGCCGCGCTTGTAGGAGCTGTCGAACTCGGTGCCGTCCGGCAGCGTGCCGCGGTAGTTCACCGCCACCGCGTCGTCGGGGCCCGGGCTGCCGCCCTTGCCCTCGGCCACCTGGAAGTAGATCAGGCCGGAGGACGAGACCTGGGCGCCCGGCTTGGCCGCCTCCGCGTCGAGGAAGGGCTTGTGCTTGGCCTTCTCCGGCGCGGCCACCAGGGCCTGGCGGGTCTTCTGGATCTCCGCCATGCGCGGTCCGACCTGGGTCAGGTCCACGCGCGGGTCCTTCTTGTTGACGGTGTCCTTCAGCCCCTCGATCAGCCAGGGCAGCTCGGCCTCCTGCAGCTGCCACGAGCTGGCGTTCCTGGCCATCAGCACGCCCAGCGCGTAGAGGGCCTTCTGCTCCTCGGAGGCCTTGGAGAAGTCGAGCCCGGCGGGCGTGGGCGAGGGAGCGGGCGTGGCGGCCTGGTTGCAGGCGAAGGCGGCGAGCCCGGCCAGGGCCAGGCCGAGCCGGGACAGCTTGCGAATCATGTCGAGGGTCCTTTCCGCGCGGGGCTCCGCGCTGGCACGAGGCCGAAGCATACCTCGCGGGCCCGGCTCCGGTAGAATCCGGCCATGACGAGGGACCCCGCGGCGGACGGCCGCCCGCTCTGGCCGTTCCTGGCCGGGCTGGCCGCGGGCGCGGCCGGCGCCGTGCTCCTGTCGGCGGCCACCGCCCGGCGCGGGCTCGACGTGAGGCTCGTCGCGGCCCGCCGCGACGACCCCGACATCCCGCTCACGGTGCTCGTCCCCGGCATCCTCGGCAGCCAGCTGGTGGCCCCCGACGGCACGCAGGTCTGGTTCAACTTCGGCAACGCCGTGGGGGCCCACGACCTGGCCCTGCCCTTCCGGGTGCCGCTGGCCGAGGCCCGCGACGAGCTGTGCCCCGCGGGCCTGCTCGGCATCGACACGATCCTGCCGCGCCTGTTCGGCTTCACCGAGTACGCCGACGTCACGCGCCTGCTGGAAGAGGCCGGCTTCGCCCGCACGGGCCGGCACCCGCTGCGCCCGGGCGCGGCCTACCACTGGTTCACCTACGACTGGCGGCGCGACCTGGTCGAGTCGGCCCGGCGCCTGGGAGAGGCCCTCGACGAGCTGGCCGACTCGCTGGGCGACCCGCAGGCGCGCTTCAACCTGGTGGGCCACTCGATGGGCGGGCTGGTGGCGCGCTACTACCTGCGCTACGGCGGCGCCGAGCCGGGGCCGGAGTCGCCGGTGACCTGGGCCGGGGCCCGCCGCGTCCGCTCGCTGGTGCTGGCGGCCGTCCCGTGCTCCGGCAGCATTCCGGCCCTCGACACGCTGCTCTCGGGCAGCCGCGTCGGCCTCTCGAGCACCACCCTCTCGGTGGCCACCGTGGCCTCGATGCCCTCGCTCTATCAGCTCTTGCCGCCGCCCGGCACGCGTCCCCTGGCCAGCCTCGAGGGCCAGCTGCTCGACGAGGACCTGCACGACCCCGAGACCTGGGAGCGTCACGGCTGGGGAGCCTGGGCGCCCGCCCGCCGGCGGGCGGCCGAGATCGAGGAGGGGCTGCCGGAGCCGGCCCAGTTCCGGGCCTTCGCCACGGCAGCCCTGCAGAGGGCGCGGGCCTTCCACGAGGCCCTCGCGCGGCCACCCCAGCTGCCCTGCCCCGTGCCCGTCGTGCTGATGGGCGGCGACTGCCTGCCGACCCTGGCGCGGGCGCTGGTGGGCGGCCGGCCGGGGACGCCGCCACGCTTCGACGCCTGGACCCGGGCCGAGGCGCGCTTCATGTTCGAGGCTGGCGACGGCCGCGTCACGCGCGCCAGCCTGCTGGGCAGCCACCTGCCCGCGTCCGAGCACGCCGACACGGGCAGCGGCTGGCCCGAGGTCAGCCAGGCCTTCTTCGGCGCGGCCGACCACCACGGCATCTACGGCGAGGCCACGTTCCAGAGCATCCTGCTGCGGCGCCTGCTCCGGCCGGCGCCGCGCCGGCGAGCCCGCGCGGAGGAGGACGACCATGGTGCTGTCGCTGTTCGGTAGGGGGCGGGGCGAGCCGACGGTCGACGACCTGGTGCGCAAGAAGCAGTACGCCAGGGCCGTCGACCTGATCAGGGGCGAGCTGGTCAAGCGCCGCAAGGACCGCGGCCTGCGGCTCAAGCTGGCCGACGTGCTGGCCGCCGCCGGGCGCGCGGAGGAGGCCGGCGGGCTGCTGCACGGCCTGGCCGACGAGTTGGCCCTGGCCGGCTTCGGCGCCCAGGCCATCGCCCTGCTCAAGCGCGTGCAGGCCCTGCAGCCCGGCAAGCCCGAGGTCGAGGAGAAGCTGGCCTACCTCATCACGCAGCAGAGCCGGCCGGCCCCCGACCCGTGGAAGGGGGCGCAGCGCGAGCCCTCCGCCGTGCACCCCGCGGTGCCCGAGTTCGGCATGGAGGAGATCTCGGAGGAGCCCCCGGCGGACGACCCCGCCCCCGCGCCGCAGGAGCTGGAGGTCGAGTTCGGCGCCCAGGCCTTCGCCGGAGCTCCGGTTGAGGGCGGCGGTCCGCAGCCGCCGGGCGATGCCGAGGAGCTGCCCAGCGAGGAGGCCCTGCGCGACGAGCTGGTCGGCCTGATCGACGACATCTTCACGCCCGACGCGCCCGCCGCGCCGGCCGCCGCGCTCGACGTGCGCACGCCGCTCTTCGCGGACTTCTCGGCCGAGGAGCTGGTCGAGGTCATCAAGGGCCTGCGCCTGCGCACCTTCGAGCCCGGCGAGATCCTGGTGGCCGAGGGCGAGCCGGGCCAGAGCCTGTTCGTGCTGACCCGCGGGCACGTGCGGGCCTTCGTGCGCGACGCCGAGAACCGCCAGGTCGAGGTGCGGCAGCTGGAGGAGGGCGAGTTCTTCGGCGAGGCCGCCATCCTGACCGGCCAGCGCCGCTCCGCCACGCTCACCGCGGCGGCGCCCTGCGAGACGCTCGAGCTCGACCGCCAGACCCTCGACGACATCGCCCGCCGCCACCCTCGCGTCTGGAGCGTGCTGACCGAGTTCCACAAGTCGCGCCAGGACAACGCGCTCGAGAACCTGATCCGCGGGCGGATGTAGGACCGCCGGGCGGCCCGCCGCGAGGCGGACCGCCGGCGGCAGAGCTACTCGATCGCGATCGACTCCAGCTTGACCGGGAACGGCGGGCCCGTCACGCGGTCCGTGTAGGCGTCGAAGTTCAAGGTGCCGTTCGGGTTGTTGCCCGTGCTGTTGGAGGTGTCGGCCCACACCGGGTGGATCACGTCGGCGCCGAAGACCAGCCCGGAGTAGTCCCCGAACTCGACCCCCGAGCCGTTCGAGGTCGAGGCCCCGTCGCCCACCTGGACGTTGGCCGCGAAGGTCGGCGTGGCCGGGCCCGTGCCCGTGGCCGAGCAGTAGACCTGCATGGCCGTGTTCGCGGCGGAGTTGCGCGCGTCGTGCCAGCAGACGGCCACGTTGCCCGTGGCCGGGTCGCAGGCGATCTTGGGCAGGAACTGGCTGCGCGTGGTGGCGTCGTCGTTGACCTTGATGGGCACGCTCCAGCTCGTGCCGTTGTCGTCCGAGTAGCGCACCATGGTGTTCAGGTCGTTGTTCTCGTTGGTGGGCTCCTCGCTGTAGACCAGGTACAGCCGCCCGAAACGGGGGCTGGACGGATTGCGGTCGAAGGCCAGGCCCGCCTCCGCGTCCACGGATCGGCTGTTCTGCGCCGGGATGAAGTCGAAGCCGCCGACGTTGGTCGAGACCGTGCTGGCGGTGGCCGCGAAGCCGCCCGGGCCGAGGCCGTCGGCATCGACGTTGACGCGCAGGGTGGCGGGCCCCTGGCCGCTGGTGGGAGTCTCGCAGACCTGCGCCACGGCGCCACTGGCGGCCACCGCGATGTCACCGAAGCTGCAGTCGGAGGTGGAGGGGATCGACTGGTTCGTGCCGGGGAAGGCGGCCACCGCGCCCAGGCCGGTGACGCTCGTGCCGCGCGCCACCATCGAGCCGCCCTGGTTCCAGACCACCCACAGGTTCACGTTGGCGCCGACCGTGGCCTGGGTGACCGTGGGCTGGTCCACGCTGCCATTGAACGAGGCCAGGTTCGTGAAGGTGGCCCCGCCGTCGGTGCTGAGGATGGTGACGATGTTGCTGACGCCCGAGTCGATGTAGGTGATGAACAGGTTGCCGAACTTGTCCCAGGCCAGGGTCGGGTCGCAGCAGGCCGCGGGGCCCTGCCCGGGGTCGCCGTCGGTGATGGTCTTGTCGCTGGGGTCGGGGTAGATCCAGGTCGAGCCGCCGTCGGTGCTGCGGGCCGCGAACTGTCCCGCGCCGCTGCCGACGTTGCAGAGGATGAACAGCTGGTTGCTGTTGACGGGGTTCTTGGCGATCGCGCACTCGTTGTCGTCGCCGGTGCGCTGGCTGGTATCGCGGTCGGTCCCCGGCGTGAGGTCGCTGGACGGCCCCGGAAGGCCCGCCGGCACGTCCGACTCCGCCTTCGCCCGCCCCTCGCGCGGCGGCGCCTCGCCCCGGTAGGTCCAGGGCGCCACGGGGTCGTCCTGGCTCCAGATCCCGCGCCGCGCGGCCCGGGCCGCCTGGTCCGCGGCCGTCAGCGGGTCGGGCTGGCCCTTGACCAGGGGCTTGTAGCGCGCGTCGGGCAGGCGCCAGGCCAGGCCGGCCGCGACCAGGTCGACGCCCACGTCGGTCTGCTTCCCGTCCGGCCCCTCCAGCACGTGAGCCACGATCTCGCCGCCCTCGCGGCCGCCCACGACGCGCAGGCGCACCTCGCGCCAAAGCACGCGCTGCGACAGGAAGGCCCGGGCCTCGTCGGCGAAGGGCTGGCCCGGCGCCGGAGCCGCGATCCCCACGAGGCGCACGTCCCAGTCGGCCCCGGAGCCGGCGAAGGCCACCACCTCGCCCGACTTGACGGCCGTCACGCGGCCCCACTGCCACTCACCGGCCCAGGCCCCCGGCGCCACGACGCAGGCGCCCAGCAGGGCGGCCACGACCACACGAGTCGCTCTCGACATTTGACCTCCGCAGGTACAGGTTTTCGCTGGAAGCGGCGATCGTACCACGGCGTGCGGCCGTGGGACGGGCC
Source organism: Vicinamibacteria bacterium (assembly GCA_039812725.1). Lineage (GTDB taxonomy): Bacteria > Acidobacteriota > Vicinamibacteria > Fen-336 > Fen-336 > JBDIBD01. Next base: position 7,825 of record JBDIBD010000022.1, on the reverse strand, counting down.
GCCCCTGCCGTGCACCGCCCCCCCGATCGCGCTAGAATCCCCCCCACAACGCGCCCGCCGCCCACCCGACAGCGCGGCGCTCACCACGGGAGAACGGATGGATTCCCTTCTGCGCTTCCTCCAGTCGTCCATCGGAAAGAAGCTCGTCATGGCGGTCACGGGCCTGATCCTGTTCGGGTTCGTGTTCGTACACATGCTCGGCAACCTGCAGGCCTACGGCCCGCCCAGCAAGCTGGACGAGTACGGCGCCCTGCTGCGCAAGGCCCCGGCCCTGCTGTGGGGCGCGCGCCTCGTGCTCCTGGGCTCGGTCGTGGCCCACGCCTGGACGGCCTGGTCGCTCACGCGCCAGGACTGGGCCGCGCGCGGCGTCGCCTACCGCCAGCGCAACGACTACAAGTCCACCTACGCCTCGCACCTCATGCGCTGGGGCGGCGTGACCCTGGGCCTGTTCATCGTCTACCACATCCTGCACCTGACCACGGGCACGCTGGCCCCCGCCGGCTTCGAGCACGGCGCGGTGCACGCGAACTTCGTGGCGGGCTTCAAGGTGCCGCTGATCTCGGCCTTCTACGTGCTGGCCATGTGCGCGCTGGGGCTGCACCTGTACCACGGCGTCTGGAGCATGACCCAGACCCTCGGGCTCGATCACCCGCGCTACAACCCGCTGCGGCGGGTGGCGGCCGGGGCCTTCGCGGGCCTGATCACCGTGGTCAACATCTCGTTCCCGGTGGCCGTGCTGGCCGGGATCATCCGGTAGGGGGATCGGCATGCAACTCGACGGGAAGTGCCCGAGCGGGCCGATCGAACAGCGCTGGACCAAGCACCGCTTCGACATGAAGCTGGTCAACCCGGCCAACAAGCGCAAGTACACCGTTCTCGTGGTGGGCAGCGGCCTGGCCGGCGCGGCGGCCGCGGCCTCGATGGCGGAGCTGGGCTACAACGTGCTCTGCTTCTGCTACCAGGACTCGCCGCGGCGGGCCCACTCGATCGCCGCCCAGGGCGGCATCAACGCCGCCAAGAACTACCAGAACGACGGCGACAGCGTCTACCGGCTGTTCTACGACACGGTCAAGGGCGGCGACTTCCGGGCGCGCGAGTCGAACGTGCACCGCCTGGCCGAGGTCTCGGTCAACATCGTCGACCAGGCCGTGGCCCAGGGCGTGCCCTTCGCGCGCGAGTACGGCGGCACGCTGGCCAACCGCTCGTTCGGCGGCGCCCAGGTCTCGCGCACCTTCTACGCGCGCGGCCAGACCGGCCAGCAGCTGCTGCTGGGCGCCTACCAGGCGCTGCAGCGCCAGATCGGGCTGGGCAAGGTCAAGATGTACACCCGGCACGAGATGCAGGAGCTGGTCCTGATCGACGGCCGGGCCCGCGGCATCGTCACCCGCGACATGGTCAGCGGCAAGGTCCAGTCCTGGATCGGCGACGCGGTCGTGCTGGCCACCGGCGGCTACGGCAACGTCTTCTACCTGGCCACCTACGCCAAGGGCTGCAACGGCACCGCCATCTGGCGCGCGTACAAGAAGGGCGCCGGCTTCGGCAACCCCTGCTTCACCCAGATCCACCCCACCTGCATCCCGGTCACCGGCGACCACCAGTCGAAGCTGACCCTGATGAGCGAGTCGCTGCGCAACGACGGCCGCATCTGGGTGCCGAAGAAGGTCGGCGACAAGCGCCCGGCCGGGCAGATCCCCGAGGACGAGCGCGACTACTACCTCGAGCGGCGCTACCCGAGCTTCGGCAACCTGGTGCCGCGCGACGTGGCCTCGCGGGCCGCCAAGGCGGTCTGCGACGAGGGCCGCGGCGTGGGCACCACCGGCCTGGGGGTCTACCTCGACTTCGCCGAGGCCATCGGCCGGCTGGGCGAGGACGCCATCCGCGAGCGCTACGGCAACCTGTTCGAGATGTACGAGCGCATCACCGACGAGGACCCCTACAAGGTCCCGATGCGCATCTTCCCCGCCTCGCACTACACCATGGGCGGGCTGTGGGTGGACTACAACCTGATGTCGACCATCCCGGGCCTGCACGTGCTGGGCGAGGCCAACTTCTCCGACCACGGCGCCAACCGCCTGGGGGCCAGCGCCCTGATGCAGGGCCTGGCCGACGGCTACTTCGTGATCCCCTACACGATCGGCCACTACCTGGCCACGGGCGGTATCGCCAAGGCCGACACCTCGCGGCCGGAGTTCAAGGAGGCCGAGGCCAGCGTGACGGCCCGCAACGAGAAGCTGCTCTCGATCAAGGGCAAGCGCACGCCGACCTCGTTCCACCGCGAGCTGGGCAAGTACATGTGGGAGCACTGCGGCATGGGCCGCACCGAGAAGGGGCTGCAGGAGGGCCTCCAGAAGATCCCGGCCCTGCGCGAGCAGTTCTGGCAGGACCTCAACGTGGGCGGCGAGTCCATGAGCCTCAACCAGTCGCTCGAGCTGGCCGGCCGCGTGGCCGACTTCCTGGAGCTGGGCGAGCTGATGTGCCGCGACGCCCTGGAGCGGCGCGAGTCCTGCGGCGGGCACTTCCGCGAGGAGTACCAGACCGAGGAGGGCGAGGCCCTGCGCGACGACCAGAACTTCCAGCACGTGGCCGTGTGGGAGCACAAGGGCGAGGGCCAGGCCCCGCAGCGGCACGTCGAGCCGCTCGTCTTCGACTACGTCCACCCGACGCAGCGGAGCTACAAGTGATGAACATCAAACTGCACGTCTGGAGACAGAAGGACGCCCGCAGCGAGGGCCGCTTCGTGACCTACGAGGCCCCCGACATGTCGCCCGAGATGTCGTTCCTCGAGATGCTCGACGTGGTCAACGAGCGCCTGCTCTCGAAGGGCCAGGAGCCGATCGCCTTCGACCACGACTGCCGCGAGGGCATCTGCGGCATGTGCGGCCTGATGATCAACGGCCGGGCCCACGGGCCGCGCGAGCGCACCACCGCCTGCCAGCTGCACATGCGCAGCTTCAAGGACGGCGACGAGATCACCATCGAGCCCTGGCGGGCCACGGCCTTCCCGGTGCTCAAGGACCTGATCGTGGACCGCGGCGCCTTCGACGCCATCGTGGCCGCGGGCGGCTTCGTCTCGGTCCCCACCGGCAGCGCCCCCGACGGCAACGCCATCCCGGTCCCCAAGTTCGACGCCGAGAAGTCCATGGACGCCGCGGCCTGCATCGGCTGCGGGGCCTGCGTGGCGGCCTGCCCCAACGCCTCCGCCATGCTGTTCACCGCCGCCAAGGCCTCGCACCTCGGCTACCTGCCCCAGGGCCAGCCCGAGCGCGCCGACCGGGCCCTCAAGATGGTCGCCACCATGGACGAGGCCGGCTTCGGGGCCTGCACCAACCACGGCGAGTGCGAGGCCGTCTGCCCCAAGGGCATCGGCCTCGAGTTCATCGCGCGCCTCAACCGCGACTACCTGAAGGCCATGCTCACCAACCGGCCCAAGGTCGAGTCGGGCGGCGTCGGCTAGGAGCCGCGGGGCCCCTCGCCCCGGAGACGTCAAAGGCCGGCTGGCTCACACCAGCCGGCCTTTTCCTTTCCCCGTCATCCTGTGGCGCCGCCGTCCGAACCGGCGACGAAGGATCTCTCGGGCTGTACGAGCCGGCAGGTCCTTCGCTCCCCAGCCGGACGGCGTCGCTCGGGACGACGCGCTGCTACTCGATCGAGAAGCCCTGGAGCTCGACCGGCACCGGGCCCGCGATGCGGTAGATCGTCCCCGCCGAGAGCGAGACGACGTAGACGTTGTCGTCCGGGCCCTTCTTGATGTCGGTGATCACACCGAAGCCCTGGCCGATCCGGATCTGGTCGCGCTCGGTGGCGCTGTCCGCCACGAGGTCGGCCAGGCCGCCCGTGAGGACGAACCCGTCGCGGGTGGCGTTGAGCGGCAGCACCGAGATGTTCCCGATGTTGTTGTCGCCCACCAGCACCTTGTCGTTGTAGCCCGCCCCCCAGGTCGTGCCGTAGGGGAAGAAGATGCCCGTGGGCGCGATCGTCGCGAGCCACGAGAACTCGGGGTCCGAGTAGTTCCCGCTCGACCCGGGCAGCTGCCAGAAGGCGGGGTGGCTGGGTGTGCGGAGCTCGGGGCCCATCAGCGACTCCCAGCCGCTGTTGAAGCCGGGCGCCACCAGGTTGATCTCGTCGTAGTTGCTCGGGCCGTTCTCCGAGTCCCAGAGCTTGCCGGTCACGGGGTCGAGCGTCATGCCGAAGCTGTTGCGCACGCCGTAGGCGTAGTACTTCGCCACCTGCGTGAGGCAGGTCTCGCCGCCCGGGCAGTTCGCGCTGGTCGTGCAGGTCGTGGTCGTGGTCGTGCTGCAGTAGGGCGTGAACGGGTTGCCGGCGGCGGCGGTGCCGTCGGTGTTGACGCGGAAGATCACGCCGGTGTCGTCGGGAGGGGCGCCGGCCGGGTAGTTCTGGAGCTGGCCGTTGCGGTTCAGCTCGCCGATGACCACGTAGAGCCGGTTCGCCGAGTCCAGCAGGATGATCCCGCCGTCGTGGTTGGGACCCGGGGTGATGGGCAGGTCGAGCACCAGCTGGGGGTTGGTCAGCGAGCCCGTACCGGCGGGGTTCCAGTCGTAGCGGTAGACCCGGTTGCCGAGCGCAGTGCCGCCGTCGGAGGTGGCCTCGGAGAAGTAGAGGAACACCCGCATCGGCGCGCCCGCCTGGACCGCGATCCCCAAGAGCCCGCGCTCGCTGGTGGAGCTGACCGGCAGGTCCAGCACCGGCGTGGCCTGCAGCACGCCGCCGGTCACGCGGCGCACCTGGCCGTTGGCCTTCTGGAGCACCAGGATGTCGTTGGCGCCCACGAAGGCCATCGTGGTCGGCTGCGAGAGCCCCGTCACGAACGGAGTGACCACCAGGTTGGCGTCGCCCGGCATGGTCTGGGCGGCGGCGGTCCCGGCCAGTGCGGCCGAGATCGCGACGGCCGCCAGGCTACGGAAAGAACGGACGTGCATGCAGGACACCTCGACGGGCGCACCTCGGCGCCGGACGCTGGGACGGGCGCCCCCCTCGGCGGCGAGTGGGCGGGAAACCGGGAGTCTAACCCAGACCAGGCTCCGCGCGGGGTGCGCGGGCTCACGTTCCCGGCCGTGGAGCCCCCCGGACTATGATCGCGTGGTGACGCCGTCCTCCCCGGCCGCTGCCTCTTGACCCGCCCCTCGCCGCCCCGCACGAGCACCTGGTCGACCGACGCCCTGCTGGTGGGCATGGCCGCCATCTGGGCCGTGAACTACTCCGTGGTCAAGTACGGGGCCCAGCAGCTCCAGCCGATGGCCTACAACGCCACCCGCATCGCGCTGGCGGCGGCGGTGCTCATGGCGTTGGCCTGCCGCCCGGGCGCCGGCCTGCCCGACTGGAGCCAGCGCCGCTCGTTGATGCGCCTCGGGCTGATCGGCCACGGGCTGTACCAGGGGCTGTTCGTGGCCGGCCTGAGCCTGACCCGGGCCGGCAACGCCGCCCTGGTGGCCGCCGCCAACCCGGCCCTGACGGCGCTGGTGGCCGCGCTGCTCGGGGTCGAGCGCATGAGCGCCCGCACCGGCCTCGGCATCGGGCTGGCCTTCCTCGGCGTCGGCACGCTGATGGCGGGCTCGGCCAGCGGCAGCGCCCCGGCGGGGAGCGCGCTCGGCGACGCGATCGTCTTCGTGGCCTCGCTCTCCTGGGCCTTCTACTCGGTGCTGGTGAAGAAGCACGCCGACCACGTCCCGGGCCTGCAGATCACCACCTGGAGCGTGGTGGGCGGCCTGCCCGTCGTGCTGGCCCTGGGCCTGCCCTGGCTGCCCGCGGTCGAGTGGCGCGCGGTGGCGCCCCTGACCTGGGCCGCCGTGGCCTACGGCGGCGTGGCCGCCATGGTGATCGCCATGCTGATGTGGTCGCGCGGCGTGCGGCGCGTGGGCCCCACCCGCACCGCCCTGTTCGGCCAGCTCCAGCCGGTCATCGCGGTGCTGTTCGCCTGGGCCGCCCTGGGCGAGGTGCCGACGGCCTGGCAGGCCCTCGGCGCCGCGCTGGTCCTGGGCGGGCTGGTGGCCGGCCGCAAGGGCTAGAAACCGCTGCGATCCCGCCCGCCCTAGCGCGATACGACATCTTGACTCGCCTGTCTCGCGGCATCAAGATGCCTGCATGAGGACGACGCTGACGCTCGAGCCCGACGTGGCACGCCTGTTGGAAGCGGAGGTCCACCGGCTCCGGCAGCCGCTCAAGCAGGTCGTCAACCAGGCTCTCCGCCGCGGCCTCACGGCCTCGGCCGGGCGAAACTCGGAGGGCAAGCGCTACCGGGTGAGGCCGCATTCCGCCCGCCTGCGGCCGGGCCTCGACCCCGCCCGCCTCAACGCCCTGGCCGACGAGTTGGAGGACGCCGCCCTGGTCGGCCGCGCGACGCGGGCGTGATCGTCCCCGACGTCAACCTCCTGCTGTACGCTCACGTCGCCGCCTTCAGGCAGCACCCGCGAGCCCGCCGGTGGTGGGAAGAGCTGTTGAACGGGCGGCGTGCCGTGGGCGTGCCGGCGCCCGCGCTCTTCGGGTTCCTGCGGCTCGCCACGAACCCTCGCGTGCTGGACCCGCCGTTGGCGATCGAGGCGGCCCTGGCCACCGTCGAGGGCTGGTTCGAGCGACCCCACGTCCACTTCCTGCAGCCCGGCCCCCGCCATCTCGAGATCGCCTTCGCGCTGCTGCGCGACGCCGGCACCGGCGCCAATCTCACCACCGACGCCCAGCTGGCGGCGCTGGCCATCGAGCACCAGGGCGAGGTGCACTCGAACGACGGCGACTTCGGCCGCTTCGCCGGCTTGCGCTGGGTGAACCCCCTCGCCTGACGCCCGACTGTCGAGCTCGCTGGCCGCGACAGCCGGGCTTGACAGACTCGGGCCATATAGTTAGATTTCTAACTATGCCCGAGCGAGTGATGGAGCTGGTCGCGCGCGCCCACCTCACCTGGAAGCGCCGCCTGGCCCGGGGCCTGCAGCCGCACGGCGTGGGTCCCAAGCAGCTCTTCGTCCTGCGGCAGCTCGTGGAGACGGGCGGCCTGGCCCCCAGCCGCCTGGCCGAGCTGCTCTTCGCGGACCGGCCCACCACGACCTCACTGCTCGACACCCTCGAGCGCGCCGGCTGGGTGCGGCGGCGGCCGCACCCCCACGACGGCCGCCAGGTGGTGGTCGAGATCACGGCCCAGGGCCGCCGCAAGCTCGAGTCGGTGCCCCTGCGCCTCTGGCGCACGGGGCACACGCAGAACGACCCGGAGGCCGCGCTCACCGCCGCCGAGCGCCGCCAGCTCGTGCGCCTGCTGGAGAAGCTGAACGGGGCCCTCGACGAATCGGGCGCGGCGGTCGAGGAGGCCGGAGAATGAACCACTACCCCGGGTACGCGCTGAGCCGGCTGGATTCCCAGGCCGAGGCGCTCCTCGACCAGCTCGTGCGGTCGGGCGCATCGCCGACCTGGGCCAGGACGCCGGAGGACGTGCGGGCGTCCGCCCTGCCCGCGGCCTGGCTGGGCCCGAACGTGCCCCTCGCCGCCGTCCGGCAGCTCCGGATCCCCGGCCCCGGAGGCGGCCTCGACCTCAGGCTGTACGTCCCGCCCGGCCGGCCGCCCTTCCCCGTGCTGCTCTTCTTCCACGGCGGGGGCTTCGTGACCGGCGCGCTGCCCGACTTCGACGCCTTCTGCAGCCGGGTCGCCCTGGGAACGCCCTGCCTGGTGGCCTCGGTGGGCTACCGCCTGGCACCCGAACACGCCGCGCCGGCCGCGCGCGAGGACGCGCTCGCCGCGCTCGCGTGGATCGCCGCCCACGCGCGGGAGCTCGGCGGCGACGAGCGGCTGGCCCTCGCCGGCGACAGCGCCGGGGCCAACCTCGCCG
>JBDIBD010000021.1:0-23778 GCA_039812725.1 Vicinamibacteria bacterium | reverse complement strand
AGCCCGCGGAAGCGCTCCAGCCCGCCGCCCACCAGCGCCTCCCGCAGGGCCGCGCCCGTCAGCGCCAGGCGCCGCGCGCGCAGGTCGGCCACGGTCGGCAAGGCGCCCAGCTCGAGCTTGCGCCGCGCCAGCTTCTCGATCTGCCGCAGCTGCTGGCGCTCGCGCGGCTCCACCAGGGTCAGGGCCGTCCCCGCCCGCCCGGCGCGGCCCGTGCGTCCGATGCGGTGCACGTAGGTCTCGGGCGAGGAGGGGACGTCGTAGTTGACCACGTGGGTGATGCGCGCCACGTCCAGGCCGCGCGCGGCCACGTCGGTGGCCACCAGCACGTCGCAGCGCCCGTCGCGGAAGCGCTGCAGCACCTTCTCGCGCTGGTTCTGGGAGACGCCGCCGTGCAGGGCCAGCACGCTGCGGCCCTGGGACGAGAGCCGCTCCGACAGCAGGTCGACCTCCGTGCGCGTGCGGCAGAAGACCAGGGCCGCCTCGGGGTCCTCGAGGTCGAGCAGGCGCGCCAGGGCGTCGGGCTTCTGGCTGCGGCTCACCAGGTAGGCCACCTGGCGCACGCGCGCGGCCTCCTCGGCCGAGCCGGCCTGCTGCGGCGCGATGCGCAGCTCGACCGGCTCCTTCAGGTGCTTGGCCGCCAGGCTGGTGATGCGGGACGGCAGCGTGGCCGAGAAGAGCGCCGTCTGGCGCGTGGCCGGCAGCGCCTCGAGGATCGCCTCCAGGTCCTCGGCGAAACCCAGGTCGAGCATCTCGTCGGCCTCGTCGAGCACCAGGGCCTGCAGCGCCTCGAGCTTCAGGTAGCCGCGGCGCAGGTGATCGAGGGCCCGGCCGGGCGTGGCCACCACCAGGTCGACTCCGCGCTGCAGGGCCTTGATCTGCAGCCCCATCGGCGAGCCGCCGTAGACGGCCAGCACGCGCGCGTGCAGCTGCGAGCCGTAGCGCTGGGCGGCCTCGGCCACCTGCAGGGCCAGCTCGCGAGTGGGCACCAGCACCAGCGCGCCCGGGTCGTGGCGGCGCGCGCCGCGCCCCTCGGCCAGCCGCTGCAGCAGCGGCAGCACGAAGGCCGCGGTCTTGCCCGTGCCCGTGGCGGCCTGGGCCAGCACGTCGCGGCCGGTCAGCAGCGGCGGGATGGCGGCGGCCTGGACGGGGGTGGGCTCCTCGTAGCCGAGGCCGGCCAGCGCGGACAGCAGGCGCGGGTCGAGGGCGAGGGCCTGGAAGGTGTCGGCGGGCGGGGTCGTCACGTCTGATGATACCGCGCCGGGCGCGGGTACCCCGTTTGGGCCTTCCCCCTGCGGAGCTGCACAACCTGGGGGCGGACGAGCCCAAGGACGAGTTCCTCGAGGACATGGTGGTGTGAGCGAAGGCTGACGAGTCGTGGCAGACTTCCCTGGGAGACGAAGGTGGAGCGTCGCAGGAAGCCCAGGCTGCCGATCGCCGAGGAAGCGCTGGCCCGCTTGTGTGAGCGGCACCACGTCCAGCGGTTGTCCTTGTTCGGATCCGTCCTGAAGGGAACCGACCGGGAGGACAGCGACGTGGATCTTCTGGTCGAGTTCGAGCCGGGTTCGACCCCGAGCCTGCTGGACCTGGCGACGATGGAAGAGCAGCTCTCCACGCTGCTCGGAGGGCGGCGCGTCGACCTGCGCACTGCGCAGGAGCTGAGCCGCTACTTCCGTGACGAGGTCGTGCGCGAGGCGGAGCCGCAGTATGTCGCCCGCTGACCGCGTGCGAGTGCGGCACATGGTCGACGCGATCGAGTCGGCGATGGGATTCGCCGACGGGCGGGGCCGAGCCGACCTCGAGCTGGATCGGATGCTGCTGTTCGCCCTCGTCCGAGCGGTCGAGATCGTCGGCGAGGCTGCCGCCAAGGTGTCGGCCGACGGTCGGGCCGAGGCCCCCGGCGTGCCGTGGAGCGCCATCGTGGGGATGCGCAACCGGCTGGTGCACGCCTACTTCGACGTCGATGCGGACGTGCTCTGGGCGACCGTGACTGAGGCCCTGCCATCGCTGCTGGCCCAGTTGAAGTCGTTCCCCGGACCGGAGTAGCTGGCAGGCACAACGGCCGCAACCGAACACCGACGGCCGAAGAGCCGCCGCCTCATCGCTGCCCTCTCCGAACGACGGCGAGAGAGGGGGCGCTGCGCCGCCAGAACGCATACGCCGGCAGCCCGGCGGCCACCAGCCCCAGCCCGATCAGCGACTCCTTCGGCCGCTCGACGAGCGTGTTGCCCATCAGCAGCAACGAGGCCAGCACGAAGGCCGCCGGCACCCACGGGTAGCCCCAGCAGCGGTAGGGGCGAGCGTGGTCGGGGCGCGAGCGCCGCAGCACGAACAGCGCCGTCCCGGCCGCGGCCTGGGCCAGCACGCCGGCGAAGACCACGTACGTGTAGAGCTGCTCGTACGAGCCCGACACGGTCAGCAGGCAGGCCCAGGCGCTCTGGGCCCAGAGGCTGACCGTGGGCGTGTGCCAGCGCGGGTCGACGTGGGCCACGGTGCGGAAGAAAAGCCCATCCTCGGCCATGGGCAGGTAGATGCGCGCGCTGTAGAGGATCGTGGCCGCCAGGCAGCCGAAGGTCGAGACCACGATCGCGGCCGAGACCCAACTGGCCGCCCGGGCCCCGAACAACGCCGCCGCGGCGCTCTCGCCGATGCGGGCGGTGGCGCCCATCTCGGACACCGGCAGGGCGCGGAAGTAGGCCAGGTGCATGAGCGCGTAGAGCGCCACCACCGCGCCCACGCCCAGGATCAGCCCCACGGGCAGCGCGCGCTCGGGCTGCTTGAGCTCGCCGGCGGAGAAGGTCAGGCCGTACCAGCCGTCGTAGGTCCACAGGGCCGCGATCATGGCCACCCCGAAGGCGGTCAGCAGCCCGGCGGGCGGCAGGGCGAGGGGCGCGGTCCAGTCGGCGCTGGCGCGGGAGGGCACGAGGAAGCCGCCCACCACGAACAGCGCGATGGCCGCCACCTTGACCCAGGTCAGGAGGTTCTGCACCACGGCGCCGGCCTTCACGCCCACGTGGTTGACCGCGGTCAGGAACAGGATCGCCAGCACACCGGCCACCTGGCCGCCGTTGACGCGCCAGGTGAGGCCGGGCAGGCCCAGCGCGAACAGCTCGTGCTTCGTCGAGCAGAAGGGCAGGAACGAGCCCAGGTACTCGCCGAAGCCCACGGCCAGCGCGGCGATGCCGCCGGTCATGATCACGAAGAAGGCGGTCCAGCCGTACAGGAAGCCCGGCAGCCGGCCGTAGGCCTCGCGCAGGAAGACGTAGATGCCGCCGGCCTCGGGGTACATCGCCCCCAGCTCGGCGTAGGCCAGGGCCCCGGCCAGGGTCAGCAGCCCGCCGCCCACCCACACGGCCAGGATCCAGGCCGGGTGGGGCAGCACGCGCGCCATGTCGGAGGTGGTGAGGAAGATGCCGGTGCCGATGGTGGCGCCGATGGTGATGAGCGCACCATCCAGCGCTCCGAGCTTGCGCTCGAGCCGGGCCGGGCCCGCCGGCTGCTGCCCCGACATGCTTGCCTCCACGCAGAGAGTGGCGGGAGCATAGCGCATGCCCGCTCCCGACGACGGCTTCGGTTACCCCGACGGCGCGCTCTTCTACCGCCGCCTCGACCGGCGCTTCCCGCTGGCCGTCTCGGCCTCGGGCTGCTGGATCACCGACGCGGCGGGGCGGCGCTACCTCGACGCCGCGGGCGGCGCGCTGGTGGCCAGCGTGGGCCACGGGCGCGAGGAGATCGCGCGCGAGGTGGCCCGCGCCATCGCCACGCTGGGCTACGTCAACGGCACGCAGTTCAGCAACCCCTGGGCCGAGGAGCTGGCCGCGGAGCTGGCCGGGGTACTGCCGGGCGACCTGCGCTACGCCTACTTCCTGGCCAGCGGCTCCGAGGCGGTCGAGGCCGCGGTCAAGCTGGCCCGCCAGGTGTGGGTCGAGCGCGGCCGGCCGGGGAAGTGGAAGGTCATCTCGCGCCTGCCCTCGTACCACGGCAACACGCTCACGGCCCTGTCGCTCTCGGGGCGCGAGCACTACCGCCGCATCTACGGCCCGCTGCTGACCGGGTTCCCGCGCGTGGCCGCCCCCGACAGCTACCGCGACCCCGACGGCCCGCGCTCGACCGGCGAGCTGATCGAGGCCGAGATCGAGCGCCAGGACCCCGAGACGGTGGCAGCCGTGCTGATCGAGCCCATCGGCGGCTCGTCGAGCGGCGCGGTGGTGCCGTCGCGGGCCTACGTCGAGCGCGTGGCCGCGGCCTGCCGCCGGCACGACGTGCTGCTGGTCGCCGACGAGGTCCTGTGCGGCCTGGGGCGCACGGGGCGCTGGCTGGCCGGCCAGCACTTCGACCTGCTGCCCGACGTGGCGGTGCTGGGCAAGGGGCTGAACGGCGGCGCGCTGCCGCTCTCGGCCGTGGTGGCGCGGGCCGGCCTGGTCGAGACGCTGGCGCGCGGCAGCGGGGCCTTCGTGCACGCCCAGACCTACTCGCACACGCCGGCCATCTGCGCGGCTGGCCTCGCGACCCTGCGCATCCTGAAGCGCGAGCGGCTGGTGGAGCGCGCCGCGGCCCTCGAGGGGCGCTTCTTCGCGGCCCTCGGGCGCCTGCGGGAGTCGCCGCTCTTGGGCGACGTGCGCGGCAAGGGGCTGCTGGCGGCCGTCGAGCTGGTGGCTGACCGCCGCACGCGAGCCCCCTTCCCGCGCTCGGCGCGGGCCGCGGAGCGCCTCGCCGCGCTGGCCTTCGAGCGCGGCCTGATCGTGTGGCCCAACGTCGGCCACCTGGACGGAGGAGACGGCGACATCGTCATGCTCGGCCCGCCGCTGACCATCTCGGAGGAGGAGCTCGACGAGGCCGCGCGGCGGCTGGGCGCGGCGCTCGCGGCGCTGTCCGCCGACCTGTCCGGCCCGCCCGGGTCCGACCCCGGCCGGTAGGGCCCTGGCGCGGCGGGAGGCCCAGCGATTGTGGAATGAACGGCCATTCAGCGCCGCCATTCGGTCTTGACACCGCAGGGTCGCGGCGATAGTCTCGGAGTTGCCGAGAACGCACACTGCGGTTGGTACGCCCCCTCCTCGGACCAGCCTCGAACGGGGGGTTTCCCCCACAGCTCGGAAGAACTCGACCGGGGAGGTTGTCTCTCGTGGGTGCGCCGCTTTCGAGTCGCGTTCACGGGTTGGTCCTCGCGGGGGCCCACCCGAAGGGCCACACCCAGTTCGATCGCCTGCGGCCGCGGCCGATGCTGCCCGTCGCCCAGGCCCCGGTGGTCAGCTATCCCCTGCGCTGGCTCGCGGACAGCGGGGTCCCGAACGTCACAGTCTGCGCCAACAGCGTCGCGCGCGGCGTGCGCGCGCTGGTGCGCAGCCTGCCCGACATGGGTCTCGAGCTCGACTTCTACGAGGACTGGATGCCGCGCGGGCCGGCCGGCTGCGCCCGCGACGCCGCCCTGCGGGTGAGCGCCGAGCGCTTCGTGGCTGTGGACGGCACCGCCATCCCGTGCATGGACATCGCCGAGCTGCTGCAGACCCACGAGAGCAGCGGCGCCGACATGACGCTGGCCGTCCACCCCTGCACGGTGCAGGGCGCCGCCAACGCGGCCCTCAGCCCGGCCGGGGTGTACGTGTTCGAGCGCCGGGCCCTGGAGCAGGTCTCCGAGCGCGGCTACCAGGACATCAAGGAGACGCTGCTGCCGCGGCTGAACGCCGCGGGCCTGAAGGTCACGACCCACCTCACGCCGGCGGCCTGTCCGCGTGTCCTGAGCCCGGAGACCTACCTGGCGGTCAACAAGTGGATGGTGGCCCGGGTGGCGCGCGAGGGCCGCCTGCCCGAGGGCTACAACCGCGTGGGCGACGCCCTGGTGCACGAGAGCGTGCGCCTCGGGCGCGGCGCGCGCCTGGTCGGCCCGGTGATGGTGGCGCCCGGCGTCAAGGTCGGGGACGGGGCCACCCTGGTGGGTGCGACCTCGATCGGCTCCGGCTGCGTCATCGAGGCCGGCGTGGTGGTCTCGCGCTCGGTGCTCTGGAACGACTGCCAGGTGGGGGCCGGCAGCCTGCTCGACTTCTGCGTCGTGGCCGACGCGGCCGAGATCGAGCCCGGCTCCAACCTGCACAGCACGCTGAAGGCCGGCCTGCCGTCGAGCCGCCGGCCGGCCCGCGCCGGGCACGCGGTCGAGGAGTCGCGGTCGCCCGACTGGGCGGACGCCCTGCTGCCCATCCCGGCGGCGTCGTGGCGCGCCGGGGCAGCCTGAGGCCGCGGGCGGCCTGAGTCCCCGCCGCCAGGAGAAGCCGCTTGCGCCTCGTGCCGGTGGTCGTCGACGCGCGGCCCACCTTCCTGGCGGGCACGCCGGCGCTCTCGCTGCTGCAGCTCCCGCTCGGCCCGGTCAGCGTCTTCGAGCACGTGGCGGCCGATCTGGCCCCGCACGTCTCCGAGCCGCCCATCGTGGTCACGCCCTTCGACGCGGTCCCGGGCTACGTCGAGGGGCTGAAGGCCCTGGGGCTGCGCTTCCAGGGGCCCTTCAGCCCCGCCGAGCTGCTGGGCTTCGCGGGCGGCCTGGAGCCCTCCGACTTCCTGCTGCTGCGTGACTGCCGGCGGGCCAGCGTCGAGCCGCTGGGCCTGGCAGAGCTGCTCGACGAGCACCACGCCCAGCGCCAGGCCCGCCACCTGCTGGCCCCGGCCCTCACCGCCGCGGGCACCAGCGAGCGCGTGCTGATCGACACCCACGGGCAGGTGGCCCGCATCCAGCGCTTCTACGAGGGCGTCACCTGGCCCTTCGCCTCGGCCGTGGCCTGCTCGCTGGTCCCGGTGGCGGCCCTGGTAGGGTTGCAGGAGGCGCCGCTGGCCGTGCTGGCCGACCTGCGCGCGGCCCTGTCGACCGCCGGCGTGCCCGCCCGCGACGTCTTCCCCGCCCACCAGGTCTTCGACCTCGAGCGCGAGGGCGAGCTGCTGGACCTGTCGGAGCGCCTGCTGCTCGAGGCCGCCCACGGCGGCGCCGAGCTGGCGCCCGCGCCCTCGGCGCGCGTGCACCCCACGGCCTCGCTGCGCGGCCTGGTGGCCGTGGGCCCCGACGTGGAGATCGGCGAGGGCGCCCTCGTGATCGGGCCGGCCGCCCTCGGCCGCGGGGCCCGGCTGGGCGCCGAGGCCGTGCTGGTGCAGAGCGTGGTGTCCCCCGGCACCAGCCTGCCCGAGCGCACGGTGGTGCGGCAGCACGTGGTCACCGGCACGACCTTCGACGGCGGCCGGCTGGTGGTCGAGCCGCCCCTGATGGGGCCGGGCGCGGCGGCGCCGGCCCTGCGGCGCATCGAGCAGGAGCGCCACGAGCCCGCCTGGGTGTGGCTCAAGCGGCCGGTGGAGTTCTTCCTGGCCGGCCTGGCGCTGCTGCTGCTCTCGCCGCTGCTGGGCCTGGTGGCGCTGCTGGTCAAGCTCGACTCGCGCGGGCCGGTGCTGTTCGGCCACGAGCGCGAGGGGCTGGGCGGGCGGGTCTTCAGGTGCTGGAAGTTCCGCACCATGCAGCAGGGCGCGGAGGCGCGCCAGCGCGAGCTGCAGCAGCAGAGCCAGGTCGACGGTCCGCAGTTCAAGATGGAGCACGACCCGCGCGTCACGCGCCTGGGCCTCTGGCTGCGCCGCCTCAACGTCGACGAGCTGCCGCAGATCCTCAACGTGTTCAAGGGCGAGATGAGCTTCGTGGGGCCGCGCCCCTCGCCCTTCCGCGAGAACCAAGTGTGCGTGCCGTGGCGCGAGGCGCGCCTCGCGGTGGAGCCGGGCATCACCGGCCTGTGGCAGATCTGCCGCAACGAGCGCAGCTCGGCCGACTTCCACCAGTGGATCTACTACGACCTGCTCTACGTGCACCACCGCTCGCTGGCGCTCGACCTCAAGATCCTGGCGGCCACGGTCGTGAGCCTGGCCGGGCGTTACCCGGTGCCCCTGTCGCGCCTGCTGTCGCCGGAGACCTTCCACGAGCGCCGCCGCCGGCGCCGCGTGGGGGAGCCCCAGGCCCAGTAGGCGCTACGGCCGGGGCCGGCCGGCCTCGCCGGCCGGCGGCGGCAGGGCGGGGCGCTCGTCGGCGAAGACGACCCGCGCGCGCAGCTCGCCGGCGTCGTCGAAGGAGCGCCGCAGCCAGGTCTCGACGAAGCGCCCGGCCTGGGCCCGGGCCGTGTCGCGCACCAGCGGCAGGTGCTCGACCGCGCGGCGCCGGGTCAGCTCGGTCAGGCCGGCCTTGAGCGCGAGGAGGGCGGCCTGCTCGTCGCGCAGCAGCGAGCCCTCGCGCACGCGGTACTCCAGCGCCGAGGCGTCCACGGCTGGCGTGTTGAAGGCCGGCGCCGGGGCCAGCACGCGCACCTCCCGGCCCTGCAGGTCGAAGGTCCAGGGCGCGTCGAGGTCGAGGTAGTAGACGTACTCCACCGGCGCTCTGGCCTCGACCACCACGTCGGGCAGCTGCACCTGGCCCCACAGGATGGCGGCCTCGTCCTTGCGCTCGAACAGCTCCACCTGGCGCAGCGTGGCCACCTGCAGGCGGCTGGTGCCGTTGAGCTCGGTGGCCGAGCTGGCGAAGGCGTAGGTGACGCGGCCGGTGCGGAAGGCCTCGGCCACCGAGCGCAGGTCGCGGGCCAGCTCGCGCCCCTTCTCGAGCAGCTCCACGGGCGCCTGCACGGTCTGGCGCGCGATCAGCACCGCCCCGGCCGTGAGGATCGCCACCAGGCCCAGGAAGGCCGCCACCAGGGCCCAGGGCCCGCGCGCGCTCGTGCTCGTGCTCATGCCCCGATTGTCCCCCGGAGCGCCTCAGGGGAGGAGCAGCAAGCGCAGGGCCAGCAGCACGATCGTCACGGCCACCACGCGCTCGAGCCAGGCCTGGCCCTTGAGCACCGCGAGGCGCACGCCCAGCAGCCCGCCGGTCAGGCAGCCCAGGCCCAGCACCAGGCCCGGCAGCCACTGCACCTTGCCGTGGCCGGCGAAGACCACCAGCGCCACCGCCGTCTGCAGCAGCACCAGCAGCACCTTGACCGCGTTGCCGCGCACCAGGTCGAGGCCCTGCAGCGTGGTGACGGCCAGGATCATGAAGCCCACCCCGGCCTGGATGAAGCCGGCGTAGACGCCGATGAGCAGGTGCGCCAGGGCCGCCGGTGCGCCGGCCAGGTGCCCGGCCGCCTTCCGGCGGTGCGGCGCCAGCAGCGACCAGGCCGTCACGCCCAGCATCAGCAGCGCCAGCAGGCGCTTGAACTGCGCGTCGGGGATCTCGAGCGCCAGCCAGGCGCCCAGCAGCGCTCCAGCCATCCCCGGCAGCGCCGCCGCGCGCCCCACGCGCCAGTCGAGCACGCCGTGGCGGTGGAAGCCGGCCACGCCGCCCAGGTTCTGCAGCAGCACGCCCACGCGGTTGGTGGCGTTGGCCTCGCCCGGCGGCAGCCCCAGCAGGATCAGCAGCGGCAGGGTCAGGAACGACCCGCCCCCGGCCACGACGTTGAGGGCCGAGGCCACCACGCCGGTCAGGGCCAGCAGCAGCAGCTCCATCGCGCGCACGGTAGCACGCGGCATAGAATCGCGCCGCCGGCCCGCTTCCCGAGGTGCCCAAGTGAACCAGCTCCTGCGCCGCCTGCCGCTCCTGATCGTGATGGCGCTCTGCGCCCTCCCGGCCCGCGCCGGGGTCCCCGACGAGGCCGCCCTCAAGGCCCGCGTCGAGCGCTACCTGGTGGACTACTTCAAGCTCGGCCCGCGCGACTCGGTCGCGGTCGACGAGGTCTGGGACGCCGCCGCGGTGGGGCAGTGGGGACTGGCGGTCACGAAGGTGCAGGGCGGCAAGAGCGAGAGCGCCGTCTACATGCTGTCGAAGGACCTGACCCGGCTCTCGCTCGGTCGCGTCCTGGATTTCGGCGAGGACCGGCGGGCCAAGAACCGCGCCCGGCTCGACCTGGCGGACGCGCCCGCGCGCGGCCCGGCCGACGCGCCCGTCACGATCGTGGCCTTCTGCGAGCTCCAGTGCCCCGACTGCCGCGCCATGGTGGCCGCGCTGAAGCGCGTGCTGCCGGCGTACGAGGGGCGCGTGCGCTACGTCTTCAAGAACTTCCCGATCCTCGACCGGCACGAGTGGGCCGAGACCGCCGCCCTGGGGGCCTGGTGCGCCCGCGACCAGAGGCCCGAGGCCTTCTGGGCCTTCCACGACGGGCTCTTCGAGCGGCAGGACGAGGTCAGCACCGCGAACGTGCGCGACGTGTTGCTGGAGCTCGGCCGCGCGCAGGGCCTCGACGCCGTCCGCCTGGGGCGCTGCGTCGACGAGCGGACCTTCCTGCCGGCGCTGGTGCGCGACGTCTACGACGCGCGCCGCGTCGGGGCCCGCGGCACGCCCACGCTGCTGGTCAACGGCCGCTTCGTCTTCGACGAGGGGGCCAAGGACGACGACTACCGCAAGCTGATCGACGAGGCCCTCGGGAGGTAGCGGCGGGCTTGACCCGCCGTGCTAGCCTCGACGGGTCCCCCGCAGAGCAAAGGAGCCCGCCATGGTGTCGATCCCGTCCCTCTGGCTGCCGATCGTGGTGGCCGCCGTGCTGGTGTTCGTGGTCAGCTCGCTGGTCCACATGGTGCTCGGCTGGCACCGCGCCGACTACAGCGCCCTGCCCGACGAGGCCGCCACGCTCGAGGCGCTGGGCCAGCAGTCGCTGGCGCCGGGCCTCTATCCTTTCCCGTACTGTCCCGACCACAAGCAGATGGGCACGCCCGAGGTGCAGGCCAAGTTCGCCAAGGGCCCGGTCGGCTTCGTGACCGTGATCCCGAGCGGCCCGCCGAACATGGGCGTCTACCTCGGCACCTGGTTCGCGTTCTGCCTGGTGGTGGGCGTGTTCGTGGCCTACCTGACCGGGCGCACGCTCGGGCCGGGCGCGCCCTACCTGGCGGTCCACCGCGTGGCGGGCGCCACGGCCTTCATGGCCTACGGCCTGGGCCAGGTGGTGGACTCGATCTGGAAGGGCCAGCGCTGGGGCGCGACCTTCCGGCACGTGGTCGACGGCCTGCTCTACGCGCTGGTCACGGGCGGGGCCTTCGGCTGGCTCTGGCCGCGCTGAGGGCCGCGCGGGAGGGGGCTGTCGGCCCCCTCCCGGCTCTGGTAGGCTGAGGCCGATGACGAGCACCGGGGTGGTCGAGGTGCCGCGCGGCGGGCTGCTGGGGGGCGTGCTCCCCGTGCGGCGCGCCACCCAGGCCTTCATGCGCCGCTGGATCCGCCGCGGCGTGATCGCCAGCTTCGGGCTGGGCTTCTCGGTGCCGTACTTCCGCCTGCTGAACGGCGTGCGCGTCAAGGGCGACGGGGTCCTGAAGCACCTGCCGCGCCGCCGCGTGGTCTTCCTCTCCAACCACCAGAGCTACTTCCTCGAGGCCATCGCCTTCTTCGACCTGGTCTACATCCGCCACCAGTTCGACCTCGAGGATCCGATCCTGCGCTTCTCGGCCGCCGAGGAGACCATGAAGCGCGGCCTGGTCACCAACCTGATGGGCCTGGCCGGCGGCGTGACCTTCAAGCGCAGCTTCCGGGCCGAGGGCCAGGACGTGCAGCGCGGCGTGGACGTGGCCGGGGCCGAGCGCGTGGAGCAGGCCATCCGCGACGGCTGGCTGCTGCACTTCCCGGCCGGCACCACCAGGAAGGGCGCGCCGTTCCGCAAGGGTGTCGCGCGCCTGCTGCACAACACCCGCGCCGTGGCCGTGCCCGTGCGCGTGGACGGCTTCCGCGACCTGCTGCTGCACAAGCAGATCCCGGGCAAGCTCTTCAAGCGCGCCTCGCTGACCCTGCACCCGCCCCTGGAGCTGGACGACTTCTACTCGCGCCCCTACGACCGCGAGGTGGGGGCCCAGATCCTGGCCCGGCTCGAGTCGCTCATCGGCGACGCGGAGTGAGCGGGCGACTCCCTGCCGCTCGTGCCCGGAGGGGCTGACCCTCCAGGAGACCCTCCCATGACCTTCGCCTCCCGCCGTCGCCTCGGCCTGGTCGCCGCCCTCTCCCTCGCGGCCGTCCCCCTGCGGGCCGCCCACCCCACGGTCGAGCTGGTCTCGCGCGCGCACCCGAGCCTGATCTCGGACTCGGCCTTCTGGGCGAGCGGGGGGCAGGTCTCCGTCAGCGCCGACGGCCGCTTCGTGGCCTTCACGAGCCCGTCCGCGCTGCTCGTGGAGGGCTTCGTGGAGGCGAACCTCTTCTACTACACGGACGTCTTCCTGTTCGACCGCCAGTCGGGGACGACCGTGCTGGTCAGTCACAGCGTCGCTTCGCCGCTGCAGACGTCCAACGGCGACTCGGAGAGTCCCGTCGTCAGCGGCGACGGCCGGTACGTGGCCTTCGTCAGCTCGGGCGGCGATCTGGTTCCCGGCCAGGTCGATGGAGGCTCCTGGTACAACGTGTTCCTGTACGACCGCCTCGACGGCAGCCTGCGGCTCGTGAGCCACAAGAGCGCGTCCCTGGTCACGACCGCCGGCGCGGAGGAGTACGGCGGACTGGCGGTCAGCCACTCGGGCGATCGGGTGGCCTGGGTCAGCCGCTCGACCGAGGTGGTGGCAGGGCAGCTCGACGTCCCCGACTCGAGCGACGTGTTCCTCTTCGAGACGGCCACGGGGAGCAACCTGCTGGTCAGCCACTCGGACACGCTGCCGCCCACGGCCGGCTACCTCGACTCGGCCGACCCCAGCCTGAGCGCCGACGGCCGGCGCATCGCCTTCCTGACGGAGTCGACGAACCTGGTCCAGGGGTTGCTCGATCTCAACAGCGCCGTGGACGTGTTCCTCTTCGACCTCGACACGACGCTGGTCACCCCGGTGAGCCGCACGGCCGGCGTCCTGTACGCCACGGCCAACGGCGAATCGTCGTGGGCCGAGGTGTCCGGCGACGGTGGCCACGTGGCCTTCGTGAGCCAGGCCACGGATCTGGTGACGGGACAGGTCGACGCGAACTTCGACCGGGACGTGTTCGTGGCGGACCTGGCCGGCGGGGCGCGAGCCCTGGTCAGCCACGCCGCCGGGCAGCCGTTGGTGGCGGGCAACCGCGGGAGCGGTGACCGGCGGGAGGTCGTCCTGTCGTCCGACGGGAGCACCGTGGCCTTCAAGAGCTACTCCTCGGACCTGGTGGAGCCGCCCACGAACGGCAGCCAGGCCGTCTACGCCTGGAGGTCCTCCACCGGCGCCAGCACCCTGGTCAGCCACGACCCGGACGGTGAGGCGGCCGACGCCAACGAGCTGGCCGGGATCAGCTCCGACGGGACGCGCCTGGCCTACGTGAGCTGGGACGACGTGACCGCCGCGGGAACCTGGGCCTACAACGTCTACGCCTATGACCTTCCCGCGGACGAGACACGCCTGGTGAGCGCCCACGCGGGCACGACGAACGGGGCCAGCAACGGCGACTCTTACGGCGCGCGCCTGAGCTCGGACGGCTCCAGCCTGGCCTTCGTCTCGGGGGCCACGGACCTGGTGGCCGGAGTCGCGGACCAGAACGATGATGCCGACGTCTTCTCGTGGGACGGGACCGCGTCGATGCTCGCCACACGGCGCTCGCCCTCGGGATACTCCGTCACGACCACGACAGGCGCCACCACGAGCCCGGACTGCATCAGCGGCGACGGACGCCAGACGCTGTTCTTCAGCCGTTCTGCCGCGCTGGTCCCCGGGAGCGTCCCCAACGACTACCCCGCCGACGCCTTCCTCTTCGACCGCGCCACGGGGGTGGCGCAGCTCGTCAGCCACGGCGCGGCTGGCGCTGGCGTCGGCGTCGGCGCCGAGACCGCGAAGGTCTCGTCCGATGGCCGGAAGGTGGCCTTCGAGAGTCGTGCCGGCGACGTCGTGCCCGGCCAGGTCGACACCAACTACAGCCCGGACGTGTTCCTCTACGACCGCCTGACGGGCCAGTCGGCGCTCGTGAGCCACGCCGCAGGCGCCCCGCTCCAGGCCGGCAGCCAGCCATCGGGGCTGCTCGGTGTCAGCGCCGACGGGCGCTACGTGCTGCTCGACAGCTACGCCACCGACCTGGCGCCCGGCGTCACGGACGGCAACGACGGCGCCGACCTGTACCTCTGCGACCGCCAGACCGATGCCTGCGCGCTCGTGACTCACGCTGCGGGCTCGTCGACGACGACGGCCAACGCCGGAGCGCCGTACGAAGGGGTGGCCGAGGTCAGCGCCGACGGGGCCTGGGTCGCGTACGAGTCGGAGGCGACCAACCTCGTCGCCGGCCAGATCGACCCGGCGGGCACGCTGGACCTCTTCATCTGGGACCGGGCCACGGGCCAGAACTTGCTCGTGAGCCATACGGCGGGCAGCCCCGTCACCGCTGCCAGCGGGCATTCCAACGGGTACTCCGGCGGCGTGGCCCTTTCCGCGGCGGGCGACTGGCTGGCCTTCACGAGCCGCGCGACCGACCTCGTGGCCGGTGTGAGCGACGGCAACGGCGGGCCGGACGTGTATCTCTTCGAGCGGGCCACGGGGCAGTCGCGCCTGGCCAGCCACGCGACCGGGTCGCCCCTGCAGGCCGGGGGCGACTGGTCCACTCTGCCTTCCCTGAGCGCCGACGGGCGGTTCACGGCCTACCTGAGCCGAGCCACCGACCTGGTGGCGGGGCAGGTCGATCCCTACTCCTCGACCGACGCCTTCGCCTTCGACCGCGACACGGGCGAGAACCAGCTCATGAGCCACGCGGCCGGCGCACCCGCGACCGGGGCCAACGCCAACTCGCAGGTCCCGACGATCGCCGCGGACGGGTCGGCCGTGGCCTTCATCAGCTATGCCAGCGACCTGGTGGCCGGGCAGGTCGCCACCTACAGCGACAACGCGTACCTCGTCGACCGAGCCACGGGACTGGCCCGGCTGGCCAGCCCCGCCCTCGGCCCCGATCTCGCGGGCGCCGGTGGGCTGGGGGCCTGGCTGTGCCTGAGCCACGACGGCCGCAGCCTGGCCTTCACGAGCGACGCCGACACCATCGTCGCGCACGACCTCAACGGCATGAACGACGTCTTCGTCTACGGCCGCTCGCACGTCAAGGGCGACCTGAGCGACGACCTGAACACCGACCTGGTGCTGGCCAACCGCAACGCCCCGGTGCACCGTGTCTGGACCCTCGACGGCGACCTGAACCGGCTGGCCGAGATCGACGTCAGCCCCGACCAGACCGGCCCCGACTGGCAGCTCGGCGGCGTCGACGACTTCGACGGCGACGGGCAGGACGACCTGGTCTTCCGCAACGCCTCGGGCGCCGTGGAGTTCTGGCTGATGAACGGGACCACGCGCCTCGGCGCGCCGGTGCCGCTGAACGGAACGGCGCCGGCGCCCGAGTGGAAGCTCTCGGCCACGGCCGACTTCGACCACGACGCGCGCCCCGACCTGCTCTGGCGCAACACGGCCACGCGCGCGCTGCAGGTCTGGACCATGAACGGCGCCACGCCCACGGGCACGATCACGCCCACGCCGGCGCAGGCCACGGACGCCAACTGGGAGGTGGTGGCCGCCCTCGACGCGGACCGCGACGGCAACACCGACCTGCTCTGGTACAACCAGTCGTCGGGGCGCATCGTCTTCTGGTTCATGGACGCGGCCGTGCAGCGCCTGTCGGGTCAGTTCGCCACGCCCATGCAGGCCGGCGACGCGAACTGGAAGGTGCTGGCGGCGGGGGACTACGGGGTGGGCCCGAACGGACGGCCGGGGACGTACGACCTGGTCTGGCGCAACGCGACGAGCGGGCGCTTCGTGGTCTGGAACATGGACACGCACGGCGTGCGCACCGCCGGACGCTTCGTCAACCCGCCGGCCCCCGACAGCCCGCTCGACTGGACCATCGCCGGGCCGAGGTAGTCTCGAGAACAGGAGGCTCCCATGCGCCTGCTCGCCCTGGCCGTCGCGACCCTGGTGGCCTGGCCGGCCGCCGCCGGCCCGGACCCGAAGGCCCAGGCCGTGGCCGAGCGCGTCACCCAGGCCCTGGGTGGCGCCGAGGCCTGGAACGCCGTGCGCTACCTGCGCTTCGACTTCGCGGTCGAGGTGGAGGGGCAGGTCAAGCTCACGCGCTCGCACACCTGGGACAAGTGGACCGGGCGCTACCGCCTGCAGGGGAAGAACAAGGAAGGCCAGGCCTTCCTCGTGCTGATGAACCTGAGCACGAAACAGGGCTCGGCCTGGCTGGACGGGAAGCCCGTGGCGGGCGAGGCCCTGCAGAAGCAGCTCGAGAACGCCTACGCGGCCTGGGTCAACGACACCTACTGGCTGCTCATGCCGTACAAGCTGCGCGACCCGGGCGTGAGCCTGGCCTACGTCGGCCAGGAGGCCGGTTGCGACAAGGTGCTCCTGACCTTCGACGGGGTGGGCCTGACGCCGAAGGACAAGTACTGGGTCTGGGTCGATCTGAAGACCGGGCTGGTGGCGCGCTGGGACTATGTGCTGAAGGGCGAGGCCGGGCCGCCCACCACGTTCGAGTGGAAGGGCTGGAAGGCCTACGGGAAGATCCAACTGGCCGACGACCGCCGCGAGCCGAAGTCAGGGCGGCGGATCTTCTTCCCGGTGCTCGAGCTGCCCGCGGCCGTCGACGAGGCCGTCTTCGCGAGGCCCTAGCCGAAAGCCCTGAACGCGATCAACGTGAAGGTGTCGCGCACGCCTTCGAGGCGCTGCAGCGACTCCGTGACGAAATGGCCCACGTCCTGGCCGGGCGGCAGCGCGCACTTCAGGAGCAGGTCGTACTGGCCCGAGATCGAGTGGACCTCCGAGACGGCCTCGACGCGGTCGCTCGCCGCGGCCGCCACCTCGTAGGCCCGACCCAGCTCGCACTTCACCATGACGAAGATGGTCTGCATGTGGGGAGTGTAGCGGCAGCCGCGTCCGGCGCTGTCGGCGACATGTCGGCCGGACACGCGCGCGCCCCCCCGGAAGGCGGACGCCGGTGGCAGGGCCTTGCGAAACAGGCCCTTGGCCCTGCGCGCCCGGCCGCCGGGCGGTCCCCGCGGCCGGCAGGACCCTTGCAGTCCTGCGCGCAGAGACGTGGCCCAAGGTGGGCCACGCCCGGAAAGGATGAACCCGATGACCTCGCTCTCGAAGACCCTGGGGGGCTCGCTGCTCCCGCTCACGCTCGGCCTCCTGCTGGTGGCGGCCCAGGCCCCCGCGCACCAGCCCGAGGCCGCGCCCGCCGCGGCGCAGGCCAGCCCGTCCCCCGAGGAGCCGCAGGCCGGCCCCGGCGAATGGGCCTCGGCCGAGGCCACCGTCAAGACCACGGCCCCGGGCAACTGCCGGCACTCCCCGATGCACCGGGAGGCCGACGGGTGCACCGCCGGGGCCTGCACGTCGGCCAAGAACGCCGTGCGCGCCGCGATGAAGCAGGCCATCGGCGCGGCCTGCGAGCAGTACATCGTGGTCAAGAGCACCTGCCAGTACGGCCCCGGCTGCAAGAAGTAGACGGCCCGTCGCAGCCTCGCGCCCGCCGCCTCGGCCTCGCCGAGCGGCGGGCTTCTTCGTTCTGGGCCGGGCGCCCGCCGGTGTCGGGCGAGTGCCGGCCGACACCACCCGACACTCGGCGGAGGCGGAGCAGGCGCGGCCCCGAACGGCGCAGCGCCCACGATCCCAAGGGCTTGGAGCCCCGCCCGCCCGCCGCCGACGGCGCCGGGACGCTGGCACCGGGCTTGCTCGAGTGAGGGCGACCCCGCCCGGAGCGCCGCAACTGCGGTATCGCACGGCGCGGGCCCAGGAAAGGAAACGAAGCATGTCGCGTCTTCCGCTCGTCGCCGGCCTCGTGGCGCTCTTGGCCCCGGCCGGCCCGTCGTTCGCCGCCACCGACGTCCCCACGGGTACCGTGGCCTTCTTCGACCTGGCCGCCTGCCCGGCGGGCTGGACCACGGCCAGCTACGCCACCGGCCGCCTGATCGTGGCCACCACCGACGGCGCCAAGCTGCGCGTCCAGGTCGGCACCCCGCTGGCCAACCAGGAGAACCGCACCCACACCCACACCTACGCGACCACGGTGTCCGTGGACGACAAGTCCATCTCGGGCGCCGACAGCTGCTGCAACTCCCAGGCGGCCCACGCCACGACCTACGACGTCAAGGGCGCCACCCAGGCGGCTGCCACCGGCCTGCCGTTCATCCAGCTCACCGTCTGCGAGAAGCAGTGAAAGGAGCCCGCTCATGAACCGCTTCACGATCACCCTCCCGGGCCTGCGCGCCGTCGCCCTGACGGCCGCCGGCCTCGTCGGCGCGGCCGGGGCCCAGGCCCAGGGCTCCGACGACGCCCTGCCCACCGGCACCATCTCGTTCTTCAACCTGGTGCAGTGCCCCTCGGGTTGGTCGCCGCTGACCCTCGCCGACGGCCGCGCGACCGTGCCGCTCGTCACGGGCGCGGGGAACGGCGGCGTGGCCGGGGCCGCCCTGGGCAGCGGCCAGGATCCGAGCCACAGCCACACCTTCGCCTCGAGCATCAGCCTCTCGGAGGTGGAGTTCGTGGGCATCGCCGGCTGCTGCAACAAGAACCTGGCCGAGGACGGGCGGCAGGACTTCAGCGGCACGAGCGCGGGCAGCTCGACGGGGCTGCCCTACGTGCAGCTCCTGATCTGCATGAAGATGGCGGCGCCGGCGGCGGCCCCGGCGCCGCCCCGAGGGATGATGGCCTACAACGGCTCCCTCGGCTGCCCCGACGGCTGGAGCCAGAACCTCACCACGCAGGGCCGCTTCCCGGTGGGGCTGCCGGACAAAGGCACACCGGGCACGTCCTTCGGCGGCCCGCCCCTGCAGCCCCTCGAGATGCGCACCCACGCGCACGCCTTCTCCGGCAGCGTCACGACCTCGGGCCGTGACGTGGCCCTGGCCTCCGGCTGCTGCGCCCACGGCTACGGCCGCAACGACACCTACGACTACTCGGGGACCTCGGGCGCGAGCGACAGCGCCTGGCCGTACATCCAACTCCTGCAGTGCGAGAAGAACTGAGGGCCTGAGAGGCCCGGAAAGGAGCGCCCCGTGCGCCTGCCCGGAATGGCCGTCCTCGCCACCTCGATCCTGGGCGCCGCCCTCTCCGCGACGGCGTCCCCCGGCGCGCGACCCGGCGCCGGGGGACGGCCGCGGGCCGCCCTCGCGCGCGTCTCCAGCGAGCGCCCGGGGCTGCGCAACCCGATCCAGAACCCGTCCCGCTACACGCTGTTCGCCGACGACGAGGCGCTGCTGCCCGCCCAACAGAACCTCCACCCGGTCGACATCGAGCTGTCGCCCCAGGACGCCTCGCTCCAGCGCTGGGAGAGCCAGGCCCACGACAGCGAGCGCTGCCGCAGCACCGCGCGGGTCTTCGCCCAGGGGCGCGTCGAGGATCCGCGCCGCGACCAGGTGCTGTGCGCCACGAACTACGAGGTCGCGTTCCTGGGCTCGCCGGCCCGCTACGAGCTGCCCGGGGCCTTCCTGGTGGCGGGCCGTCCCACCAGCCTGTCGGTCGGCGACCTCGACCGCGTGGTCGACGAGAACGGCGTCTACCACGACGAGGTGGTGGTCACCTACCAGCTCATGTCGGGTAACCTGCGTCTGCTCGTGCTGGACTGGAAGCTGCGGCCCCTCGCCGGGTGGGAGAGCGCGGATCCGGTCTACGGCAGCGCGGCCGTGGCCGCCGCCGATCTCGACGGGGACGGCAAGATGGAGCTGGCCCTGGCCCTGGGCCGGGCGCCGCTCTCGGACTACGACCCGGGCCACTACGGCGAGAAGCCCGGCAGCCTGACGCTCGCGACCTTCCGCTACGAGTCGGACGGCCAGGGACCGGCCCGGCTGGCGCTCGCGGCGGAGCGCCGCCAGGAGCTGCCGGCCGGGCCGTGGAGCGTGACCCTGGCCCACGGCGACTTCGACGGCGACGGGGACGACGACCTGGCGCTGGGCTACTACCCCATCACGCGCGCCGCCGCGCCCCTCGAGCTGGCGCTCTACTCGGCCGGCGCCGACCTGACCCTCGAGCCCGGGGGCCGGGCCAGCGAGGCCGCGCCCTGGCCGACGTCCTATCTGGCCCTGGCCTCCGGCCTCTGGCGCTGGGACCCACGCCTGGGCTACACGATCCAACGCCGTCAACTGGCCCTGGCCTACCTCGACGCCGGCGGACGCTACCGCGCCGTGGCGTACGACGTCCCGGACCTGCAGCACCTCACGCGGCGCGGCACCCTCGACCTGGGCGAGGTGCCCGTGCCGCTGGCGTCGCCCTTCGGTCCGGGCCTGGCCGCCGGGAACTTCGTGGGGCAGCGCGATCCGCACTCGCCGCGTTGGCAGCTCGCGCTCAACCTGCCGGCCAGCGACGGACGGGGCCAGTACTCGCCCCGCTTCGTGGTCCTGGGCGTGGCCCAGGACCTGGCCCTCTCGAAGCTCCACGAGCAGCCCTTTCCGGTCCAGGCCTCGGCCGGCCTGACCTGGACGCAGGCGCTCCTGGCCGCGGACCTGGACGGCGACTCCTACTTCCTGGGCGCGCCCATCCACGCCACGGTGCACGACCTGCTCGACACGCGCTACGTGGTCGAGGAGCCGCCCAAGCACGTGGACTGCTTCGCCGACGAGTCGGGGGAGTGCCCCGTGGTCAACGTGAGCGGGTACCTCGACTTCTACGTGCAGCTCACGAGCAGCGAGGAGAAGGTGCTCGAGACCAGCTCCCGCGACACCACGAGCTGGGACGTGGGCGGCAGCGCCGCCGTGACCTCGTCGAGCACCGTCTCGGGCGGCTTCGGCGACATCGGCCAGGCCAGCGTCACCGCCAGCTCGCGGGTGTCCGTGGGGTACGACTACAACGAGATCACCGAGAAGACCAACACCGTCTACCAGTCGGTGACGGTCCAGAAGACCGAGACGACCAACAACGACGACCAGATCATCTACGACGTGCGCCTGCTGGACGTGTGGCGCTACCCGGTCTACGGGCTGACGCTGGTGGACCCGCCCCAGCAGACCGGCTACTACGAGCTGATCCTGCCCGGCCCCGTGCTGCAGGTCGACAGCCCGGCCTCGGTGCACGACTTCTACCAGCCGCGCCACCAGAACAAGAACGTGCTCTCGTACCCGGCCGTGGGCGACCCTTCCTTCCCGCCCGACGTGGGGGCCTTCACGCCCGACGGCGGCACGCCGGTGAAGGCGCCGCTCAACGACCTGATCGTGCGCTACTGGGGCGGCACGAGCCAGACCTTCGACATCAACTGGAACCGGCGCGCCGGCAGCAGCACCTCCAAGACCTACACCTCGACGCTGCGCGAGACCCTCGACGTGGGCCTGGGCTTCGAGGCCTCGGTCGACGCCTTCTTCGCCAGCAGCCGCAGCTCCCTGCAGTTCGACTTCAACTTCCAGAACAGCAACAGTTGGCAGAACAACACCGTCTCGAACGAGCAACTGGCGTCGGGCCAGGGCATCCAGCTCGTGCAGCCGGCGCAGGGCCAGAACTACCAGTCGTACGCCTACCAGACGGCGGTCTACATGACCGAGCAGGGCACCTTCCGGGTGGCGCACGCGACCGACCCCACCGGCGCGTCGTCGGGGGCCCAGTGGTGGCGCGACCACTACGGCCAGCAGCCCGACCCGGCCGTCAACCTGCCCAACCGGTTCACCTACGACTACTTCAACGGCTGGCAGCTCACGCCCGAGCCGCAGCGCTGGCAGCTGCGCGGGCTGTTCCTGAAGAAGGCCGAGCTCAACCCCGTGACCGGCACGCACGACGACCTGCCGGGGGCGCTGGTGGCCGGCCAGCAGGCGCTGGTCACGGTGCGGGTGTACAACTTCAGCCTGCTGGCCGCGCCCGTCACCTTCGAGACGCTGGTCGAGTTCGCCGAGGTGGACCCGGCCACGGGAAAGGAGCTCGGCCCGCGGCGGCCGATCGGCACGGCCCCCGCCACGTTGGGGCCGCAAGGGCAGGCGGAGCTGTCGCTGCCCTGGGACACGCAGGGCCTCGGCGGCGACAGCCCTGGGACGGCCCGCTACTACCGCTTCTTCGTCACGGCCGACCCGGGCGACGAGGTCGACGCCGAGGTCCACCCGGGCCCCCGCGCCGCGGGCGAGCTTCCGATCGACAGCGACAATTTCGGGTACTGGCCCTGGGACGGTGGCGTGGCCGTCTTCCATCCCGGCCAGCAGGCGCCCGCGACGGCCGCGGGCTGGGACCTCAGCGTGGTGCCGGGCAGCCTGGAGGTCCACGTGGCCACCCGCGACAGCTCCCCGCAGCGGCTGGCGCCAGGGGCAGCGCTGGAGGCGGGCCGGGCCTATCGGCTGCGCGCCGTGCTGCGCTCGAGCCGCGCCGACACCGGGGCGCGCCTGGTGTTGTTCTGCGCGGGCGACCCCGAGGCCGGCGGCCGCGTCGTGGCCGCCCGTCTGGCGCGCGGGCTGGTGGCCGGGGACAACGTGGTCTGGGCCAGCTGGACGCCGGACCGCGGGGAGACCGTCGATCTCGTCGTGCGCGCGCTCGAGCCGCCGCAGGACCCGCGGCCCGGCGACGCCCAGGCCCGCCTGCCGCTCGTCGTGCGCGCTCCGCTGGCGCGTGGCGGCAAGAGGCGGTAGTGTATGACCGAAACGAAAACCGTACAGTTGGCCCGCGAGGTGCGCGCCCCGGGCGCGAAGGGGGACACGATGCCGCAAGAGAAATCAGGGACGCCTCTGAGTGCCGAGAGCCTGGCCGTGACCGTGACCTTCGCACCCACCGAGGCGCCCGAACGCCGCTTCGTGCTGAGCGGCCAGGGGGTCGTGCCGGGCACGAGCAGCATCGACGTGTACGTCGACCTGGCGGAGATCACGCTGACGCTCGTGCTCGCCCCGGGCATCCCCGGCGAGGCCCGCCTGGCCTCGCACCCCGTCCAGTGGGTGGAGCGCGACCTGGCCGGCGCGCTGGTCCCCAGCGGCGTTCCCCCCAACATGTGGGAGGGCGAGGTCGTCAAGGGCCGGTGCGTGACGCTCATCGACCGCCGCGTGGCCGAGAGCACGCACTCGTTCTTCCTCAGCGTGGTCTACGGCGATGCCCTGTACTCGTCCTCCGACCCGACCGTGGTCAACAAGTGGCCGCCGGTTTCCTGAGCCGAGCGGGCCGCGCCCGGCTCAGTCCGGGCGCGGCGCGAGGGCGGCCTCGAAGGCCACGTCCCCGGCCAGGGCAGCGAACCACGGCAGGCGGAACCAGGCCTCGCCCACGCCCCCCCGCCGGGCGCGGGCGGCGTTGACCGAGGCCGAGGCCCGGTCGCCGACCAGGGCGTAGACGACGGACGCGTCGGCGGCGGCCTGCGGGTCCTCGCCGGCCGCCCGAAGGAGTCGTTGAGTGGCCTCGACCGCGGCGCCGGCATCCCCGAGGTGGGCGTGCGCCTGGGCTGCCACCGAGAGAACGTGCCAGTCCTCGGCCCGGGGATCCTGGCGCGCCAGCTCGAGCACCGCCCGGTAGGTGCGCCGGGCCGCGTCGGACCGGCCCGAGAGCAGGAGGGCATCGGCGAGGTTCAGGGCCACGAACGGGTTGCGGGGCTCGAGGGCGGCTGCTGATGCCAGCGCTTCGGCCGCCGCGTCGAAATGCCCGACCAGCATTCTGGCCAGCCCCAGGTTGGCCATCTCCGTCACTCCGGGAGACTCCTGGACGAGCGCGGCGTAGAGCTCCTCGGCCCGCTCGGGCCGTCCCTTGAGCAGCTCGAGCTCGGCCAGCAGCGAGCGGGCGTCGTAGTGCTCGGGGACGCGTTCGAGGAGCCGCTCGAGGTAGGCCCGCGCCGCGTCAGGCGCGCCCAGGCGGTCCTCGATCTGGGCCGCGCGGAACAGGGTCATCCACGAGGGCCGGCGGGCCAGTGCCTGGCGCAGCTCGCGGCGCACGTCCTCGGGAACGAGCCGCGGCGCGCGCAGGGCCAGCCGCGCGCGCCCCAGG
>JBDIBD010000020.1:0-23805 GCA_039812725.1 Vicinamibacteria bacterium | reverse complement strand
GCTCGACGACGTGCGCGCCGGGCTGCTGCCGGCCGACAAGGCCGCGGCCGTGGCCGAGCTGTCGGCCGGCGGGCGGCGCGTGGCCATGGCCGGCGACGGGGTCAACGACGCGGTGGCCCTGGCCCGCGCCCGGGTGGGCATCGCCCTGGGCACGGGCACCGACGTGGCCATCGAGAGCGCGGGCGTGACGCTGGTGAAGGGCGACCTGAGCGGCCTGCTGCGCGCCCGGCGGCTGTCGGCCGCCACGGTGCGCAACATCCGCCAGAACCTGTTCTTCGCCTTCGTCTACAACGCGCTGGGGATCCCGCTGGCGGCGGGCCTGCTCTACCCCTTCACCGGCCTGCTGCTCTCGCCCATGGTGGCGGCCGCGGCCATGAGCTTCAGCTCGGTCTCGGTCATCACCAACGCGCTGCGGCTGCGCCGGGCGCGGCTGGACTGAGCGGCCGCCGAGCGACCGGGCCTGACCAGGACGCCCGGAATCCGGCCGGTCAGCGCGATTCGCCCCAGAGGTGCAGGAGGTCCAGCTCGAAGGCCTCGAAGGGCTCGGCCCGCACGAGCGCGTCGTCGCCGTAGGCGCCAGCCAGGCGCCAGCCCCCCGACTCGAGCCGGAACACCTCGAGGGTGCGCTCGAGAGGGTCCACGAGCCAGGCATGACCGACACTCTCGCGGGCATAGATGGGCAGCTTCAGGACGCGGTCGAGGCGAGCCGTGCCAGGTGACACCACCTCGCAGACCCAGTCCGGCGCCAGGGTGAAGTAGGCCCCCTCGGGCTTCTCCGGCATCCGCTGGCGGCGCCAGCCGGCCAGGTCGGGCACGAGCACGTCGGCGGCGAGGTGCAGTTCGGGCTCGTCGAGGATCCACCAGCCTCCGGGGCCACCGCGACCAAACTGGTACGCCCCGCCCACTTCGACGCCGAGGGCCGAGGAGGCAACCGCGTGGGGCGCAGCCGGGCGCGGGCTGGCATAGAGGTCCCCACCCAGGAGCTCCGCCACCTGGTTGCCGGGCACGCGGCACAGGTCCTCGTAGGTCGCGGGCGGCTTGCTGCGCAGCGGCGAGGCCATGGCTCAGTGTAGCGCGGGCCGCGGCGCCGGCCGGCTTCAGCCCTTCTTCGTCGGTGGCGGCTCGGGGGCAGCGGGCGGCGCCTCCGCGGGCGGCTCACCCGGCCCGCTGCCGCGCAGCTTGCCCATCAGCTCGCCCATCTTGAAGCCGGTCAGCGACTCGACCACCGGCGGCACCTGCGAGATGACCTTGGCCACCTCGCCGGTGATGCGAGAGACGCCGTCGCCGCCCTCGCCCGAGCCGGTGTTGACCAGGGTGATGCGGTCGATGCGCGAGAGCGGCTCGGCCACGGCGCGGGCGATCTCGGGCAGGATCGGGGCCAGGATCTGCAGCACGGCGGCCTCGTTGTACTTGCGCCAGGCCTCGGCCTTCTTCTCCATGGCCGTGGCCTCGGCCAGGCCCTGGGCCTTCTGGGCCTCGGCCTGGGCCAGGCCCTGGGCCTTCTTGACCTCGGCCTCGGCCACGCCCTGGGCCTGGGTCACGGCCGCCGCCGCCAGGCCGCGGGCCTTCTCGCCGTCGGCCACCAGCGACAGGCGCTGCTTCTCGGCCTCGGCCTGGGCCTCGACCTGCATGCGCGCGGCCGTGGCCAGGGTCTCGATCTCGTAGCGCTTGGCGTCGGCCTGGCGCTTGATGGTGGCGTCCAGCTCCTTCTCGCGGCGCTTGATCTCCTGCTCCTGGACCTGGATCTCGATGGTCTTCTTCTGCAGGTCGAAGGCCATCTCGGCCTCGGCCTTCTTGCGGTTGGCCAGGGCCTGCTGCTCGGCGATGGCCTGCTCGGCCTGGAAGATGGCGATCTCGGCCGCGCGCCGGGCGGCGGCCTCGGCCTCCTGCTGGCGCCGCACCTTGTCGGCGTTGGCCTCGGCCACGGCCGCGTCGCGCTTGGCCTCGGCCTCCTGCGACAGCTTCTGGGCCTCGGCCTGGCGCTGGCGCGTCTCGCGCTCGGCGTCGGCCTGGGCGATGGAGGCCTCCTTGACCGCCACGGCCTCGGCGATCGCGGCGGTGCGCTTGACCTCGGCGATGCGCGGCTTGCCCAGCGCCTCGAGGTAGCCGTGCTTGTCGCGGATGTCGCGGATGGTGAAGGAGTCGATGCCCAGGCCCATGTTGGCCAGGTCGCCGGCCGAGACCTCCTGGACCTTCTGGGCGAACTGGTCGCGGTTCTTGTAGATGTCCTCGACCGACATGGTGCCCAGGATGGCGCGCAGGTGGCCCTGCACGGTCTCGAGCGCGATCTTGGCGATCTCCTCCGGGCGCTTGCCCAGGAAGCGCTCGGCCGCGGCGTGCAGCGAGGCGTCGTCCTTCTTGATCTTGATCTGGGCCACGCCGTCCACGATCACCGGCACGCCCTGCGAGGTGTAGACCTCGGGGGTCGTGACGTCCAGGGTCATGACCTCGAGCGACAGGCGGTTCCAGGTGTGGAACAGCGGGATGACCATGTCGGCGCCGCCGGTGATGAACTTCACCTTGCCGCGCCCGGAGACCACGATGACCTCGTTGGGGCCGGCCTTGCGCAGGAAGGCCAGGTAGGTGAGCACGTAGCCCACCACCGCCACGGCCACGAAGCCCAGACCGAAGACGACCGCGAACTCAGCCACGGCGCTCCTCCTGCCGCGTCAGCGCGCGGCGATCCTCACGATCAGCGTCGAGCCCGACAGCCGCACCACCGTGACCGGCGTGCCGCGCGGCACCGCGCGCCCCGACTCCTCGCGGGCGGGACCGGCGAAGCGCTCGCCCTTGACGAAGGCCGCGGCCTCGCCCAGCCCGCCCTCCGGGATCGGCGTCAGGATCTCGGCCGGCACGCCCTCCAGGTCGCCGGCCTGGATGGCGCTCGTGCCGCGCGAGCCCTGCACCACGCGGAAGGCGGCGTAGGTGACGCCGTAGGTCACCGCCAGCGCGCCCGGGAAGGCCACCAGCAGGCTGGGCCCGTCGGCCAGCTTCAGGCCGTAGCGCGCCACGAGGCCGAGGCCGCCCACCGAAGCCGAGAGCGTGGCGAGCGCCAGGGGCGAGAAGAACGGGAAGTGGAAGGCGGCCGCGACACCGTCGCCGGCCGAGGCCTCGCCGTGGCCGGCGTGCTCCACGCCGTAGGTCTCGGTGGCCACGTGCTCGCCGCCGCCCGCGTGGGCGGCCGAGTCGGCGGAACTGAAGTCGAACAGGTGGCCGAGCAGCATCGAGACGAGGATGTAGCCGCTGCCGACCACCGCCAGCGCGATGTAGGCCAGGACCAGCATGGGGGCTCCGTGGGTCCGATTCTACTGCGGAGCGGGGCGGCCAGAAGCGTCGCCCCGTGGGCTTCGAACCCTGGCGCGAGGAGCAGCCGCATCCGGCGGACGCGGCCTTCCCGGCGCGGCTATCATGGTGGCTTCCACGGGAGCTTCCATGAGTCCAAAGAAGGCGACGAAGAAGGCCGCCAGGAGCGCCGCTCGGGGCGGCCAGGAGACGGGCGGCTTCACGGAGGCGGAGCGCGCCGCGATGAAGGAGCGCGTCCAGGAGCTCCGGGCGGGCAAGGCGGACGGGGAGAGCGCCCTGCTGGCGAAGCTCGCCGCGATGCCGGAGCCGGATCGCACCCTGGGGACGCGGCTGCACGCGCTCATCAAGACCTGCGCGCCCGGCCTGTCGCCGCGGACCTGGTACGGGATGCCCGCCTACGCCAAGGGCGACAAGGTCGTCTGCTTCTTCCAGGGCGCGTCGAAGTTCAAGGCGCGCTACGCGACCCTCGGCTTCAGCGACGAGGCCAAGCTCGACGATGGCGCCATGTGGCCGACCTCCTTCGCCCTCAAGCAGCTCGGCCCCGCCGAGGAGGCGCGCATCTCGGCGCTCGTGAATCTCGCCCTGCGCCCTCAGGCGCTCCGGCCGTGACCCCGCCGGCCGCCCCGGACGAGGACACCCCGACCGAGGCGTGGGCAGCCGACGCACCCGTCGGGCGATCGTCGCCGGCGTCCGACGGCGGCCGCTTCGTGCCAGGGACCGTGATCGGGGGCCGCTACCGCATCGTGGGTCTCCTCGGCCGGGGCGGGATGGGGCAGGTCTACCGCGCCGACGACCTGAAGCTGTCCCACGCGGTGGCCCTCAAGTTCCTGCCGCCCGCACTCTTGCGCGACGGCGCAGCTCTGGCGCGCCTCCATCAGGAAGTGCGCCTCGCGCGCCAGATCGCGCACCCCGCCGTGTGCCGCGTCTTCGACATCGGCGAGACGGAAGGCGAGCACTTCCTCACGATGGAGTACATCGACGGCGAGGACGTGGCCTCGCTGACGCGGCGCATCGGCCGGCTGCCGGCCGACAAGGCCCTCCAGGTGGCGCGGCAGGTCTGCGCGGGCCTGGCTGCCGCGCACGAGGCCGGCGTGCTCCACCGCGACCTCAAGCCGGCGAACGTGATGATCGACGGACGAGGGCGCGCCCGGATCGCGGACTTCGGACTGGCCGGACTCGAGGCGGACCTGCGGCGCGGGGGCGACGCGTCGGGGACGCCCGCCTACATGGCCCCGGAGCAGCTCGCAGGCGGCGCCGTCACGCGCCAGAGCGAGGTCTACTCGCTCGGCCTGCTGCTCTTCGAGCTGTTCACCGGTCGCCGCTACTTCGACGGAGCGACGGTGCCGGCGGTCCTGCGCCAACGCGAGTCGGGCGTCTCGTTCGACGCGGGCGGCGACGGCCTCGACCCGACCGTGGCCCGGGTCGTCCGGCGCTGCCTGGAGGAGGACCCGGCCCGCCGGCCCGCCTCGGTCGTGCAGGTGGCGGCGGCCCTGCCCGGTGGCGACCCCCTCCGCGAGGCGATCGCCGCCGGCGAGACGCCCTCGCCCGAGATGGTGGCCGCGGCGGTGACGGAGGGCGCGCTGGCCCCGCGAACGGCCGGCCTCCTGCTCACCACCGTGGTCGTTCTGCTGGCCCTGCTCTCGGTCGGCGATCGCTTCAACCTGCACCACCGGGTGCCGCTCGAGAAGCCGCCGGAGGTGCTGGCGGATCGGGCGCGGACCCTGCTCGCCGCCATCGGGTGCGAGGAAGGCGCCGACCGGGCCTTCGGTTTCCGGATGGACCAGGCGTATCTGGCCTGGGACGGAGATCCCAGGCCGCCCCTCGAACGCTGGAGGCGGCTCGCCACGGGCCAGCCCGTCACCTACTACTTCTGGTACCGGGAGAGCCCGGTCGCGCTGGCGCCGACGACCGATCTCTCGCCGAGCGAGACCGATCCTCCCGCGCACGTCGAGGGGATGGCGCGGGTGGCCTTCGACCCACGCGGCCGGCTCGTGGCCCTGGAGGTCGTCCCGCCGGCCAGCCGGGAACGAACGAAGGCGGCGCCCGTCGACTGGGCGCCGCTCCTGGCCGCCGCCGGCCTGGAGGCGAACCGCCTCGCGCCCGCGGAGCCGCAATGGTCGGCGCCCGTCGACGCCGACGAGCACGTCGCGTGGACCACCACCGTCCCGGGGCATCCGGACCTTCCCGCGCGGGTCGAAGCGGCCGCGGCGGGCGGGCGGCCCGTCTTCTTCTCGCTCGCGGCGCCTTGGGCAGAGGCGCCTCTCGCCAGGCCGGAAGGCGCCGACTCCGGGCAGCGCGGCGCGGCCCTGATCGGCGCGGCGCTGCTCCTCACGGTGCTCGCCGGAGGGCTCGGCATGGCCCGGCGGAACCTGCGGCTCGGCCGGGGAGACCGCAGGGGCGCGTTCAAGGTGGCGGCCACGATCTTCGCCCTGGTGCTCGCCTCGAACCTGCTCGGGGCGGAGCCGGCGG
The DNA here is from genome assembly GCA_039812725.1 of Vicinamibacteria bacterium. Taxonomy (GTDB): domain Bacteria; phylum Acidobacteriota; class Vicinamibacteria; order Fen-336; family Fen-336; genus JBDIBD01. The sequence goes on along the minus strand of JBDIBD010000020.1, from coordinate 18,033 downwards.
CGACCCTCGAGAGCGTCCTGCTCGTCCTGGCGAGGGCGTTGTCCCGGAGCCTCACGCTGAGCGCCGTGACGTGGGTGCTCTACGTGGCGCTCGAGCCGTACGTCCGGCGGCACCGCCCCGAGCTCGTCGTCTCGTGGACAAGGCTCCTGTCCGGCGAGTGGAAGGACCCGATGGTGGGACGGGACGTCCTCATCGGGGCCGCGCTCGGTCTCGCCGCCACCGCGTCGTTGACCCTCGCCGGCTGGCTCAAGCAGGCCTTCGCCGCGCCGCAGCCACCGAACCGCCTCATCGAGGTCTCGACCCTGGACGGCCTCCTGCCCGCCCTCGGCGTGCTGCTGCGCCTACCGGTCACCGCCATCGCGTTCTCGTTCGCGACCCTGGTCTTCGTGGCGCTCGTGCGCGGGTTCGTCCGGACGGAAGCGCGCGCCGCGGTCGTGCTCTGGGCGGCCCTCTGGTGCGCTCAGGTGCTGGCCACGGCCCGAAGCTGGCCGATGGCGGTGGCGGCCGGCCTCTGGTCGGCGATTGCCGTCGCGACGGTCACCCACTTCGGGCTCGTCGCCGGCACCGCCCTGCAACTGGTCCACGCGCTCACGGCCCTCTTCCCCCTGACCACGGACCTCGCCCCGTTCTACGCGGGCCGTTCGCTCATGGCCGTCGGCGTCGTGGCCGCCCTCTCGATCGTGGCCTGGCGCGTCTCGACCGCCGGCGCAGGACGCGGACTCGAGGACTGACCGCAAGCGGTGCCCGCCCAGCGCGGCGGCGTCAACGGGGCTGCGGGAACTTGGCCAGCTTGCGCTGCAGGGAGCGCCGATGGATCCCCAGCACGCGCGCCGCCTCGGAGACGTTGCCGCCGCAGTCGGCCAGCACGCGGTTGATGTGCTCCCACTCGACGCGGGCCAGGCTGGGCGCGGCATCCGCAGCGGTCCCGCCCCCCTCCGCCGCCTGACCGCACAGGGCCGCGGCGAGCGCGTCCACACCGGCCGGCTTCGTGAGGTAGTGCCGGGCCCCCAGCCGCACGGCCTCGAGCGCAGTGGCGATGCTGCCGTAGCCGGTGAGCACGACCACGACCACGTCGGGCCGCGCAGCCGTGAGCGCCCGCACGACCTCGAGACCCGAGCCGTCCCCGAGCCGCAGGTCCACCACCGCGTGGCTGGCCCAACCCTGGCGCGCCTGCGGCAGCGCGGCCGCCACACCGTCTGCCTCGCGCGGCTCGAAGCCTCTCTCGCGGAAGGCGCGCGCCAGGCGGCCACGCAAGGCGTCGTCGTCCTCGACGATCAGCAGGCGGGGACGGGGCCTGTCGGCGCTCATCCGCGGCGCTCGGGCCCGGGGCCGGCGGGCACGGCGATCACCGCCGTCGTCCCGCGCCCCGGCGTGGACTGGATCTCGAGGCCGCCGCCCATCTGCTCGCTCAGCGACCGGGCGATGAAGACTCCCAGCCCGAGCCCGGCCCCCTTGGGCTTGGTCGAGAAGAACGGCTCGCCGACCCGGGCCAGCACCTCGGGGGCCAGCCCCGGGCCGTCGTCCGTCACGACCACCCGCAGCCCGCGCTCGTCCGACGCGACGCGCAGGCCGACGTGACCGGCCCCCACGTCGAGGGCGTTGCGCAGCAAGTTGTTGACTGCCTGGCTGAGCGCGGCCAGCGGGGCCCTGACCGGCTCCTCGCCGCTGGCGACGGCCTTGACCCTGGCCTGCTCGCCTGTCGCCAGGCCCGGCAGCACCGTGGCCAGCAGGCGCGCCGGCGTGACCGAGACGGGGGCCTCGCCGGGGGTCTCGCCCACTTGCGCGCCCAGACGTCCGAGGATGGTCCGACAGCGCTCCAGCTCCGACACGATCAGGACCGCGTCCTCACGCAGGCCGTGCGCGGCCCTGCCGGGCAGCTTGCGGATGGCCCGCTCCAGCTCGCCCGCGGCGACCGCGATGGTCGCCAGTGGGGTGCCGAGCTCGTGGGCGGCGCCGGCGGCCAGCGTGGCGAGCGAGGCCAGACGTTCGTTGCGGGCAGCGCGGTCGCGCATCTCGGCCAGCTCGGCGTCGTGCCGCTCGATGGCCCTCGACATCTGAACCACGAAGTAGGCCGTCAGGACGGCGGCCACGCAGAAGGCCACCCACATGCCCTGCAGGTGCAGGCGCATCTCGGGGGCCTGGTGACCGAGGTGCTCGAGCGGCACGCTGGCCACGAACAGCAAGCCGTAGCAGGCCACCGACAGCCCGGTGAGCAGCCAGGTCCAGCGCGCACCCAGCACCACCGCGGCCAGGGCGATGTACACGAGGTAGAGGATGCTGAACGGGTTCGATGGCCCGCCGGTGGCGTGCAGCAACCCCGTCAAGAGCAGCGCGTCGAGCATCAGGGCGGCGCCGCAGGCCCAGCCCGGCGCCGGAGCGCCGAGACGAGCGAGCGCCAGGTTGCTGGCGGCGAGCAGGCCGACGAGCGCGAGCAGGCGGGCGGCCGAAAAGGAGGGCCCGATCACCCAGGCGGCCGCCCCGACCGCGGCCACCTGGCCCGCGACGGTGCCCCAGCGCAGCCGCACCAGCCAGGCCAGGCTGACCGCGGCGCGCTCGTCAGACGGGGCTCGCGAGGTCACGCTCCATTCTAGCGACCGGGCGCTCAGTAGCGCAGGTCAAGCTTGACCCAGGCCGAGCGGCCCGGCTCGTTGACGCGGGTGGTGGTCGTGAAGCCCGGCACCATGGCGCCGCTTCGGCTGACGAACTCGGCGTACTGCTCGTCGAGCAGGTTGTCGACGCCGGCCGTCAGGCCGACGCGCGGGGTCACGCGCCAGGTCGCATTCAGCGAGAGCACGCCGAAGGCCGGCGTGGGCCCGAGGTCCTGGCCCACGATGTTGCCCTGGTTCAAGGCGTAGCGGTCCTGGGCCGCCACCAGGCGGACCAGCACGCCGGCCGACCAGTTTCCGCCGTCCAGGCGCGTGTTGAGCCGCCCCTCGAGCGGCGGCTGCTGGGCCAGGGGCACGTCGTCGGTCTGGTTCTGCCCGCGGACGTAGGCCAGGCTGGCGTCGAGCGCGAGCAGCCCCAGCGGCTTCCAGGCCAGCGAGGCCTCGCCACCCCAGGCCGAGGTGTTCACGTTGCGCGTGACGGTGGTCTTGCGCGTGGCCGCCGCCATGCCGCCCATCCCGCTCATCCCGCCCATGCCACCGGAGGCGCCGGAGGAAGCCGCCTTGGAGTAGTTGGACTCGATCAGGATGTAGTCGTTGACGTCGTTGGCGAAGAGGGCCAGCGAGCCGGAGAGGCGGCCCTTGCGGAACAACAGGCCGGCGTCGAGCTGGGTCGTGCGTTCGGGGCGGGTCTCGAAGGCGCTCAGGGACGACACGCCCTCCTTGCTCACCAGCTCCCAGTAGTCCGGGGCCCGGCGGGCGTGGCCCAGGCCGGCGTAGAGCGTCGTCCCGCCCGCCAGGTCGCGCTCGTAGCGCGCGAAGGCGCCGGGCAGCGTCTCGTCGCGCTCCAGGCCGGCGGTGGGGTTGGGTTGGGCCATGGCCATGCCGGTCGAGACGCTCGCGCGCAGGTCCTCGCCCGACCACCAGTCGAGCCGGGCCCCGGCCACGAGCCGTCCGGGTGCGCCCAGGGAGCGGGTCAGCTCCGTGAAGACGCCTGCGTTCGTGAAGTTGGCGTCACGCACGCGCGCGTGCGTCTCGTAGGGGTCGGCTGTCTGGTTGGAGGAGCTGCGCACCGAGTGCCGGTTCTCCTGCCAGTCGCCGCCCAGCTTGGCCCGGGCCGCGCCGAGCCTGAAGCTGGCCGTGGCGCGCGCCCCCACGGTGCGGCGATCGGGGTTCGCCACGCTGGGCCTGGGCATCATCATGCTCGGCACGAACGTGCGCAGGCTGTAGTTGTCCATGACGTGGTCGACGTAGTTGTAGAAGGCCTGGGCCTCGAAGGCGGTTCCGTCCGTCGTGGCGCCCTGGCGCTCGAAGCGCAGCCCCACGTTCTCGCGGTCGAACTTCACGCCGTCCATCATCCGGTCGGCGTAGGCCGCTTCCCCGTCGCTGCGCGCGCCCGTCAGCTCGACGCGCGTGCGCTCGTCCGGGGTGAAGCCCACGGCGGCGTTGGCGCTCCAGCGCTCGTAGGAGGAGTGCACGGCCTGGCCGGCGCCGTCCTCGTAGTCGTCCGCGGCGGAGCGCGTGGCCGAGGCCTGCAGGTGGCCCTTGCGGGCGCCGGCCTGCAGATCGGCCACCTGGTCGTTGCGGCCGAAGCTGCCGAAGGTCGGAGAGAGATAGGCCCGCAGGCCGGGGGTGGAGAAGCGCTCGCGCTCGCGCTCGAACAGCACCACCCCGGCCGAGTTGCCCGGCCCCTGCGCCACGGTCTGAGGCCCCTTCAGGACCGTGACCCGGTCGTAGGCTTCGGGAAAGGCGTAGGCCGTCGGCGGGTCCATGCGGTTGCCGCAGCCGCCCAGCACGTTCTCCCCGTCGAGCAGCACGCCGAGCCGCGAGCCGGCCATGCCGCGCAGCACCGGGTCGCCGTCGGTGCCACCCTTGCGGATCACCGCGAAGCCCGGAATGGTCTTGAGGTAGTCGGCCCCGTCGTGGGCGGGCATGGGCTGGCGCGGCGTGCGCGGGTCGGTCTCGACCACCAGGGGGCGCTCCGTCGTGGCCGCCACTTCGACGTAGGCCTTGCGGCGCGCCACGTCGAGGGCGAAGTCGGCCAGCGCCTCGGCGCCGGCGCCCAGCTCGACCTGGTTGCGCTCGCCGGTCTCGAGGCCGGGCGCCGAGACCGAGATCCGGTAGCGCCCAGGCGCGAGGGCCGCGAAGGCGTAGCGGCCGGCGGTGTCGGTGGTGGCCGAGAGGGCGCGACCCGAAGACAGCTCGACGGCGGTGACCGGGGCGGCCGCCACGGGGGCGCCGCTGCGGTCGGTGACCTGGCCGGACAGGCGGCCGACCGCCTCGTCGGCGGGAACGGCGGGGGCGGCGAGCAGGAGTGCCAGGCCCAGCAGGATGAAGCGCTTCATGGGAGAGTCCTTCCTCGATCGAGATCTCGGGTTGGCGCGCCGGCAGGGCCGGCTGTCTTGAGCAGGGTACCCGGAGGCCGCGGCGGGGCGACTGCGGCAATTTGTCGCAGGCGGCGCAGGCGCTGCCTGGGTCGAGCGCCACGGCCGTCGAGCGAGGAGGTCGGAGCCCGGAGCCGCTCGCCGTCGTCGATCGCGGGCCTCTCGGTCCGCTCAGGAGGCGCGGCCCACGACCCTCCCGCGGCGCGCCACCGCCGCGCGAACCTCGTTCAGCAGCTCGTCGGCCGTCCACTCGTTCCCGTCGAAGGTCGCCGCCAGGCGGCCGTCGGCGCCGATCACCGCGGTGCAGAAGGTGTGGACGATCTGGCCCGCCTCGTTCCAGAACGACACGCCGAAGAAGTCGGCCGCCGCCTTCACCTCCTCGGCGCTGCCAGAGGCGAGCGCGAAGTGGTCGAAGCGCCCGCGGCCGCGGTCCTTGACCCACGCCTGGCCGTAGCGCCGGAGCACCTCGGGCGTGTCGAACTCGTGGTCGAAGCTGATCGCGACCAGGCGCGTCGCGTCGAACAGCGCCGGCTCCGCCGCGAGCCGCTCGTCGAGCTCCGCCAGCCGCGCCATCATCCGCGGGCAGAACTCGGGCACCGGGCAGCGCGTGTAGACGAACGTCAGCACGACGACGCGGCCGCGGTAGCCGGCGAGCCCCAACGGGGCGCCGTCCTGGCTGACGAGCCGCAGGTCGGGCACGAGCGTGCCGGGGGTGGCCGGCTCCGGAGTGGGTGCGCGGCGCGCCACCGGCAGCCCGCGGGCGAGCACCCGCACGTCCTCGAGCCAGCTCTCGGTGGCTCGCATCGCCAGGGTCGCCTCGATGCGGTCCCCGGGACGCAGGCCGCTCGCGCCGCGGATCCGGAACGACATCGTCATCGCGGGCATGAAACCGGGGATGTCCTCGTGGGCGACCTCGGCCTGCCCGTCCGGGAGCATCGCCTGCACCACGCCCCGCAGCTTGTACCGGCGCAGGCGGTCCGAACAACCCGGCGCGATGACGAGAGCGCCGGCCAGCAGCAGGAGGGCGGCACGCCGCCAGCTCGGAGGCGGGGCCATCGTCAGTACCGTCCTTGACTGGCGCGCTTGCGGTTGGCCTCGAGGATCGCCTGGCGCTGCGCGTTGTTGAGCGTCCTGTCGGTCGCCGCGAGGTCGAGGGCCTTGCGGGCGGCCCTGCGCGCCTCCTCGGGCCGGCCAGCGGCCTCGAGCGCCTCGGCCAGGCTGTCCTGCGCGTTGGCCGACTCGGGGTGGGCCGCGGCGATCCAACCGAAGAGCTCGACCGCCAGGTCGGGGCGCTTCGCCGCGGCGAGCTCGTAGGCGACGTTGTTCAACACCGCCGCGTTCACGAGCGTGGCCCCTGGGTCCTCGGCGCGGGCGTCGTCGAGGCGCGCTTCGCGTCCGGCCAGCCGCGCCCCACCAGCGTGTGGTAGAGGCGCACGGGCGAGGGCGCAAGCGCCGCGAAATCGCGACGCAGCGTGCCCTTTCTCTCGGCCACCTCGAGCAGCGTCGGGTAGAACTGGACGAAGGTGGTCTCGACCGCGGCGCTCTTGGTGTGGCACGCGAGACAGCCGGCGTCGCGGCTCAGGGGCCGCGCGCTCGGGCCCGGCCTTCCTCCCTGCACCTGGAAGTCGAAGAAGCGCGAGCGCTCCTCGAAGCGACGGCCGTCGATCACGTGCGCCTCGAGGCCCGAGAGGTCCGTCTGGAAGTGGCCGTCGCGGTTGATCGAGCCGTGGCTCGCCGCGTAGCGCACCTCGAGCAGGAACACCGTGCCGTCGGGCCACCTGCCGGCCTCGAGGAAAGCGCGGTGCGCCTCGGGTAGCACGAAGACGTTGTCGAACTGCGCGGGGAACGCGCGCGCCGCGCCGAGAGGGCCGTAGGTCATGCCGAGGCCCGACCCGAGGAAGACCCACTCGCGGTAGTCCTCGGGCAGCAGCAGCCGGCCGTCGTCCGTGTAGCGGGCCGCCTGCACCGGCTCCGCCGGCCGAGCGCTGGCGGGCCCGGCCAGCGCCGCGCCGAGGCCCGCCACGGCAAGAGCGACTCTCGTCTGGCGCACGGTCGACTCCTCTCCTCGCCGGCGAGCGTCCCGGCGCCGGTCGCATCCCCAATGAGGGTACGTGCGCACCTCCCTGGCCGCACTGTGGCAAGTTATCGCAGCAGGGAGGCGGGACCGAGCCTGCGACGGGCTGCGGCGGGATCGCGGCGCGACATGCACGGGCTACTAGAACGACAGCCGCGCGCCGACGAAGGCCGACGGCGGCGCGCCCGGGTACAGCACCCTCGCGTCGGGGGCGGCCTCGTTCATCACGCCGAGGGTCGCGACGTAGTCGTCGTCGAGCAGGTTGCGAACCTCGCCAAAGACCTCGAAGCGGCGGCCTACGAGGCCCGCTCGCAGGCCCAGCAGGGCGTAGGCGTCCACGCTGTAGCTGTTCGCGAAGTCGGCGTAGCGCTCGCCGACGAAGTCGAAGGTGGGGCCGGCGTAGTAGCCGCCCGGGTGCCGGTAGAGCAGCTCGCCGCGCGCCGCGTACGTGGGCGCCGCGGGCAGGCGGTTGTCGCCCCAGGCGGGATCCGCGTCGAACCGGAAGCGGTTGAGCGTGAGGCTCACGCGCGGCTCGATGCGGTGCGCGCCGGCCAGCCCGAAGCTCGCGGCCACGAGCGCCTCGAGGCCGGCGTGCGTGGTCCGGTCGACGTTGGTCACGAGGCTGTTGCCCGGCGCGTTCGGGTCGTCCACCGACAGGATCTCGTCGCTCACGCGCGCGTAGTACGCCGCGATGTCCCACGTCCATCGCGTCCCCGTCGACGACGTCGCCGCCGAGCGCCAACCGGCCTCCACGACCGTGCCCGACATCGGATCGAGGACGGCGTCGCCGCCGCGCACGTCGTCCTCCATCTGGAAGGTGGTGGGCGCCTCGAACAGGCGGCTGACGTTGCCGTAGACCTCGCCCGCCTGGTCGAGCGAGGCGATCACCCCCACGCGCGGGTTGAAGGACGTGAAGCGGTCGGCGGGGTGGCTCACCGCCCCCGTGATCGCGTTGGTCGTGAGCACGTCGCGCCAGGCGCTCACGAGCTGACCGCCGGCCACGAGCGTGAGGCGGTCGGCGACACGCCAGCGGTCGACCACGAACGCCTCCACGCTGTCGGCGCGGTTGTCGACGTACTCGCTGATGCCGTTCGGCTGCCCGTTCAGGTTGCGGTAGTTGCCTCCCTCCACCGACCCCTTGCCGTAGTTCAGGCCGACGAGGAGGTCGTGCGTACCGAGCCGCCGGTCGTAGCGGACCATCGCGCCGAGGTCGCGGTGATCGGTGTCGACGAGCAGGCTGAACACCTCCACCGGCGGATTCGGACCCGGCCCGTCGAAGTCGATCAGGATGCGGTCCACGATCGGGTGGAACAAGGACTGGCCCTCATACGAGAGGCCCGCCGCGAGGGTGCTGTTCCCGCCCAGCGACCAGGTGGCCTTCGCCGCGACGCGGGCGGTCTTCACCACCTTCCCGTAGTTGCCGTCGAGGGCGGCCTGGCTGGCCTGGTCGGGGTCCTCCACCACCTCCTCGCGCGTGAGGGCGCCGGGCAGCCGCAGGTCGTTGTGGACGTAGGTCGCGAACAGCTGGAGCCGGGTCGCGGCCGACGGCTGCCAGCCGCCGTTGGCGTAGAGCCCCCATCGCTCCTGGCCGCTGTGATCGCGGTAGCCGTCCCAGTGCCGGCCTTCGACCGTCAGGAGGCCATCCACGCTGTCGCGCGCGCCGCCGGCGGTTGCGCGGCCGTTCAGGGAACCGAAGCTGCCGCCGTCGAGGAAGAGCGAGAGGGGCGGGCTGTTGCGGGCGGTGGGCGAGACGAAGTCCATGGCGCCGCCCAGCGTGCTCGCGCCGTAGGTGAGGGCGTTCGCGCCACGCGCCACGCTGACGTAGCGCGCGCTCAGCGGGTCGATCACGCGGTTGTGGTTGTTGCCATCGGCCGTCGTGACCGGCAGTCCGTCCTGGAGCAGCTTGACGCCGTTCTTGTCGTAGTCCACCGCGTCGAGGTTGGAGCCGCGGCTCGAGAAGAACAGCTCGTCGTTGCCGTAGCCGCTCTCGGCCCACACCCCGGGGACGTAGCGCAGCATGTCGGCGAGGTTGTTGACGTGCCGTCGAAACAGGTCGTCGCCCTCCACGACCGTGACCCCGCCGGGTGTCAGGGCACGCTGGGCCTCGATCTCGGCCCGGACGCGCTCGGCCGCTACGCTGACGCTCTCCTTCACCGCCGCGAGAGCGAGGCGAAAGTCGGCCACGACCGAGCTGGAAGCGGCCAGCTGGACGCGCCGGTCCGCGGGTTGGAAGCCGGGCGCCGAGGCTCGCACCGTGTACTCGCCGAGTGCGAGGCCTCCCAGTCGGTAGCGGCCAGCGCCGTCACAGGTCGCGAACCGGCTTGCGCCGGGGCCGCTCAAGAGCTCGACCGTCGCGCCTGAGAGAGCGGCACCGGTCTGGTCCGAAACGACCCCGCCGATGGCGGCCGCCTGCTGAGCGACGCTCTGGGTCGCGAGAACTGACAGTGCGCCAACCAGCACGAAGGCACGACGAAGACACCCTTCCATCCGGCTCCCCCCTCCGCTCGAATCCCGCTGTCGGGCGCGGCCAACCGCGCCTTCCGGGCGATGGTCGTGAGGGGGGAGATGGTAGCCAAGCAGTGGCGGACGCCCCCGCGGCAAGATGTCGCAGGTTGCCGAAATGGGGCTGCGGGCGGACGAGTCAGCTCAGGACACGCTGGAGGGCGCTCACGCGCCGCACGACGGCCCAGTCGAGCACGGCCACGGCGACGATCGTCGCCCCCGCGAGCGGGAAGACACTCAGCTTCGGTGTCACCAGGCAGACCGTACCCGCCGCCCTGGCCCCCCCGTGCCTCCGGTGCAGGCGCACGAACAGCGCGGAGACGGCACCGGCGATCGGCGCGGCCGCGTCGATGGCCAGCCTCCCGAGGGCGCGCCTCGGGGTTGTGGTGCAGCAGCATGAGGCTGACCGCGGCCAGCAGGCTGAGCAGGACGAAGGGCGCAGCTTCGACCCCGGAGCGCAGCGTCTCGAGCAGCACGCCGCTCGGCAGGGCCACGCGTTCACCCGCGGCTCTACGACCGGCTCCCGGCCTGCCCCACGACACGCGCCCTCGGGCGCCGCCGGCCAGGGCGTGCGGCGGAGGTCGCCTGGGCCCCCGCCGCCGGCCGCGAAGGGCCCGCGCCCGGGCGGGTCGCCATCAGAAGCGGACGCCGTACACGAGCCTGAGACTTCGCCCCATCTCGGGAGCGAGGTCCTTGATGTAGGAGAGGTGGTTGCGGTAGAGCTCGTCGCCCAGGTTGTCCGCGCGCACGGTCACGGTGTGCACCACGCGACCGCTGGTGATCCGGTAGGAGCCATGGAGGTTCACCAGCGTGTAGCCGTCCGTGGGAGTCTCGGCCCCGTAGACTCGCGTTTGCCTGCCGACGTTCTTGACCTCGACCTCGACGTGGAACTGGTCACGCTCGAAGCGGAGCCCTGCCCAGAGCCGGTAGGGCGGGATGCGGGGTAGCGCACCGCCGCTCTCGCGCAGCTCGCCGTGCACGGCGTCCCCGCCGAGGACCAGCCAGAGAGATGGAGTCAGGCCGGCGTCGAGGTGCGCCTCGAAGCCTGTGAACCTGGCGTCGGCCGAGGTGAACCTCACCACAGGCAGGTCCTCCTCGAACTCCCCGGTCTGGAACGGGAAGATGAACTTGTCGATGCGGTTGAGGAAGACCGTCCCCTCGCCGACGAAGCGCGGCCTGCGGTAGCGCAGCGACAGGTCGGCGCCGTAGGCCACCTCGGCCGGCAGCGTGGGATCACCGATCTCGTAGGCGAAGTTCCCGGGGTGCGGCCCGAGGTTGTAGAGCTCCTCCAGGCTCGGGTTGCGCGCCGCGCGAGCCAGGTTCAAGGCCAGCGTGAGGTCGTCGCGCAGGTAGCCGAGGACTCCGACCGAAGCCGAGAAGTTGGTGAAGTCGCGCCCGGGGACGTCGGGCCGCTCCACCGTGGCGCCGTCGGGCTCGAAGGAGGTGTGCTCGACACGCCCGCCGAATTGCAGCGCCACGTGGCGGAAGGTCAGTTCCTCGTACAGGAAGCCGGCGTACGTGTCCTGGATCGTCGGCGGCGCGAGCGCCTCCTCTCCCGCGGTGCTGTAGTCACGGTGCTCGGCTCGTCCGCCGAAGGTCCCTGTGAGCGCGCCGAAGGCGCGGTGGTTCAGGTAGAGGTTGCCCTCGGCGACCTTGTTCTCGAAGGTCGTGGCGATCTCGCCGGAGCCCTCGATCTCGTCGTGGGTGTAGTCCCTGAACGCGCCCAGGAACTTCATGCCGCTGATGAAGCCGCCCAGGTTGCGACGCTCGCCCCGCAGGTCCACCCGGTGCCGACGCGGGTGCAGGGTGGTCTGGCCCTCCTCCACGAACGGCACGCCGTAGCGGGTGTCGACGTACTGGTACGCGGCCCCGAGATATCCGTTCTCGCCGGTGGCGGCGAGGGCCCCGCCCACCGAGGTCGACTTGGACTGGCTGTTCGGGACCGCGCCGGCGGGCGTGTCGTAGTCGGCGGTGTGCTGGGTCGAGCCGTTGATCCCGTAGGCGAGCTTGCCGTTCCCACCGCTGAGGCTGCCGGCGATCGCGGCGCCCTCGTCGGCAGTCGCGCCCTGCAGGGTGACAGCCCCGTGCACGCCGCGGCGCGGCATGGCCGCGATCTCGTCCGAGACCAGGTTCACAACGCCGCCCAGGGCGCTCGAGCCGTAGAGCAGCGTCGCGGGGCCCCGCACCACCTCGACCTGCGTGGCGGTGGCGGGATCTAGCGTCACTCCGTGGTCTGCGGACTGGCTGGACAGGTCCCCGGTGCGGGCGCCGTTCTCGAGGATCAGCACGCGGTCGTTGTCCAGGCCCCGCACCACCGGCCGGGCGTTTCCCGAACCGAAGGCGCGAACGTTGACGCCCGGCTCGTTGGCGAGCGTCGCGCCCAGCGTGTTGCCGAGGCGCTGCTGGAGATCCTCGCCCCCGAGCACGCTGGCGGGCTGGTAGGACTCGAAGGTGTCCCGGGCGTTGGGGCTGACCGTGACGGTCTCCGAGCGATGGACTCCCGCCGTGAGCTCGATTGCCACCGGGGCCGGGCTGCCCTCGCCGACCGTGACCTCGCTGCGGGACGGTGCCAGGCCGGGATAGCGCGCGGAGACGTCGTAGGCGCCCGGCGCCACGTTGTCGAACCGGGCGACGCCGTCCCTGCCGCTCGTCGCCTGACGGTTCGACGGGATGAGGGTGACCGCGGCGCCCGAGAGGGGCTGGCCAGAGGCGTCCGAGACCTTCACCTCCAGCGTGGCGGCCGTGGCGCCGCTCGCGAGGGCCAGCAGCGCCACGCAGGAGAGCGCAGCGTGGCGGAAGACAGCGCAGAGACGATCAGTACGGGACATGGTCACCTCGTTTGGATGCATGCAGGTGGGAGGCTAGTCGGAGCGGAGCCCGGCCCATACGGCGTTCCAACGAAGGGCCGTCTGCGGCCCACGAACGGTCGCTCCGGTCCGTCGGACGGCCAAGCACGAGGCCGCAGTCGCGAGGTCGGCCGGGCGGCCGCTCAGAGCCGCAGGAGCGTTTGGCGCAGGATGCGGGCCTGGGAGCGGCTGACCGACAGCTCCTGTCCGGTCGTCATGATCGCCACGTAGGTCCCCCCCGGCATGGGGCTGAAGCGCACGATCATCCGGGCGTTGGCCAGAGTCCCTCGCGAAAGTCGCACGAAACGGCTGGGGCCGAGCCGCGCTTCCAGGTCCTTGAGGCGGCAGCAGATCACGAGCTTCTCGTTGCGGACCGTCGTGAGGTGGAGCAACTCGCCCTCGGCCACCACCGAGACGATCTGGTCGGCCGGCACCATGAGGATGTCCTCGCCCTTGCGCACGGGCAGCCGGTCCGTCGCATGCGCGCGGGTGCGCTCGTATTCGCTCAGCGCGAGCCGCAGGCTGGCGCGGTGGTCCTCACGCCAACCCGGCTTGGCCAGCCGCTCCCGGGCTCGGCGAAACGTCTCCTGAAGCCGCTCGGGGGCCACCGGCTTCAGGAGGTAGTCCACGGCATTGACCTCGAAGGCGCGCGCCGCGTGCTCGTCGTAGGCGGTGACGAAAGCGAAGAGCGGCAGCGCCTCGGCCTTGACCATGCGCGCCACCTCGAGGCCGTCCATCTCGGGCATCTCGAGGTCGAGCAACGCCAGGTCCGGCCGCACGCGCTCGATCAGGGAGACGGCCTCGGGCCCGGTCCCGGCCTCCCCGACCAGCGCGGCGTCCGGGCCGGCGTCGATCATCTCCTTCAGGACCGCCCGCGCCGGGCGCTCGTCGTCCGCCACCACCACGCGCAGCCGTGGCGTCATCGGCGTTGCCCGGCCGTCTCCGCCGCGGCTGGCACGGTCGCCCGGCGCGCAGGGCCGGCCGGCAGCCGCAGCGTCACGCGCGTGCCCTGGCCGGGCCGGCCGGCCACCGCGAGGGAAGCTGCGCTGCCGTAGTGGGCACGCAGGCGCCTCTCGACGTTGCTCAGGCCCACGCCCCTCGAGCGCCCTGCAGCCACGGCGGCCTCGTCGGCGCCGACGCCCGTGTCTGTCACCTCGATCACGAGGGCGTCGCCCGCCGCGGCCTCACCTTCGACAGCCTCCAGGCGCGCCCGCACGACGACCTCGCCACCCTCCCGCCGGCGAGTGATGCCGTGCTTGATGGCGTTCTCGACCAGGGGCTGCACCAGCAGCGGTGGTACCGGAAGCGAGCGTAGGGCGGCCGGCACCTCGACTCGCAGTCGCAGGCGGTCCTCGAAGCGCGCGCGCTCGATCGCCAGATAGGCCTCGACCAGCGCGATCTCGTCCCCCAGGGCCACGGCCTCTCCGCTCGAGCGCTTGAGGACGGCGCGCAGGAGCTTCGTCAGGTCGAGGAGCGTGCCGCGAGCGCGGTCGGGAGCAGCCTTCATGAGGTGGCCCAGCGTGTTGAGCGCGTTGAAGAGGAAATGCGGGTTGAGCTGGGCCTGCAGGGCTCGCAGCTCCGCCTCGGTGGCGAGCTTGGCCGCCAGCTCCTCGCGCAGGTCCCGCTCGCAGCGCTCGTGGACCCAGCGCAGCGCGTCCAGCCGCCGCGCCGCGGCGTGCGCCACGCTCTCGAGGAGGGCCTGGTCGTCCGAGAGGACGCGGCGGCCGCCCGCGAGCGAGTCGAAGGTCAGCACGTAGTGCGGCGGCTCAGCGGTCGGGATCGAGAGCGACACGCTGGCACGGGCGGACCGGTCTGCGACCTCGACGAGGTCTTGACCTGGCGGAGCGGGCTGGGCGGTCTCGTCCCACCGGGCCTGCCGTGCGCTGAGCGTCGAGCCCAGAGACTCCACCACGAGGCCGAGAACGCTCTCCGCCGTGTCGCAGGCCGCCAGCCGCCGCAGGATCTCGGCCTTCAACGCCGCGGGGTCGCGACGCTGGAGCAGGACGCCGTCGACGAACCTGGCGCTCGCCTGCTGGATGACGGGGTACGACAGGGCGATGCCCGCTGCGATCGCGAGGGCGGCCAGGAACCCGCGGGTCGGCACGGGCGGCGCCAGGGCCTGCGGCCCGAGGTGCGGGCCGAACAGCCCGAGGTAGATCCCCGCCACCACGCCCACGAGCGCCATGACCGCCAAGGCTCTCTTGAGGAAGATGTCGGCCAGAGCGAACCGGTAGTCGGTCCAGAGGATGGCGAGCGCCAGTGGGACCGAGGCGTGATGCCCGAGCACGACCGCGGGCCAGGTCTCGGCACCCGGCTCGTGGCGACCCAGGTGCCACGCCGAGGCGCCAAAGAGCGCCAGCGCCGCCATCCACAGCGGGCCGCCGCTGCGACGAGCTTCTCGCGGCGAGGCGAACACCAGCAACGCGACCAGGCCGAGGAAGCCCGCGGCGAGGGCCTGGAAGGCCGGGCGCGAGGGCACGGCACCGGAGGTCGCCGCCGCGACGAGTTGTGCGCACGCGGCGCCGCCCGCGAGCAGGTAGGCGAGCGCCGCGATGGAGCGCCCGGCCCGGCGGGCGCGCTGGTCGCCCTCCCAGGACCGGACGGTGGCGTGGACGAACAGGGCGGGCAGCACGCCCAGGGCGGCGGCGGCGACCGCGAAGGGGGCCGGTGAGCCGGCAGGGTGAGTGACGCGCCCGAGCGCGCCCAGGTTCCAGGCCAGCCCCAGGAGGCCGGTCACCAGGGCCAGCCCATCGGCCCGCCGGATCCTGGCGATGCCGCCCCAGGCGTTCTGGATGACCATGGCCGCGAGCATGCCGTACAGGACGGCACCCGTCAGGAACCCGACGCCGTGCAGGAGCTGGACGAGGTCTTCGGTTCTCATGGCCGAGCCCGTTCTTCGTGGTCCTTCAGGGCGCTCCGGGCCGGGGCAACTGGTCCGGTGCAGGCCCAGCCTGGGGCGGCTGAAACGAGTATCGCACGCGCCCCGCAAACTGCCCGCGGGGGCGCCGACGAGCGGTCGATGCCGCGGGGCGACCGGCTGGGCTGGGGGAGTGGCCGGCCTGCGCGGGCAGCCAGGCCGCGACGACGAATGCCGCAGCTCCGGGGTCGCGCTCTGGAGCAGGCCTGCGTCAGCTCAGGAGGCGGCGAAGGGCGCTGACGTGCCGCACGACAGCCCATTCGAGCAGCACCACGGCGATGAGCGTCGCGCCCGCCAATGGAAACAGGACGCCGAGGAGGACGACCGTGGCCCCGAGCGCCAGCGGGACGTGGCCGAGCTTCGCGCGCGGCGGAGCCGCGAGTCGGAAGACCCGCGTGGGGCGGCGCAGCCACCACATGACGATGCCGCTCACGCTCAGGGTCAGCGTGGCCAGGCAGACCGCCCCCGCCCCCGCGAGGCTCCAGGCTCCGAGCGACCCCTGGTGCAGGGGGACGCCGGCCGCCATCGCTCGAGCGAGGAGGTCGTAGTCGTTCCAACTCGCCCGTCCGACGACGGCGCCTGAGTACCGGTCCACGTGGATCACCAGCTCACGCGTGGGATCGGTGACGTCGCCGTTCATCGCCGTCTGAGCGATTGTGTAGACGCCGTCGTCTCCCGCCGGCAGTCCCACCCAGAAGCGCTCCCCCATGCCCTCCCGCCGGGCGATCGCGATCGCCTCGTCGAGCTGGATGGGTTGTCTCGCCGCAGACGCCCCGGGCACCGCCGAGGAGGGCAGCCGAGCCTGCTCGAGGTTCCACGGCACCACCGACGTGGCGCCGGCATTCAGAGCGCCCTGGGCGCGCCGGCTCGAGCCGTGGACGTGCTCCGCAGCTGCGCCCGGAGCCGCCCGGGCGGCACCCAGCGTGCTCCAGGCCTGGACGAGCTTGCCGCCCCACACTCCGGTCCAGGCAAGGCCCGACAGGAGGTAGAACGCCAGCGCCGGCAGGAGCAGGGCGCCGGTAGCCTTGTGGAGGTCGCGCCAGACCGCCCGGGGAGTCTCGCGGCCGATGCGAAGGGGCCGCCAGAGCGCTGTGCTCTGCGGAAGCCACAAGTAGGCGCCGGAAGCGAGGAGCAGCATCCCCAGGCTGGCGGCCACCTCGATCAGACGGTCCCCGAGGTCGCCCAGGAGCAGCGTTGCGTGGAGCCTGTTCGCGATCACGGGCAGGAGGCGCCCGTCCTCGACCACACCACGCACCCACGCCGTTCCTGCGTCGACGAAGACCGTGTGGGGCTGGCCGGCCACGCTCACGGTGACCCTGGTAACGTCGGCCCGAGTTCGCCCCGGCTGGTACCGCACGACGGCTCCTCCTGGAATCGCGGCCTGCGCGGCCTCGAGCCGAGCCTGGTGCGAAGCCTGGCGTTCGCCCGGAGCGTTCGTCAGCAGGCCACCGAGCTGCCAGCGCTCGAGGGGCTGCGCGGCCAGCATGACCAGCCCCGTGAGAGGGAGCAGCACCAGAAAGGGCGCCACGTAGACTCCGGCGTAGAAGTGCCAACGCCACACGGCCGCATAGAGCGTCCGGCGCTCGCTGAGGCCGTGGTCGGAGCGAGCGATCGTCGCTCCGCTCGGCCCGGGCTGCTCGGTCATCTGGTCCTCACGCTGACGGATTCCCTCCCTGACTCGTGAGGTGGGCCCGGTCGCCACTGCCCCGCCCGGACCGACGCTGCCTGCGCGCTCGGTGTCGACGGTGGGCGGACCGTAGCAAATGCTGCCGCCCGGATGCTGCGGCAAGTTGTCGCAGCCGGGCGCGCCGCTGGATTCCCCTTGCGCTGGCAGGGAGGGCCCTCGAGCAGGCTGCAGGCCGGCCCAGGTGGTCGAGCGCCGCGGTCACTCCCTCGCCAGGCGGCTCCAGGTGAGGCTCATTTCCTTGGTCAACCGTCCCACGCGGACTTCCAGCAGGCCGGTCGAGCGCTGGGCGACGTCGACCACCTTCGTGCTCGCGCTGCGCCCCTGGCCCCAGGTCACCTCGACCCGCACCTCGTGCGGACCCGGGACCACGTCGAGCAGCGTTTCGAGGCGGCCCTCGCGGACCTTGATCCCGACGATCCTCTTCGAACCGCTGGCCTGGAGCTTCGTTTCGTGGACGAGCACGCCGTCGATCCAGACGATGAGGCGAGCGCTCTCGAAGGGATGATCGACGCTCAAGCGGATGCGGCTGCCCGTGGCCTCGCTCGGGGGCGGGGCCACGTCGGCCGATGGCGATTCCGTGACCGGCCCTTCCTTCGGCGCTGCCGGGGTCGGCCGGACCACGGGACCGGCAGCGGTGGCCGCGGGCCTGTCGGAGGGGGGCATCGGCGCCGGGGTTGCGGGTGCTGGCGGCGCCTCGTCCGGGGCCGCAGCCGTCTCTGGCGCCGTTGGCTCCGGAAGCGCCGGCTCTCTGGTCGCGATCGGCGTGGGCTGATCGGCCGCGGCGGCAACGGACGGGGAGGGTGCCGGGGCGCGGGGAGATGCGAGGCGCCAGGAGGCGAGCGCCACGCCGAGCGCCACCGCCGCGAGGATCGCGCTGGCCGGCAGGCGCCGGCGGCGTCGCCAGCCGGGCGTGGCGATGGTCGCGGTCCGTCCCTCGGTGGGCGGTGAGACGGGCGGCGCCTCGGCGAGCAGCACGGCCAACCGGTCCTTGTCGGACAGCCCGCGGCGGGCGCCCGCCGG
>JBDIBD010000019.1:0-23859 GCA_039812725.1 Vicinamibacteria bacterium | reverse complement strand
GGCGGCGAGCGCGCCCGATCCCGGCCCTTCGCACGCGTGGGTCCAGGCGCTCGACTGGCTGCGCACCGCGACCCCCGATCCGTGGTCGGGTGGCGCGCGCTACGGCGTGCTGGCCTGGTGCGACGCCGGCTACTGGATCACGCGCCTGGCACGTCGCGCGCCGGTCGCGAACCCCACGCAGCACGGTGCGAGCGAGGTCGCGGCCTTCCTGCTCGAGTCGGACGAGGGCGTGGCGCGCGCGAGGCTGCGGGCGCTCGGCGCGCGCTACCTCGTGCTCGACGCGACGCTGCTGCCGGAGCCGCACGGCCTCTATGGCCCGTACTGGCTGGGACAGCTCGACACGCTGGCGCGCTGGGCGCACCGCGATCCGTCGGAGCTCTACGAGGTGCTGCTCGAGCACCAGGCCGGCGGGAGCGAGCGGGCCACGATCGTCTACACGCCGGCCTACTACCGGTCGATGCTCGTGCGGCTCTACGCGTTCGGCGGCCAGGCGGCGCAGCCGCAGGACGATGCCTGGGCGATCGAGACGGAATCGGCGCAGGACACGCGGCCCGCCCGCCTGGTCGCCGCGCGGCGCTTCGCGCGAGACGACGAGGCGGGCGCGTTCGTCGCCACGCGGCCGGCCGGCCGGGCCCGGCTGCTGGGCCGCGATCCGTTCCGGCCCTGCGTGCCGCTCGGCGAGCTGCACGGCTACGCGCGTGTCCACGCCTCGGACGCGGCACGGCTGCTGGGGGACGGCCGCCGCCTGCCCGAGGTCGTGATCTTCGAGGCGCGAGAGCCCCACCCGTAGCGCTCGCCGGCGCGAGCCGCTACGATAGCCGTTCGCCCATACCGCGGAGGTGGTGATTGGCTGCTCGCAAGGCCGCCCAGTACGTGGGTGTGTCGCTACTCGCCGCGCTCGGTCTCGCCGCCAGCTCCTCCTCCGGACGGGCGCCCCGGACGCCGCGCGAAGGCCCTCCGGGCTGCGCCCCGACGCTCGTCGCCCATGCCTTCCCCGACGAGCTCGTCGAGATCGACCCCGAGACCGGCAGCGAGACCCCGCTGGGCCCCTGGGGCGGCCCGCTCGACCTGAGCCACGCCGACTTCGCGCCGGACGGCACGCTCTACGCGCTCGCCACGGTCGACGGGGTGCGGCGCTTCGCGATCCTGGACACGGCGCGCAAGACCACGACGCCGCTGGGCGTCCTGCCGCCCTGGTTGCAGGCCATCGACTTCACCTTGACGCCGTCGCTCGACGCCGACCCGGTCGGCTACGTGCTGAGCGGCAACCCCGGCGTGTCGGGCGCCGTGCGAATCTACGCGCTGCGCTCGCTCGCGCCGCTGGTGGTCGAGCCGCTGCCGGCGACGCTGCCCGCGATCCACAACCGCTCGCTGGGCATCGGCGTCTCCGCGGACGGCCAGACGCTCTACTACACGACCCAGAGCGTCGGCTACAGCGGCACGCTCCCGTCGCCGGTGTTCTTCCCGACCGCGTTCCTGACGCCGCTGAGTCTCCCGTCTTACACCGACGTCACGGGGCCCGCCGCCGGCGACGCCCTGCCCAGGATGGCGCTCCTGCGGAGCCTGAACGGCTTCTTCAGGTTCGAGCTCGACACCGAGCAGGTGGCGTTCATCAGCACGGCCAACAACATCGAGCACGCGGTCTACCGCGAGTGCCCCGCGGGCGGCGTGCGGTTGCTGCCGACGACGCCCTCGACGACCACCGAGGCGGGCGGCCAGGCGCGCTTCGGCGCCGCGCTGACCACGCCGCCCGCAGCCGACGTCAAGGTCCTGTTCGGTTCCTCGAACCCGGTGGAGGGCCAGGTCCTGACGCCCGCGCTCACGTTCACGCCGGACGACTGGTACGTGCCCCAGACCGTGACCGTCGCCGGCGTCCCGGACGCGCTGGCCGACGGCACGCAGACCTATCGCATCGAGGCGGTCGAGGTCACGAGCGACGACCCGCTCTACGACCACAGGCCCGTCACCGCCCGGACGCTCAGCAACCTCGACAGCGCGACCGACGCCGACCGCGACGGCGTGGCCGACGCCTCCGACGACTGCCCCCGGGCCTGGAACCCGACCCAGGCCGACGCGGACGGCGACGGGCGCGGCGACGCCTGCGACCGGTGCCCGAACCTGTCGACGCCGTTCGACGAGGACGCCGACCGCGACGGCGTCGGCGACGCCTGCGACAACTGTCCGGCCGTGGGCAACCCCGCGCAGAGCGACGGCGACGCGGACGGCGTCGGCGACCGCTGCGACGCCGACGCCTGCCTGGCGTCGCCCGACCCGTTCGGCCTCGACACCGACGGCGACGGGTTCGGCGACGTGTGCGACGTGTGCCCGAACGTGCCCGATCCGGGCCAGGCCGACGGCGACCTCGACGGGCGCGGCGACGCGTGCTCGGCCGTCTCGGTCTCGGTCTCGCCGCTCGACAGGCGCTGGCGCGTGGGTGCGCCAGCGCTTGTCGCGTGGAGCCACAACCTCGGCCTGAGCGAGACGTTCAAGCTCGAGCTCGACCGGGACGGCGACGACACGTTCGAGGAGCTGATCGCGGACGCGGCGCCGGCCGTGGGCGCCACGTCGGGCGCCTACCTGTGGACCGTCACCGGCCCGCCCGCGACGGGGGCGCGCCTGCGCGTCACGTCGAAGCGCTTTCCCGCCGCTCAGGGGATCTCCGGTCCGCGCCCGATCGTGGCTGGAGCGACGCGGGGCGCGAGCGACCGGCGGGTGGAGCCTCGCCCGAAGAGCTAGCCGGCGCGTATACTCCCGCCCCCATGGGCAGGATCGAATTCGAGCTGCTGGCCCAGGACGGCCGCGCTCGCGCCGGGCGCCTGACCACCCCCCACGGCGTGGTCGAGACGCCGATCTTCATGCCGGTCGGCACCGCCGGGGCCGTCAAGGGGCTGACCCGCGCCCAGCTCGAGGAGGCCGGGGCCCAGATCGTGCTGGGCAACACCTACCACCTCATGCTGCGCCCCGGCGACGAGCTGGTGGCGCGCCTGGGCGGGCTGCACGGCTTCACCGGCTGGCAGCGCCCCTTCCTGACCGACAGCGGCGGCTACCAGGTCTTCAGCCTCTCCGGGCTGCGCCGGCTGACCGAGGAGGGGGTGCGCTTCCAGAGCCACATCGACGGGGCCCGCCACCTGCTGAGCCCCGAGCGCTCGATGGAGGTGCAGTCCCGCCTGGGGGCGGACGTCATCATGTCGTTCGACGAGTGCCCGCCCTGGCCGGCCCCGCGCGAGGCGGTCGAGGCCGCCACGGCCCGCACCACCCGCTGGGCCCGGCGCAGCCGGGAGGCCCACCGCCGAGGGGACCAGTGGCTGTTCGGCATCGTGCAGGGCGGGGTGCACCTCGACCTGCGCGAGCGCAGCGCCCGCGAGCTGCAGGAGCTGGACTTTCCGGGCTACTCCATCGGCGGCCTGTCGGTGGGCGAGCCGAAGGCCGACATGCTGCGGGTGCTGGAGCACCTCGACCCGCTGCTGCCGCAGGCCAGGCCGCGCTACCTGATGGGCGTCGGCACCCCCGAGGACCTGCTGGACGGGGTGGCGCGCGGGGTCGACATGTTCGACTGCGTGCTGCCGACCCGCAACGGGCGCAACGGGCAGCTCTTCACCAGCCGCGGGCGCCTGTCGATCCGCAACGCGCGCTTCCGGGACGACCCGCGCCCGCCCGACCCCGACTGCGGCTGCTACACCTGCCGCACCGCCAGCCGGGCCTACCTGCGCCACCTGCACCTGGCCGGGGAGATCACCGCCGCCACGTTGCTGACGATCCACAACGTCTCCTACTACCTTGACACGATGAGGCGGATCCGCCAGAGTATACTTTTGGGTCGTTTCGCGGACTTCCGTGCGGGTCTCCTCAGCACCCTCCAGGCCTCGGCCGGGGGCGGCGAGGGCTGACCCCTCCCGGCTCGGGCAACCCCCAGGTCCAGGAAGCGCGCTCGACGCCGCGGAGGCCCGCGGCGCGGGGGCCACGGCGCGCCGCGAGCCAGTGAAGCCCGAGCTGAGCCATGAACTTGACGCCGTTCCTCATCGCGCAGGCCGCCCCCGCCGACCCGGGGTTCGTGCTGCTGCTGCAGATGGCCCTGATCGTGGGCATCTTCTACCTGGTCTGGTTCCGGCCGGTGCGGCAGAAGCAGAAGCGGCTGGAAGAGCAGATCAAGAACATGAAGGCGGGGGACAAGGTCGTGCTGTCCTCCGGTATCTTCGGCCAGATCATGGGCGCCGAGGACGACGCCTTCTGGGTCAAGGTGGACGAGAAGACGCGCCTCAAGGTGCTGAAGAGCGCCGTGGCCGGCTTCCAGGCCCAGCCCAAGGAAGAAACGGAGAAGAAGTAGATGCCCACGGCGCTGCAGAACCCCCTGGTGCTGTGGTTCGTGCTGAGCGCGGCGCTGGCGGCCCTGGCGTACGTCGGGATCCGCCCCGAGCTGCGCGTGCGGGCCACCCTGTACGGCTCTTTCCTGATCGCCTGCGCGGTGGCCATGTGGCCGCCCTACGGCCAGGACGGCCAGCCCGGCAAGATCCGCCTGGGCCTCGACCTGCGCGGCGGCATGCACCTGGTGCTCCAGGTCCAGACCGACGAGGCCCTGTGGGCCGTGGTCGACGACGCGGTCCACGCGGCCCGCGAGCGCACGACCTCGCGCGGCATCGCGGTCACGGGCGTCCAGCGACTGCCCCAGGCCGGCGCCGCGCCGGCCTTCGGCCTGGCGGTGGAGGGCATCGAGCCGGCCCGCGTGCGCGACGTGCGCGACCTGCTGCGCGACGACCTGGGCCTGGGCTGGGAGGTGCGCGAGAGCCAGGGCCGGGTCACGGCCCAGATGGCCGACGCCACCGTGGCGCGCCTGCGCGACCAGACCACCGACGAGGCCGTGCGCACCCTCGAGCGCCGCATCAACGAGCTGGGCGTGGCCGAGCCGATCATCGCCAAGCACGGCGCGCGCGGCGACCAGATCCTGATCCAGTTGCCCGGCGTCAGCGACACCGAGCAGGCCAAGCGCATCATCCAGAAGACCGCCCAGCTGCAGCTCAAGCTGGTGGAGGACACCGGCGCCTCGCAGGAGGGCCTGCTGCAGTCGCGCGGGGGCCAGGTCCCCGAGGGCTTCGAGGTCTACAAGGGCCCGGCGGCCAAGGGCGGCGGCGAGGCCTGGTACCTGGTGCGGCGCGAGGCCGTCATCACCGGG
The DNA here is from genome assembly GCA_039812725.1 of Vicinamibacteria bacterium. GTDB lineage: Bacteria > Acidobacteriota > Vicinamibacteria > Fen-336 > Fen-336 > JBDIBD01. Next base: position 18,692 of record JBDIBD010000019.1, on the reverse strand, counting down.
CGTGACCTGAAGAACGCCCGCGTCGGCGTCGACGAGAACAACTCGCCCGACATCGGCTTCACGCTCAACCCGACCGGGGCCGACAAGTTCAAGGGCGCCACCGGCCGCAACGTGGGCCGCCAGCTGGCCATCATCCTCGACGGGGTGGTCTACTCCGCCCCGGTCATCCAGGGCCAGATCGGCGGCGAGGGGCGCATCACCGGCAGCTTCACCCCCGACGAGGCCGACGAGCTGTCCAAGATCCTGCGGGCCGGCGCCCTGCCGGCCTCGCTGCGCATGCTGCAGGAGCTCAACGTGGGCGCCTCGCTGGGCAAGGACTCGGTGCGCTCGGGCTTCCTGGCCGCCCTGGGGGCCATGGCCTTCATCACGGTCTTCATGCTCGTCCGCTATCGCGTCTCGGGCGTCAACGCCATCGTGGCCCTGGCCGCCAACCTGCTGATCCTGCTGGGGGCCATGGCCTACGCCGAGGCCACCCTCACGCTGCCGGGCATCGCCGGCATCATCCTGACCGTGGGCGTGGGCGTCGACACCAACGTGCTGGTGTTCGAGCGCATCCGCGAGGAGCTGCGCAACGGCAAGACGGTCAAGGCCGCCATCTCGCAGGGCTTCGACCGGGTCTGGATCACGATCCTCGACACGCACGCCACGGCCCTGATCGCGGCGGCCTTCCTGTTCACCTTCGGCACCGGCCCGATCAAGGGCTTCGCCGTCACGCTGGTGTGGGGCCTGGTGGCCAACGTCTTCGCCTCCTACTTCGTCAGCAAGTTCCTGTTCGAGTGGGTCCTGGGCAAGAGCCAGGTCGAGACCCTCAGCATCTAGGGATCACCATGTTCAAGTTCCTCGAGAATCCGAACTACGACTTCCTCGGCAAGGCCCGCGTCGCCATCGCGGCCAGCCTGGTGGTGATCCTGGCCGGCGTGGCCTACCTGGCCACGCGGGGCGTGCAGTCCGGGGTCGAGTTCTCCGGCGGCACCCAGCTCATCCTCAAGTTCGAGCAGAGCCCGCAGCTCGACAAGATCCGCGACGCGGTCGAGAAGGTCTCGCCCGGCGCCGTGATCCAGTCCTACGACGAGCCGGCCAAGAACCAGGTGCTGGTGCGCGTGGCCGCCGTCGAGGGCCACGAGGAGAGCCTGGACGCGGTCGCCAACAGGCTCCGCCAGGCCATCGAGACCGGCTATCCCGGCAACCCGCTGCGCGAGTCCTCGACCGAGATCGTGGGCCCGGTGGTGGGCGCCGAGCTGCGCCAGAAGGCCATCTGGCTGACGGTGCTGGGCCTGTTCGCCCAGCTGCTCTACATCGGCTTCCGCTTCAACGGCGCCGTGTGGGGCAGCGCCGCGGCGATCGCCTCGCTGCACGACGTGCTGGTGACCCTGGCGCTGCTGGCCTTCTTCCGCTTCGAGCTGACGCTCAACGTGATCGCGGCCCTGCTGACCCTGGTGGGCTACAGCGTCAACGACACGATCGTGATCTTCGACCGCGCCCGCGAGAACCTGCACCTGCGCAAGAAGGACAGCCTGTCGAAGATCCTCAACGACTCCATCAACCAGACCCTGACGCGCACGATCTATTCCAACGGCACCACCTTCCTGTCGGTGCTGGCGCTGCTGCTGTGGGGCGGCGAGGTGCTGCGCGGCTTCGCGTTCACGATGGTGGTGGGCGTGCTGGTCGGGACCTACTCGACCATCTTCATCGCCAGCCCGATCGTGGTATGGTGGCGCGAGGGGCGGGGCGCCCAGGCCGTCAAGGCCTGAAGCCCCGTCGGCCCGGAGGGGGCTCGGGCCAGGCGCAGCTTTGTCCGCACGCCGCCGCGCAGGGGAGTGAGCGATGACGGCCGAAGGCGCCTCGCCGCACGAGGCCCCCACCGACATCCTTTTCAGGGACCTGATCATGACCGGCCCGCCGCGCCGCCGCGGCGGGCGGTTCGGCTGGAGCCTGTCGCTCTTCACGCACGTCTCCATCCTGGCTGCCGTGGTGCTCGTTCCGGTCCTGTGGCCGGAGGACCTGCCCAGCCCCGACTACGTGCGCGCCCTGCTCTACAACCCGCCGCCGCCGCCACCGCCGCCGCTCCCCAAGGGCACCCGGCTGACCGAGACGAAGGCGCCGCCGCGGCCCACCAGCCCCAAGCCCGAGCCCGAGAAGCACCTCGAGCCCAAGCTGGAGAGCCCGGTGGTGGTCGAGGCCCAGCCCCGGGAGGCCCGGGTGGCCGAGAGCGACCAGTTCGGCAGCCCGCACGGCAGCGACATCGGGGTCCCGGAAGGGATGGAGGAGGGCGTCGAGGGGGGCGTGGTGGGCGGCGTCCCCGGTGGCGTGATCGGCGGGGTGGTGGGCGGCACCGGCGACATCCCGGTGGCCGACTACGACCAGCCGGCCCGCCCGATCCGGCTCACCAAGCCGGTCTACCCCCAGGAGGGCTTCGTCAAGAAGATCGAGGGGACCGTCGAGGTGGAGATCCTCATCGACGTGACCGGCCGGGTGAAGCCCACCCGCATCCTCCGCTCCATCCCGGCCCTCGACGCGGCCGCCCTCGAGTGCGTGAAGCAGTGGGTCTTCTCGCCGGCCATGAAGCACGGCCGGCCGGTGCCGATCCTGGCCCGGGCCCCGGTCAACTTCAAGATCTACTGAGCCCTTGAAAGGCCGGCGGGCCGGGGCGACAATCCGCGGAACCCGGGCCGCCCCTCCGGTGTCCAAGCCGGAAGAGGTGCCCCGGGAAGCGTCCGGGGAGTGGTTCCTTGACACCCCTGGAAGAGCGACCCTAGAATCGGCGGTCTTCGCCCCCTCAGGCGCGGCGCGATCCGGGAAAGCGAGGCGTAAATGCAGCTGAGGATGTTCGAATCCCTGGTGGAGTCCGACTCGGTCCGGCACAAGACCGGCCAGTCGCAGACCCTGCCGATCTCGATCGGCCTGCACGTGGTCATCATCCTGGCGGTCATCATCGTGCCGCTGCTGACGTCGGAGGTCCTGCCGGAGCCGTCGGCCGCGGCGCGGGCCTTCTTCGTCGAGCCGCCCTCGGCCCCGCCGCCGCCGCCGCCGCCGCCGCCGCCGGCCCCCAAGGCCGCCAACGTCCCCAAGACCCCGCCCAAGCAAGTCACGCCCGAAGACGCCAAGTTCGTGGCCCCGATCGACGTCCCGACCGAGATCAAGCCCGAGGAGGGCATCGACCTCGGTGTCGAGGGCGGCGTCCCCGGCGGCGTCGAGGGCGGCGTCCCCGGCGGCGTGGTGGGCGGCGTCGTGGGCGGCCTGCCGTCGGCCCCGCCGCCGCAGGAGCAGCCCGTCCGCGTGGGCGGGAACATCAAGGAACCGAAGAAGATCAAGCACGTCAACCCCGAGTACCCGGACATCGCCAAGCAGGCCCGGGTGCAGGGCATCGTCATTCTGGAGTGCGTGATCAGCCCGCAGGGCAAGGTCACGAACGTGACCGTGCTGCGGGGCATCCCGCTGCTCGACCAGGCGGCCCAGGACGCCGTCCGCCAGTGGGTCTACTCGCCCACGCTGCTCAACGGCGTGCCGGTCCCGGTCATCATGACCGTGACCGTCAACTTCAAGCTCAACTAGCCGAGCGCTCGCTCGAGACGGAACAAGTCCAGGGAGGACGTAATGGGTTTTGATCTCAGAACCATGATCGAGCACATGGGGGGCGTGGCGTGGGGCGTCGTCATCGTCCTCACGATCATGTCGGTCTACTCGATCGGCGTGATGATCGAGCGCTGGTGGACCTACCGCAAGGCCGTCACCCAGTCCAAGACCTACGCCGCCGACGTGCTGCGCTTCCTGAAGGCCGGGAAGATCAAGGAGGCCATCGACGCCTCGCGCGGCCCCAACGTCAAGCACTCGCACCTGGCCCGCGTCTTCGTGGCCGGCCTGCAGGAGTGGCAGTACCAGCAGGAGCTGGGCGAGGCCGAGCGCGACAAGGAGGCCGCCCTCGACGCCGCCAAGCGCGCCATCCAGCGCGCCACGGCCGTCAACCTGGCCGACCTGAAGCGCGGCCTGTCGGGCCTGGCCACCATCGGCTCGACCGCCCCCTTCGTGGGCCTGTTCGGCACGACCTTCGGCATCATCAACGCCTTCTCGGGCATGGCCCTGACCGGCTCGGGCGGCATCGCGGCCATCTCGGCCGGTATCGCCGAGGCGCTGATCACCACCGCCTACGGCCTGTTCGTGGCCGTGCCGGCCGTGTGGGCCTACAACTACCTGGGCGGCAAGGTCGAGGGCTTCAACATCGAGATGGACAACTCCAGCTCGGAGCTGCTCGAGTACTTCATCCGCAAGGGCGCCTAGGCGCCGCACAGGTCCCGGGCGACGGCTCGGCCCACGGGCCGAGCCGTCCCTGACCAGGAGTCGAAGCCCATGTCAATGCAAGTCGGCGACAGCAAGGGCGGGCCGATGGCCAACATCAACGTCACGCCCATGGCCGACATCATGATCGTGCTGCTGATCATCTTCATGGTCATCACGCCGATGCTGCAGAAGGGCGTGGACGTCAAGCTGCCCACCGCCGCCAACACCAAGGAGCGCCAGGACAAGGAGAAGACCATCATCGTGGCGGTCAAGAACGACGCCGCGCGCACGGTCTACTTCAAGGGCCAGAAGCTCGACAACCCGGCCGAGCTGACGGAGATGGTCAAGAAGGGCATGGAAGACCTGCCCGAGGACGAGAAGGTGCTCTACCTCAAGGCCGACGAGGCCCTGCCCTACGCGGAGGTCATGAAGGTCATGGACCTCTGCCGCGAGGGCGGCGTGGAGGAAGTGGCCCTGATCGCCGAGAAGAAGGTGGAGGGCTAGAGCGATGGCCCGCGGCGGCAAGAAGAAGCGTTCGGTACTCCACTCGCACGAGAACGCGAAGGGGTCCCCCACCAGCTCGATGGCCGACATCAACATCACGCCGCTCATCGACGTGATGCTCGTGCTGCTCATCATCTTCATGGTGGTCACGCCGGTGGCCCAGCGCGGCCTCGACATCGCGCTGCCCCAGTCGGCCCCCCAGAACAAGCCCGACACGGCCAAGCCCGCCAACCAGGTCGTGATGGCGCTCGACGACAACGGCATCAGCGTCAACAAGCAGCCCGTCGCCACCCTGGAGGAGCTGGACGGCAAGCTCAAGGACATCTTCCAGGCCCGCTCCGACAAGACCATCTTCGTGCGCGCCACCGGCAAGGTGGCCTACGGCAAGGTGGTCGAGGCCATGGACGTGGCCAAGGCGGCCGGCGTGGAGCGCATCGGCATCATCTCGGACAAGCAGATCGAGGAGTCGGGCGGCACGCTGAGCGGCGGCGACTAGGCCGCAGCCGCCGTCCTGCAGGGCCTCGCCGCAAGGCGAGGCCCTTTTTCGTTGGCCGGCCCCGGCCCCCCGCCGTCCTTCGTCGCGAGCACGAGTGACGCTCGTCGGGCCGGGTCGTACCGCCCGAGAGATCCTTCGTCGGCCGGACGGGACGGCGGCGACTGCCAACCGTCGTCCTGAGCAACGCCGTCCGGCTGGGGAGCGAAGGACCTGCCGGGTCGTACAGCCCCAGAGATCCTTCGTCGCCGGAGTGGACGGCGGCGCCTCAGGATGACGACAGCGCCGCTCGGCCTCGCGGAACGCGCCGTTGCGGTCCGGAGTGTCACGATACCGTCAGCGACGCCGTCCGGCGGGGAGCGAAGGCCCCGGGTCGCCTGGCCCTGGGCAGGCGACCGGCCTCGCCCCGGCCCGCAACGAAAAAAGGGCCGCCCCGGGGGGCGGCCCTGAGGCGACCGCCGGCGGCTACTGGCCGGCCGGCTTCGCGCCCAGCATCTTGGCCTGCTCCTCGGCCTCCTTCTGCTGCTGGAGGCGCAGGTCGCGGGCCTGCTTGGCCAGGGTCTGGGCCTGGTCGAGGTACTGGTTGCGCAGGCGCGGGTTGGTCGTGACCTGGGCCTTCACGCGCAGCAGCAGGCCCTTGTAGACCAGCGCGTCGACGTAGTCGGGCTTGATCTTGAGGGCCTCGTCGACCTGGGCCAGGCCCTTGTCGGCGTAGGCGTCCTTCTGGGGCTCGCTGAGGGTCGGGTCGCGGTAGGCCTTGTCCCAGTAGAAGACCGCCACCTTGTAGTGGCCGGTGGGGTCCTCGGCGGGCAGCAGCTCGGCGCACTCGTTCAGGACGAAGATGGCCTCGTCGAACTTCGACTTCCCTTCCCAGTGCGGCTCGTTGTAGAAGGCCGCCAGCGCGTTGCAGGCCTTCTCGTCCTTGGGGTTCACCTGGCGGGCCTGCACGAACATCTTCTCGGCCTCGGGGATCTTGTCGAACTTCTTGTAGAGGTTCGCCATGGCGAAGATGTTGCGGGAGTCGTTGGGGTTCTGCTGGACCAGCTGCTCGGCGTACTGGTAGGCCTGCTCGTAGCTGCGGAAGGGGTCTTCGGAGTAGATGCCGGTGAGGGCCGCCAGGGTGTTGTTCTTGACCTGGCTGAGGGTCTCGGTGCCGCCCTTGTTCTTCTCGAGGGCCAGCTTGAAGTTCTCGATGGCCTTGTCGAGATTCTGCTTGTTCTCCGGGGTTTCCTTGCCGGGGCGGTAGAGCGCCTGGTAGGAGCTGCCCAGGTAGAAGTAGGCCTCGGCCATCTCGGGGTCGTGCTGGATGGCGGTGGAGTAGGCCTCGACGGCCTTCCGGTAGTTCTCCTCGCGGTAGGCCTTGTTGCCGTCCTTGAAGGCCTGCTTCGCCTGCAGCTGGGAGCAGCCGGCTCCCAGCAGCACCGGAAGAGCCAGGGCGAGGGCCAGTGTCCGGGAACGCAGCTTCATCGGTTGACTCCCTACAAGACGTTGAAACTCAAGGGGCTTGCAGACATGAAGACAGCGGATTATAGATCGCACCGAAAAACCCCGTCAAGGAAGCAGGCGGCCCCCGCGCCCGGCGGGCCGCTCCGCCCGGCCGCGCCGGGAAACGGGCTAAACTGAGGCGTTTAGGCGGTCCCGCGCATGATTCGCTTCGAGCAGATCTACGAGAAGGTACGCCAGCACCACCCCGAGGGCAACCTCGACCTGCTGCGCAAGGCGTACATCTTCTCGGCCGTCGAGCACAAGGGCCAGACGCGCGCCTCGGGCGAGCCCTACCTGGTGCACCCGCTCGAGGTCTCGGCCCTGCTGGCCGACATGCGCATGGACCCGGCCTGCGTGGCGGTGGGCCTGCTGCACGACGTGCTGGAGGACACCCTCACCACCCCCGAGCGCCTGGAGGAGTTCTTCGGCGCCGACGTGCTGCACATCGTCGAGGGCGTCACCAAGATCAGCAAGATCCCCTTCTCCTCCTCCGAGGAGCGCCAGGCCGAGAACTTCCGCAAGCTGCTGCTGGCCATGGTCGACGACGTGCGCGTGATCATCGTCAAGCTGGCCGACCGCCTGCACAACATGCGCACCCTGGGCTTCCTGCCCGAGGACCGCCGCGTGCGCATCGCGCGCGAGACCATGGACATCTACGCCCCGCTGGCCGGCCGGCTGGGCATGAGCAAGATCAAGAACGAGCTCGAGGAGCTCTCCTTCCGCTACCTCGAGCCCGAGGCCTGGACCGAGCTCGACGCGCGCGTCCAGAAGCGCCGGGTGCAGGCCACGGCCTTCATCGAGAAGACCTGCGCCGGCCTGGTCGAGAAGCTGCGCGCGGCCGGCATCGAGGCCCACATCGACGGCCGCACCAAGCGGCTCTACTCGATCTACCAGAAGCTGCGCCGCCAGCACATCGAGCTCGAGCAGGTCTACGACTTCATCGCCCTGCGCGTGCTGGTCGAGAACGTGGCCGACTGCTACGCCGCCCTGGGGGTGATCCACAACCTCTGGCGGCCGGTGCCCGGGCGCATCAAGGACTTCGTGGCCATGCCGCGCCCCAACGGCTACCAGTCGCTGCACACCTCGGTGATCGGGGACGAGGGCCAGCCCTTCGAGATCCAGATCCGCACCGAGGAGATGCACCGCGTGGCCGAGGAGGGCATCGCGGCCCACTGGAAGTACAAGGAGGGCAAGACCGGCCTCGACAAGGACGACCAGGCCTTCGCCTGGCTGCGCCAGATGCTGGAGTGGCAGCACGAGGTCAAGGACCCGCACGAGTTCCTGAACTCGCTCAAGATCGACCTCTACCCGGAGGAGGTCTACTGCTTCACTCCCAAGGGCGAGGTCAAGACCCTGCCCAAGGACGCCAGCCCGATCGACTTCGCCTACGCCATCCACACCGAGGTCGGCCACCAGTGCGTGGGCGCGCGCGTCAACGGCAAGATGGTCCCGCTGCGCACCAAGCTGCGCAACGGCGACATCGTCGAGATCGTCACCGCGGCCGGCCACCAGCCCAGCCGCGACTGGCTGGCCCTGGCGGCCACCAACAAGGCCCGCGCCAAGATCCGCCACTTCCTCAACGTGGCCGAGAAGCAGCAGGCCCTGGAGATCGGCAAGAAGCAGTTCGAGCGCGACCTCAAGCGCTTCGACCTGACGCTCAAGAAGCTGCTGGCCGACCCGCAACGCCTGGAGGCCGTGGCCCAGGAGCTGGGCGCCGGCTCGAAGGTCGACGACCTCTTCACCGCGGTGGGCTACGGCCGCCTGTCGGTCAAGCAGGTGGTGGCCCGGCTGCTGCCGCCGGAGAAGCTGGCGGCCGCGCCGGCCGAGGCGCCCGCGCGGCCCCTCACCGAGGCGGTCAAGCGCTTCCTGCGCGTGGGCGAGGAGCGCGTCAAGGTCAAGGGCACCGACGACCTGCTCATCTACCGGGCGCGCTGCTGCAACCCCATCATGGGCGAGCCGATCGTGGGCTACATCACGCGCGGCAAGGGCGTCTCCGTGCACTCCCAGAGCTGCAAGAACGTGCTCTCGCAGGTCTACGACCCCGAGCGCCGCATCGCGGTCGAGTGGGAGCGCGGTGGCGAGGCCGCCTACGAGGTGCGCGTGGCGGTGCAGGTGCAGGACCGGCCCGGGCTGCTGGCGGCCCTGACCGCGGCCGTGGCCGGCACCTCGACCGACATCCGCACCGCCGAGGCCCGCACCTTCGACGACAAGACCGCCGCCATCGACCTGACCCTGCGCATCCAGGACCTCAAGCACCTGGAGCGCGTGACCAAGGCCATCCGCGGCGTGAGCGGTGTCATCGACATCGAGCGCCAGACCGCGCCGCGCTCGGCGCGCACGGCCTGAGACGCGAGGAGGAGAGCAGCGTGCACAAGAAGATCGTCACGACCAGCGCCGCGCCGGCGCCCATCGGCCCCTACTCCCAGGGGGTCATCGCCGGGGGCCTGCTGTTCGTCTCGGGGCAGACTCCGCTCGACCCGCAGTCCGGCGAGCTGGTCCAGGGCAGCATCGAGGTCCAGACCGAGCGCGTGCTCGAGAACCTGATGGCGGTGCTCAGGGAGGCCAAGCTGGGGGCCGAGAACGTGGTCAAGACCACGCTCTTCCTGGCCGACATGGCCGACTTCGCCAAGGTCAACGCCGTGTACGGCCGCTACTTCCCCAAGGAGCCGCCGGCCCGCTCGACCTTCCAGGTGGCCGGCCTGCCGCGCAACGCGCGCATCGAGATCGAGCTGGTCGCGGCCTTCTGAGAAACACGAAGGGCGGGGACTGTTCCCCGCCCTCGCCCGTCCAGCCCGTCGTCGCCCTAGGCCGTGGCCTGGGTCTTGGCCTGGCTCTTGGCCTTGGGCTGGGGCGCGGGCTTGACGACCTTGCCCGAGCGCAGGCAGCGCGTGCAGACGCGCAGCTTCTTGTGCGTGCCGTCCACCACCGCGCGCACGGGACGCAGGTTGGGGTTGAAGCGGCGGTTCGTGACGTTGTGGGCGTGGCTGATCCGGCTGCCGAACTGGGGACCCTTGCCGCAGAGAGCGCAACGCATAGCCATGGCTGACCTCCATCTGCCCTCTGGCACGACGGCCCGAGAACGCAGGAACCACGGATGATAGGCACATCCGCGCCCCGGGTCAAGCCGGTCCCGGCGGGGGCCGCGCCCGAGGCCGCCTCGACGGGCCCTTGACAGGAGCCCCGCCGGTTCCGATACTGAATGGAGGTTCATTCATTCAGAGACCCGGCATGGCCCGCAAGCGACAGGACGACAAGCGCCAGCGCATCCTCCACGCGGCCGTCAAGGTCTTCGCGAAGAAGGGCTACTTCGGCGCGCGGGTGGCCGAGATCGCCAGCAAGGCCGGCGTGGCCGACGGCACCATCTACCTCTACTTCCGCAACAAGGAGGACATCCTCGTCTCGCTCTTCGACGAGGTCATGGCCGAGCACATCGCCGAGGCCCGCCAGCAGCTCTCGCGGGCCGAGGGAGCCGCCGAGCGCCTGCGCCTGGTGGCCGAGAACCACCTGCGGCTGCTGGGCGAGAACCGCGACCTGGCGGTGGTCTTCCAGGTCGAGCTGCGCCAGTCCACCAAGTTCATGGAGCGCTTCACGGCCTCCTGGCTGCAGGACTACTTCGACGCGCTGACCGAGGTCATCGAGGCCGGACAGAGGAGCGGCGAGCTGCGCGCCGACCTGCCAGTGCGCCTGGCGGTCAAGGCCTTCTTCGGCACGCTCGACGAGCTGGTGACCTCCTGGATCCTCAGCAAGAAGGACTATGATCTGGCCCAGATCGCGGGGCCAGTCGTCGAGCTCTTCCTGCGTGGCGCCACGGCCGACCCGGCCGGGGCCCAACGCGCGACACTGGCCGCGTCCAGCAGTGGAGGCCAGTGATGGAAGTCCGGACGCTGTGCGACATCTTCTATTCCTCGGTCGACGGGAACAGCAAGCCCGACCACCTCAAGTACAAGGACGGGGCTGCCTGGAAGGGCATCAGCTCGGCCGACTTCCGCCAGGCCGTCGAGGAGCTGTCCCTGGGCCTGCGCGCGCTGGGCGTCGAGACGGGCGACCGGGTCGCGATCCTGTCCGAGAACCGGCCCGAGTGGGCCATGGCCGACCTGGCCACGCTGTGCGCCGGCGCGGTCGACGCGCCCATCTACGCGACCCTGACGCCGCCCCAGGTGCTCTACATCCTGAACGACAGCCAGGCCAAGGTGCTGTTCCTCTCGAACGCCGCCCAGGCCCGCAAGGTGGCCGAGGTCCGCGCCCAGGCCAGCCACCTCAAGCACGTGATCCGCATGGACGAGGCCCCGCTGGAGGGCACGCTCTCGCTCTCCGAGGTGCGCGCCCGCGGCCGCGAGGCGCTGGCCCGCGACCCGGGCGCCGTGCGCGCCCGCGCCGCCCAGGTGCAGCCCTCCGACCTGGCCACCCTGATCTACACCTCGGGCACCACCGGCGACCCCAAGGGCGTGATGCTGCTGCACAGCAACCTGGTGTCGAACGTCAAGGGCGCCTCCCAGGTGGTCGAGCTCACGTCGGAGGACGTGTGCCTCAGCTTCCTGCCGCTCTGTCACGTCTTCGAGCGCATGGCCGGGCACTACCTGATGCTCTACGCCGGGGCCACCATCGCCTACGCCGAGAGCGTCGAGAAGGTCCCCGAGAACATGGCCGACATCCGGCCCACGGTCATGTGCTCGGTGCCGCGCCTCTACGAGAAGATGTACGCGCGCATCAACGAGAAGGTCTCGGCCGACCCGCCCCTGCGCCAGAAGATCTTCCACTGGGCCATCGGCGTGGGCCGCGAGTGGTTCAAGCACCGCGTCGACGGCACCCACCCCGGCGCCCTGCTGGGGATCCGCTTCGGCATCGCCGAGGCGCTGGTCTTCAGCAAGGTCAAGGAGCGCGTCGGCGGCCGGCTGCGGGTGTTCGTCTCGGGCGGCGCGCCGCTGGCCAAGGAGATCGCCGAGTTCTTCGGCGCCGCGGGCCTGCTGATCCTGGAGGGCTACGGCCTCAGCGAGACCAGCCCGGTCATCACGGTCAACCGTCCCGAGCGGCCGCGGCCCGGCAGCGTGGGCCTGCCGCTCGAGGGGATCGAGGTCAAGATCGCCGAGGACGGCGAGATCCTGACCCGCGGCCCGCACGTCATGAAGGGCTACTTCGGCAAGCCCGAGGCCACGGCCGAGGCCATCGACGCCGAGGGCTGGTTCCACACCGGCGACATCGGCGTGATCTCGGCCGACGGCTTCCTGACCATCACCGACCGCAAGAAGGACATCATCGTCACCTCCGGCGGCAAGAACGTCGCGCCCCAGCCGATCGAGAACTCCATCAAGACCAACAAGTACTTCGCCGAGATCGTCATGATCGGCAACAAGCGCAACTTCCCGACCGCCCTGGTGGTGCCCAACTTCGAGGCCCTCGAGAAGTGGGCCCGCGAGCACGGCCTGTCCTTCGGCAGCCGCGAGGACCTGATCTCGAAGCCGGCGGTGGTCGAGTTCTACGACAAGCTGATCCGGGACCTGACCAGGGACCTGGCCCAGTTCGAGAAGATCAAGCGCGTGACCCTGCTGGCCCGGGAGTTCACGCTCGAGGCCGGGGAGCTGACCCCGACCCTCAAGGTCAAGCGCCGCTTCGTGGAGCAGAAGTACAAGGACGTCATCGACAAGATGTACGAGGGCAGCACGGCCTGACCCGTCCCGGGCGGGCCACCCCGCGTGGAACGCCCCCGACCCGGTCGGTCCAGCGCTGCCGAAAGGGCCCCGCGGCCCTGGGAGAGACGCCGTGCTGGACATCAAGAAGACCGTGGTCCTGGGGGCGGGCACCATGGGCGCCCAGGTGGCGGCCCACCTGGCGGCCGCCGGCATCGAGGTCGCGCTGCTCGACATCGTCCCGGCCGGCGCGGCCGACCGCAGCCTGCTGGCCAAGAAGGCCCTCGAGACCCTCAAGAAGCTCAAGCCCAGCCCGCTGCACCTGCCCGAGGACCTCGGGCTGCTGCGCCCGGGCAACTTCGAGGACGACTGGGGGCAGCTCAAGGACGCCGACTGGGTCTTCGAGGCCGTGCTCGAGGACCTCGAGGTCAAGCGCCAGCTCTTCGCCCGGGTCGCGCCGGCGGTCAAGAAGACCGCCGTGGTCAGCTCCAACACCTCGGGGCTCGGCATCGCGGCCATGTCGGGCCACCTCCCGCAGGACTTCAGGAAGCGCTTCCTCGGCACGCACTTCTTCAACCCGCCCCGCTACCTCAAGCTGCTCGAGCTGATCCCCGGCCCGGAGACCGACCCCGGCCTGTTCGCGCAGATGACCGAGTTCTGCGAGCAGGTGGTGGGCAAGGGCGCGGTGCTGTGCAAGGACACGCCCAACTTCATCGGCAACCGCATCGGCTCCTTCGGCCTGGGCCTGGCCTTCAAGACCATGATGGAGCTCGACCTGACCGTCGAGGAGGTCGACCTGCTCACGGGCCCGGCCATCGGCCGGCCCAAGAGCGCCACCTTCCGCACGGCCGACATCGCCGGCGTCGACGTGTGCGTCAAGGTCTCGGGCAACCTCTACGAGCTGGTCCCCGACGACCCGCAGCGCGAGGTCTTCAAGGTGCCGGGCTTCATGCAGACCATGCTGCAGAAGGGCTTCCTGGGCGAGAAGGCCGGGGCGGGCTTCTACAAGAAGGACGGCAAGGAGATCCAGGCCCTCGACTGGAAGACGCTCGAGCACAAGCCGCGCAGCAAGCCCAAGTTCGCCTCGCTGGAGGCGGCCCAGAACCTGCCCGACGTGGGCGCGCGCATCAACGCCGTCATGGCTGGCAAGGACAAGGCCGGGCAGTTCCTGTGGAAGGTGCTGTCCCAGACCTCGCTCTACGCCGCCGGCCTCGTGCCGCAGATCTCCGACGACGTCTACTCGGTCGACCGGGCCATGGAGTGGGGCTACGGCTGGGGCCTGGGCCCCTTCCGCCTGCTCGACGCCCTGGGCGTCGAGTCGGTGGCCGCGCGCGTCAAGGCCGAGGGCGGCCAGCTGCCGCCGCTGATCGAGCAGCTGCTGGCCTCCAGCCGCAAGACCTTCTACGAGACCGGCCCCACGGGCCAGACCGCCTTCGGCCCCAAGGGCCCCGCGCCCGTCCCCGAGCGGCCGCGCGTGATCGACCTGCAGACGCTCAAGCAGAAGCCGGGTGTGGTCAAGAAGAAGAACGCCGGCGCCAGCCTGGTGGACCTGGGCGACGGCTGCGGCCTGGTCGAGTTCCACTCCAAGATGAACGCGCTCGGCACCGACACTTTCGCGATGCTGCAGGCCGCGCTCAAGGAGGGCCGCCAGCACTTCGACGCGCTGGTGGTGGGCAACCAGGGCGAGAACTTCTCCGTCGGCGCCAACCTCATGCTCGTCATGCTGGCGGTGCAGGAGGAGGAGTGGGACGAGCTGGACGCCTCGATCCGGCAGTTCCAGAACGTCAACATGGCGCTCAAGTGCGCCGACCTCCCGGTGGTGGTGGCGCCCTTCGGCCTGACCCTGGGCGGCGGCTGCGAGATCACCCTGCACGGCGCCCGCGTGCGCTGCTCGGCCGAGACCTACATGGGCCTGGTCGAGGTGGGCGTGGGCCTGGTGCCGGCCGGCGGCGGCACCAAGGAGCTGGCCCTGCGGGCCCACGAGCGCTGCCGCCACGTCGAGGGCGCCGACCCGTTCCCGTTCGTCAAGCGCGCCTTCGAGCAGATCGCCTTCGCCAAGGTGGCCACCTCCGGCGCCGAGGTGCTGAAGGCCTTCCTGACCCCGGCCGACTCGCTCTCGCGCAACCCCGACCACCTGATCCACGACGCCAAGCAGGTGGCCCTGGGCCTGGCCCGCGCTGGCTACCGGCCCACCCGGCCGCGCAGCGACGTGCCCGTGCTGGGCCGCTCGGCCCTGGCCACCTTCCGGACCGGCATCCACAACTTCACCCGCGGCGGCCAGATCAGCGAGCACGACGCGCTCATCGCCACCAAGGTCGCCACCATCCTGTGCGGCGGCGACCGCCCGGCCGGCGCCGCCAGCGAGCAGCACTTCCTGGACCTCGAGCGCGAGGCCTTCCTGTCGCTGCTCGGCACCCAGAAGACCCGCGACCGCATCGCCCACATGCTGAAGTCCGGCAAGCCCCTGCGGAACTAGGAGACGAAGTCATGCGCGAAGCCGTCATCGTCAGCAGCGTGCGCACGGCCGTGGGCAAGGCCGTCAAGGGGGCCCTCAAGGACTTCCGGCCCGACGACCTGGCCGCGGCCGCCATCAAGGGCGCGCTCCACCGCGTGCCGGCCCTGCCGGCCGACAGCGTCGACGACGTGATCCTGGGCTGCGCCATGCCCGAGGCCGAGCAGGGCATGAACGTGGCCCGCATCGCCAGCCTGCTGGCCGGCCTGCCGCACACGGCCGGGGCCATGACCGTCAACCGCTTCTGCTCCTCCGGCCTGCAGGCCATCGCGCTGGCGGCCGACGCGATCGTGGCCGGCCGGGCCGAGGTGGTGGTGGCCGGCGGCACCGAGTCGATGAGCCTGATCCCGATGGGCGGCCACAAGATCGCCCCCAACCCGTCGCTGCTCGAGCACTACCCCGACGCCTACCTGGGCATGGGCATGACCGCCGAGCTGGTGGCGCGCAAGTACGGCATCGACCGCGAGAAGTCCGACGCCTTCGCCCTCCAGTCGCACCAGAAGGCGGTGGCGGCCATCCAGGCCGGGCGCTTCAAGGACGAGATCGTGCCGGTCTCCCTGCAGGTCCCCGACCCCGACGCCCCGGCGCCCAAGGGCCGGAAGCCCGGCCCGCCGGCCACGAAGACCGTGGTCTTCGACGTGGACGAGGGGCCGCGCGCCGACACCGACGCGGCCTCGCTGGCCAAGCTCAAGCCGGCCTTCGCCAAGGACGGCATCGTGACCGCCGGCAACAGCTCGCAGATGTCCGACGGCGCGGCGGCCACGGTGGTGATGTCGGCCGAGAGGGCCCGGGCCCTGGGGCTGCGGCCCCTGGCCCGGCTGGTCAGCTTCGCGGTGGCCGGCGTGCCGCCCGAGATCATGGGCATCGGCCCGGTCGAGGCCATCCCCAAGGCCCTGGCCCAGGCCGGCCTCAAGCTCGACCAGATCGACGTGATCGAGCTCAACGAGGCCTTCGCGGCCCAGGCCCTGGCGGTCATCCAGGTGGCCGGCCTGGACCCCGCGCGGGTCAACGTGAACGGCGGCGCGGTGGCCCTGGGCCACCCGCTGGGCTGCACCGGCGCCAAGCTGGTGTCGAGCCTCCTGGGCGAGCTGCAGCGGCGCAACGGCCGCTACGGGATCGTCAGCATGTGCGTGGGTGGCGGCATGGGCGCCGCCGGCGTGATCGAGCGACTGGGCTAAGGAGGAGAGTCATGGCGACGCAGACGCAGGAACAGGTCATCGCCGCGCGCGGCGGGAGCTTCCTGATCGAGGAGCGGCAGCCCGAGGAGGTCTTCACGCCCGAGGACCTCTCCGAGGAACAGACCATGATCGGCAACACGGCCGCCGACTGGGCCGAGAACTCGGTCGTGCCCCGGCTGCCCGAGCTGCTCAAGCTGAACTACCAGGCCACCCGCGAGCTGATGGCCCAGGCCGGCGAGCTGGGCCTGCTCGGCATCGAGATCCCGGAGGAGTACGGCGGCCTGGGCCTCGACAAGGTCTCGGCCACCGTGGCGGCCGAGAAGGCCGCCCGCGAGGGCAGCTTCGCGGTCACCTACATGGGCCACACCGGCATCGGCTCGCTGCCGGTGGTCTACTTCGGCACCGAGGAGCAGAAGAAGAAGTACCTGCCCAAGTTCGCGAGCGGCGAGTGGATCAGCTCCTACTCGCTCAGCGAGGCCTCCTCGGCCAGCGACGCCATGAACGCCAAGGCCCGGGCCGTGCTCTCCCCGGACGGCAAGAGCTGGATCCTGAACGGCGAGAAGATGTGGCTGACCAACGCCGGCTTCGCCGACGTCTACATCACCTTCGCCAAGGTCGACGGCCAGCACTTCTCGTGCTTCATCATCGAGAAGGGCACCCCGGGCGTGACCCTCGGCAACGAGGAGAAGAAGACCGGCATCAAGGGCTCCAGCACCCGCCCGCTGGTGCTGACCGACGCCAGGATCCCGCGCGAGAACCTGCTGGGCGAGGTCGGCAAGGGCCACAAGATCGCCTTCAACATCCTCAACGTGGGGCGCTTCAAGCTGGGCGCCGGCGTCACCGGCGGCGCCAAGCTGGCCCTCAAGCACTCGGTCGACTACGCCAAGCAGCGCATGGCCTTCGGCAAGCCCATCAGCGACTTCGGCCTGATCAAGGCCAAGCTGGGCGAGATGGCCATCCTGGCCTACGTCAGCGAGGCGGTGGTCTACCGCACCGCCGGCATGATCGACCGCAACCTGCGCGACGTGGACGTCAAGGACACGGCCGAGTGCCTCAAGCGCATCGAGGAGTACGACGCCGAGTGCTCGATGGTCAAGGTCTGGTGCTCCGAGATGCTGGACTGGGTGGCCGACGAGACCGTGCAGCTCTTCGGCGGCGCCGGCTACGTGGAGGACTACCCGGCCGAGCGCATCTGGCGCGACGCCCGCATCAACCGCATCTTCGAGGGCACCAACGAGATCAACCGCCTGCTGATCCCCGGCCGCCTGATCCGGCGCGCCATGAAGGGCGAGCTGCCGGTCTTCCAGAAGGCCATGGCGCTGATGGAGGAGCTGACCTCCGGCCCGTCCTTCGAGGAGGCCGAGGAGTCGTTCCTGGCGGCCGAGTCGCGCATGGTGGCCGGGGCCAAGAAGGTCTGCTTGGCGGCCCTGGGCCTGTCGGTGCAGAAGTTCGGCGAGGCCATCTCGGACCAGCAGGAGGTGCTGGGCCACTTCGCCGACCTGGCCATGGAGACCTACGCCCTCGAGAGCGCCGTCATCCGGGCCAGGAAGCGCGCCCTGGCCCAGGGCGAGGACAAGGCCCGCCTGCAGGAGGCGGCCGTGCGCTGCTTCGCCCAGGACGCCATGGACAAGATCGAGGCCTCCGGGCGCCGCCTGCTCTCCGCCGTCGAGGAGGGCGACATGCTGCGCACGTACCTGGCGGCCCTGAAGCGCTTCACCAAGCGCGACCTGGCCGACGCCGCGGCGCTGCGCCGGCAGGTGGCCGACGCGGCCATCGAGGCCGGCGGCTACCCGCTGGGCTAGAGCCGCCAGCGGCGACCCGCTGAGATACCTCCCCCCTGGGGGAGAGGGCAGGGTGAGGGGGAGAGCGTGTCCCCCTCACCCCCGCCCCGGGCGACGCCCTTCCGCCCCCCGGCGCGTGACATGATGAGCGCCATGCTTCCCGACATCTCTCTCGAGGACCTGGCGCGCGAGCTGGCCGAGCTGCCCGAGTCGTGGCACGGGGCCGGCACGGTGCAGCCCCAGGTGCTCTCGACCCTCGTGCGCCTGGGGCGCAGCACGGACCTGCGGCGCACGGCCGAGACCGGGGCCGGCCGCACCACCGTGCTGCTCTCGCGCCTGAGCCCCGACCACACCGTCTTCGCCGTGGACGCCGGCGGCAGCATCAGCGCCGCCCGCAACCACAGGCACTTCCGGGCCGAGACCGTGCGCTTCGTCGAGGGGGTCACCCAGCGCACCCTGCCGCGCCACCAGTTCGAGGGGCCGCTCGACCTGGCCCTGATCGACGGGCCGCACGGCTACCCCTTCCCGGACCTCGAGTACTTCTACCTCTACCCGCTGCTCAACCCCGGCGCGCTGCTGGTGGTGGACGACATCCACATCCCGACCGTGCGGCACATGTTCGACTTCCTGCGCGAGGACGCCATGTACCGGCTGGAGGAGATCTCGGGCGAGACGGCCTTCTTCCGCCGCACCGACGCGCCCACCTTCTCGCCCGAGTGCGACGGCTGGTGGGAGCAGCGCTACAACAGCTCGCGCTTCCCGCTGCCCTCGCCCAGCCTGGCGCCGCCCGAGCCGGCGGCCGCGGGCGCGGCGCCGGCCCCGGCGTCGCCCCCGGGCCCG